>NZ_JAPEPF010000002.1:2017272-2353484 GCF_026340595.1 Streptomyces sp. NBC_01363
GTGGGTGCGGAAGAACGAGTCCACGTGGCGGGCGTGGCTGCCCAAGTGAGCGTCGGGCTCGGCCCGTTGGTCCGACGGGTGCCCCTGGCGGATGCCGCACCGGACATCGGTGTGGCATCCGCCCCGCGGTGGGTCAGGGCCTGGTGCGCGTCAGGACCCGGATTTTGTCAGGACTTGGTGTGCAGCGGGACCGTCAGCTGCTTGAGCCAGGTGCCCGTGGTGAAGTCGCGGGCCTTGATGACGACGGAGTGGGGACCGACCTCGACCTGGAGCCCCTGGTTGAAGGCACCGCCGAGGGAGACCTCGCCGCCCTTGCCGTCATCCATCCAGCCCACCTGGACGGCCGAGGTGTTCACGACGGTGAACCCTTCGAGGTTGCCGGTGCCGGGGACCACACGGCGCACCACCCAGTCGGACAGATTGAGGTCCCAGTGCGTGTGCCCGGAGAAGAGGAACACGTCCTTGTGGCGGCCCAGGATCGACAGGAGCCGGTCGGGCTGGAGGTAGTCGTTGAGGTAGAGCTTGTTGTGCGTGCCCGACACCGTGTTGGGCAGCGGGTGGTGGGTCAGCACCATGACGGGCCGACGGCGGCGCGCCCAGTACGCGAGGCGGTCCTCCAGCCAGGCGAACTGCTCGTCGCTGATCCACACCTCGTCCCACAGCTTCGCGTCGTGGTAGTGGGAGTAGCGCTCGGTGCCCAGGCTGAGCACGGGGACGCCGCCGAACGAGGTCTCCGAGTAGACCTTGTTGCGTTCCGCGAAGTTGTAGAAGCTGCGGAAGAGGGAGTCCTCGGTGGTGCCGTTGGGCCAGGTGTCCTGGGCGAGGGTGTTCGGGTCGCTGTACTTCGGTACGTAGAACTCGTGGTTGCCGATGGCCCACGCGACGTTCTTGGGGTGCGGGTGCCGAGCGAGGGTCTGGCGGACCGCCGCGTACTCGAAGTCGTAGCCGCGCGGTGTGATGTCGCCGGCTATGCCGAGGCCGGCACTGCCGGGGTTGATGCGGTGCAGATCGTCGAGGGCCTTGCCGAAGTCGGCGAGGTCGCCCTGGATGTCACTGATGATGTTGAACCGAACCGTCCGGCCCTTGCCGGGCCGGTGCGGAGCGGCCTCGGCCGCCGGCGCCGCCAGTCCCGCGCCGGCGGCGAGCGCACCGCCCACCAGCGATGCGCTGCCTGTGGTGGCCATGAACGATCTGCGATCCATCGGTACTTCCTTCGTCTGTGCACCCCGTGCGTATGGGACGCGGGCAGTGTCTCCGCTCAGGATGGCCCGTCGGGGTACCGCAGATGACCATGGCTTGAAATGTGTGGTCCGGCAGTGGCGTGTTTCTGATGGTTGTCGCTCAACGACCCTCGGTGTCGGCCGGGTTCTTCGCCCGGTTGCGGATCGGCCAGGGGCGGCGCCGCAGACGATCCGAGTCCGGCCGGGGTGTCGACGCGGCGGGCGGCCCACGGACCGCGGGCACCACGCCGACGTCGACACCCCGGCCTGCTCCGGACCGTTCCGGTCACCACCGCACGGTGAGGCCGTGTGTCCGGGGCACGGGGTCCGGCGGATTCACTGCGTGCGGTAGGCGTCGACGATGGTCTGGGTGAGGGTGTGCCCGTCGGTGTCGGTCAGCTCCGCGCGCAAGGAGACGCCGGTGCCCGCGCCCGGGTTGTGGATCGTGACGGCGCCGCGCTCGACCGGCAGGCGGGTCCACGAGGCGCCGCCGTCCACGGAGACGGACACGGCCAGCGAGCGGAGCTTTCCGTTCGCGGCGGCACCCTGCACCGTGACGGGGACACGGAGTGCGGCGTCCGCCGCGGCGGTGCCGGTGGGGCTGAGCGAGGGGGAGAACCGCACGGCGCTCACCGGTACCGGGGCCGGACCGGTGGTCGTGCCCGAGGTGAAGGTCCACGACGCGGTCACGCGGGTGGCGGCGCCGGGCGCGCCGGTGCGCTTCACCGTGCTGGTGATCCGGTACGTCGCGCGTCCCGGCGGCACGGTGAACTCGGCCCGGCCGGGTGCGCCGGACTGCGTCCCGACGAGCACGCCGTCGCGGTGCAGTGTGGTCGAGGCCGAGGCGTACGACGGCGACGAAGGCACGTGGCCACCGCCGTCGGTGAGCAGCGGGACGTCGACGGTGATCCGGTCGCCGTCGCGCACGACGCCGGGGCGGCCGGTGAGGCCGGGGCCGAAGACGGCGTTGTCGAAGACATGGGTGGTCGTGCTTCCGGCGCGCACGGCGACGCCCTCGGCGGAGTAGCGGTTCGCCGCCCCGCCGGGCGCACGGGGAGCCAGGTAGGTGATGTCCCAGTTGCCGCGTTCCGGAGTCACGAGGTAGGTGGCGGTGCCGGGAGTCGGCAGGGCCCGGGAGAGCCCGACGGTCAGGCCGGCACTCGGTTGCAGATCGACGGACCCGGTCCCCGCCGTGCCCGGCAGCGCGGCGCCACGGACCTTCACGGTGGCCAGGTCCTTGGCGGCGGGGTGCCGGGTGAGCCCGGTCAGGGCGCGGGTGCCGGTGAAGACGTAACCGAGCGCGTAGTCGATGCTCTCGGTGGTCCAGTACGCGTCGAACCACTGCTTCACCGATCCGGCCTCGGCGTCGGGGCCCAGGTGCGCGACGCGCAGATTCGCCGTGGAGGAGATCAGGTTGACGAGCCGTTCGGCGCCCTGGTGCCTGACCTCGACGACCATCGCGCTGTGCAGGAAGCCCGCCGAGCGGTCGGGCGGCCGTACGTCGACGGGCGCCGTGGTCCTCGCGTCGACGGTCACGGTGGTGTCGCGGTCCAGGTCGAGGCGCGGCTGGACGATCCAGTCCGTACCGTCCGCGCCGTCACCGGAGGTCAGGGAACTGTTCAGCAGATAACGGCCCTTGGGCAGCCGCACGGTGATCGTGCCGGAGGCGTCGTGCGGCTGGACGACCTCGTCGGCACCCGGACCGGAAATTCCGGTGACGGTCGTCTCGTACGACCCCGTCGGGCGGCCGGTGCGGTCGAGGTGCTTGATCGTGAGGGCGTACGTCTGCGGCTCGGCGGCGAAGGCCGTGGTGTCCAGGGCGGGCGTCGCGGTGCCGACCACGGCCACGGCGAGAGCCATGGTCCGCAGGACACTCCGGCGGGGCAGGGAAGAATTGGTCATGACCTGCACTGCGTCGCCGGGTGCCGGAGTTCCAGTGAGGCGCGTCACATCGGCTGCGGGGTCACGGCCCCGGACGGCGCATGTGGTGCACGTCACGGGAACCGGCGCAACGGACGCGGCAGAGCAGAGTGTGGAATCACTCATGAGGAATCGCTTCCGCTGCGGGGACCGCAGCGCGCTGGGAGAGCTGTACGACGAGCACTCCCAGGTGCTGTACCGCTACGCCCTTCGCGTGACCGGCGACTGGGCGGAGGCCGAGGACGTCGTCTCGGTGACCTTCCTGGAGGCGTGGCGCAGCCGGGAGAAGCTGCGCCCCGAAGGGGACAGCCTGCGCCCGTGGCTGCTGGGCATCGCCACCAACATCATGCGCCGCAACGCACGCGCCCGCCGACACCGTGACATCGCGCTCGCCCGCGTCCCGGAACGCGGCTCCGTCCCGGACTTCGTCGACGACCTGGTCACACACCTCGCGGATGCCGAGCAACTGCGTGCGGCGCACACCGCACTCGCCCGACTGCGGCGCCGCGACCGGGAGGTCTTCACCCTCGTGGTGTGGGAAGGCCTGGACTACGCGGCGGCGGCCGAGGCACTCGGCGTACCGGTCGGCACCGTCCGCTCACGCCTCTCCCGCGCCCGTACCCGACTGCGCGAGCTCG
The DNA here is from genome assembly GCF_026340595.1 of Streptomyces sp. NBC_01363. Classification (GTDB taxonomy): domain Bacteria; phylum Actinomycetota; class Actinomycetes; order Streptomycetales; family Streptomycetaceae; genus Streptomyces. The sequence goes on from NZ_JAPEPF010000002.1 coordinate 2,021,051, forward strand.
CCGACGCCGAGGCCCGCGCCGCACGCGCGCGGTCCGGGCGGTCCGGAGCCGGCCGGCCGGGCGCGGCGGAGGGCTGCGAACCCACTGCCACCTCCGACAAGCCCGTACCGGGCCGCATCCCCGCGGTCCGCTCGTCCAGCCAGGAGAACCACGGATGAACACCACCCCGCGGCACCCCACGGACCACCCGTCCGAGGAGAACGAACGCCTCGGCCTCACCGGTCTGCTGCCCCCGCCACCGGTCCCCGGCCTGACGCCCGACCGCGAACTGCTGCTGAAGCAGGCACTGCTGGCCGAGGCCGCCCTCGCCGAACCGCCCGGCAGGCTCACCGCACGGGCCACGCGCCCGCGTCGGCATCTGGTCCGGTTCGCGGCGCCGGCCGCAGCCTGCGCGCTGGCCGTCGGCGGCGTCGTGGTGGTGAACCTCGCGGACGCGCCGGGGCCCGGCCCCACCGAGGTCGCGGGCGGCGGCGCCACCGGCGCTCCCGAGGCAACGCGGCTCCTCGACCGCATCGCACTCGCCGCCGCCGGAGAGCAGCAGCCGACGGTCCGCGCCGACCAGTTCGTGTACGTCGAGAGCAAGGTCGCCTACGCCGCGCAGAGCGCCGGGGGAGGCCCCGTGACGATGCCTCCCGTGCACACGCGGCAGGTGTGGCTGTCCGCCGACGGCAGTCGCCCCGGCCTGCTGCGCGAGGCGGGCGAGCCCGCCACCCGGCCCGGCGCCGACGGACCCGTCGACACCCTCGACGGACCGGGGGCGACGCCCCGTCCGAGCACCCTGCACGCTTCGGGCCCGTCGGTCGGCAACCCCACCCACGCCTACGTCGCATCGCTGCCCACCGACCCCGACGCCCTGCTGAAGCTGATCCGGGACGAGACCCGGGGACAGGGCCAGGACCCGGACCAGCGCGCTTTCACCGCGATCGGTGACCTGCTGGCCGAGACATGGGCACCACCGCGGGTCGGCGCCGCGCTCTACCGGGCCGCCGCGAAGATCCCCGGGGTCACGGTGATCCAGGCGGCCCACGACGGCACGGGACGCGAGGGTGTTGCCGTCGCCCGCACGGCACACGGAGAGCAGACGCAGTGGGTCTTCGACCGGACCACGTACGCGTTCCTCGGGGAACGCACGGTCCTCGCCGAAGCCGGCGACGCCGGCCCGGCGGGAACCGTCGTCGGCACCTCCGCGGTCCTCACCAAGGCCGCCGTCGACCGTGCCGGTGAGACTCCCTGAGGGCTGTCCCGAGATCGCCGCACGGCTCGTCGACTCCGTGCGCGACTCCTTCGGCAAGTACGCCCCGGCACTCCCCACCGAGGCCGACGCGAGCCATGTCGATCGCCTCCTCGCCTCCTCGTCCTCACCGGCCGCGACCCGCACAGGGCGGCACCGTGCGCCCGAACGAGCCGCCGCCCCAGGAGGCGGGCTTCCCCGTTGCCCGCCGAAGGGCCTGACGCCGCCGGGACGGTTCGGCCGGTACCGAACCGTTTCGGCTCTAGCGTCGGAGCCATGACCTGCACGATGCACGAGTTCGGCCGCTATGCGGACGTGCGGGCGGCGCTCGCCGACCCGGCGCTTGTTCCGGAGCCGCCGACTGCGGACGGTGGTCCGGCCGGGGCGAGTGTCGCCTGGTTGCGCACCACCGTGGCCCGGTTCGCCGAGGGCGACCGGGTGCTGCTCGACCTCGCGGCGGCCGGTCGCGCACATCCCGTACCGCTCGCCTTCGGCGCCCCACCTCGCGTCTGCCCCGGCCGTGCCCACGCCCTGGCCCTGGCCGACGGCCTGCTCCAGCGCCCGCTGACCGCCTTCGCCCGTCTGCATCGCCAGGCCGCCACCCCGCTGTTGCTGCCCAACGCCTGGGACCATGCCTCGGCCGCCGCGCTGGTGGCGCAGGGCTTCGCAGCCGTCGGCACCACCAGCCTCGGTGTGGCCGCGGCCGTCGGTCTGCCGGACGGGGCGGCCGCCGCAGTCGAGGCGACCTTGGCGCTGGCCCGCCGACTCGGACAGGACTCCTTCCTGTTCACGGTCGACGCCGAAGGCGGATTCAGTGACGACGCGGCGGAAGTGGCCGAGCTGGCAAGCAAGTTGTACGACGCGGGCGCGGCGGGGATCAATCTGGAGGACGGCCGCCCCGACGGCACCCTTGCCCCGGTGGAGCTGCACGCCGCGAAGGTCGCGGCGGTGAAGGCCGCCGTGCCCGAGCTGTTCATCAACGCCCGCACCGACACCCACTGGTCGGGCCGCCAGGAGGAGGAGACCGCGACACGGCTGGCGACGTACGAACAGGCCGGTGCGGACGGGGTGTTCGTGCCGGGGCTGTCGGATCCGGACCGGATCGCCGAACTGGCCGCCACTCTCGTCGTCCCGTTGAACGTCCTGTACGCGCCGACCGGTCCCACCCTTGCCGAACTGGCCGCACTCGGCGTGCGCAGGGTCAGTCTCGGATCACTGTTGTACCGCAGAGCCCTGGCGGCGGCGGTGGAGACCGCGACCGCCATCCGGGACGGGCGGCCGACGGACCTGAGGGCCCCTTCCTACGCGGAGGTGCAGCGGCTGGCCGTGCCCGGTGTCTGAGGACTCGATTCCGCAACAGAGAAGGCGGGCCATGCCGGTGCACCCGTCCCGCGCCGGGCTCGCCGCGTGTCTCAGCGTTGCCGCGCGGACACGCAGCGGGCCCGCCACTTTGCGTCGGAGGCGAGGTCCAGGCCGGTCCACGCCATCGCGAGTGCGCCGTCGAGCAGCGCGTCGTCCCCCGCCGGGCTCGCGGCCTCCTCGGCGAACTGCCGTGTGTGCGGCATGCCCCGGGCCCCCAGCACCCCGAGGCCGGGGTGGACGGCGGGCAGGGCGTGGGTGACGTTGCCCATGTCCGTGGAGCCACCCGTGCCCTGCGGCACCGGGCCCGGCTCGGGCACCTCCCGCCCGGTCGCGCGCAAGTTGCGGGCGTACGCGGCCATCAGCGCGGCGTCCTGGCGCAGATCGAGGTAGTCGGGCTGGATCGGCCGCATCTCCATCGTCGTACCGGTGGCCAGCGCGGCGCCGCGGAAGCAGTTCAGCACCCGTTCCCGGAGATCGGTGAGCTCCTCGCCGGTGGGGGTGCGTACTTCGTACTCCAGCACCGAGCGCTCGGGGATGATGTTCGTGCGCTCCCCACCGAGACGGACGATCCCGGCCACCCGGTATCCGTCCCGCAACTGCTGGCGGAGCAGGCCCACCGCGACCTGGGCGACCACCGCCGCGTCCGCGGCGTTGAGCCCGCCCTCGGGGGCCGCGGCGGCATGTGACGCCCGGCCGGTGAAGGCGACCTCGAAGCGGGCGACCGCGTTGCTGGAGCCCCGTGGGTCCGTGATGTCGACGGGGAAGGGGTGCACCATCATCGCCACCGTCACATCGTCGAAGGCACCGCGTTCGAGCATCAGCACTTGCCGCCTCCCTCCTCCTCGGCCGGGGTGCCGAGCAGCTTCACCCGGAAGCCGAGTTCGTCTGCGGCCGCGGCCAGGGCTATGGCCGCGCCCGCGCCGGCGGCGCAGATGATGTTGTGCCCGCAGGCGTGGCCGATCTCCGGCAGCGCGTCGTACTCGGCGCACACCCCGACCGTCAGGTCACCGCTGCCGTACTCGGCGGTCAGCGCGGTCGGCAGATCGCACACCGCGCGATTCACGGCGAACCCGGCGCCCTCCAGCAGCACCGCGAGCCGTTCCGCGGCCCGGGTCTCGGCGAACGATGTCTCCGGATCGCCGTGCAGCTCGTGGCTGAGCTCCAGAAGCCGGTCCTTGTACTCGTCGAGCCGGGCGGCGACGCGGTCGCGCAGTGATGAGTCGGCTGCGGGCATGGGGCGATCCTCCACTCGATGCAGGCGGACGAAAATGGAAACGAGCAGTTTCCTTAATCGACTCCCATGTCTACCTCTCCGCCGGGAAAATGGCCAGAGGTGCGATCTCCCTGCGCACATGGTCACGTTCGGATAACTCCCGAGGGAAACCATTCGTTTCCTATTGACGTGGGGTGCCGGCATGCCCCGGAATGGGGTGCCATGGCGAAGAGCACTCAGCGGCCGGTCGGCCGGCCCCGCAGCGAGGACGTCCGCGACCGGGTCATCGGCGCGGCCGACGAGTTGCTCGCCGAGATCGGCTATCTCGGCATGACCATGGACGAGATCGCCGTACGCGCAAAGGTCTCCAAGAAGACCCTCTACCGGTGGTGGCCGCACAAGACCGCGGTGACCGCCGAGGTGCTCGTCGCCCGCGCCGATGTACGCGCCATTCCCGACCTCGACGACACCCGAGCCGAACTGCTCGTGGTCTTCGACTGCATCGACGAACTCACACGCGCCCGTGACACTTTCACGCGGCTGTGTCTGATCGAGGCCGCGGCCGACGAATCGGGCCTGCTCCAGTCCTTCCTCGACGTCGTGCTGCGGCGCCGCGACCAGGCCCGTGCCGTCGTACAGCGCGGGATCGCCCGCGGCGATCTGCCCGCGGACATCGACGCGGACGCACTCCTCGACCTGTGGAACGGATTCTTCGTCTACCGACGGTCCTTCCGTCCCGCGCCCGTGCACAAGGACACGGTGCGCCAGCTCGTCGAGCTCGCCCTGGCCGGACAGGTGCCGCGCCTGCCCGCCGAAGGCCGGGGCCCCAGCGGTTCGTCCGGCTGACCGAACCCGGTATCCGTACGGCGGGGCCGCCGTACGGATACCGCCCGTGTCAGGTCTCCTCGTCCTCCGCGCGGCGCTCGCCCTCCGCCTGCGACGGCTGGGTGCGCCTGGTGGCGGGGTGCCGCTCCTCGGCCGGATCCCTGTCCTCGTCCAGCCTCTCGCCTTCGGCCTGCGACGGAGTCGGGTACTCGATGTTTTCCCTCATGGCCGCCTCCGTGGTCGGATCGCGTGCCTACAAGACGAGCCTATCGCTTCCGTCCCGTCGGCGGTCCGGGCTGCCCGCACAGCCCGGGAACAGCCCGCCGGGCGGACGGGCGGACGGGAGGGCAGCCCGGACGCGGCGATCAGTGCCGTGGCGGCCGGTGCACGACCGGGGGCGAGATGGGTAAACGTCGTTGATCGTGTGGTCGGTGTTCGGCTGCCCGTTGTCATGGAAGGGGGGCGGGTGTCACGGAGTGTGGTCGCGTCCGTCCCGTGGGGCGAAGGCTCCGAGGGCGTCTGCGTCGCTCGCGCGTGCGTGCAGGAAGTAGTCGGCCCACTCGGTGATTTCGGGGTAGGACGAGTCCTGACCGACCTGGGTCGCGGCGGCCGCGATGTCGAAGTTCGTGGTCCGCAGTTCGACGCCAGGGCCCAGGAGGGCCCAGTGTGCTCCGGTTCTTCCGTAGGGCATGCCGATGCTGCCGGGGTTGACGACGAGCCGGCCGTGGGCGAGGCGGACGAACGGCATGTGGGTGTGGCCGCAGACCACGGTGCGGATGTCCGTATCGAGTCCGTTGAAGACTTCCTTCCAGCGGTCGAGGCGGGAGTCGACCAGGACGACCTCCTCGTCGTCACGGGGGGTCGCATGGCAGAACAGCACCTTCCCCAGGCCACGCAGGGAGAGGGAGGCCGATCGTGGCAACGAGCCGAGAAGGTCGAGATGGTCCTCGCGGAGCTGTTCGGCTGCCCAGGGGGCGATCGGGTCGGGGATCGTGTCGCGTTGCCCCCGGCGGTATTCAAGGAGTTCGCGGTCGGCGTTGCCGCTGATCCAGATGACGCGGTCGCCGAGGCCGGTCAGCAGGTCGAGAACCTGGGTCGGTTGCGGGCCGGCGGTGATGTCGCCGGTGAGCACGATGTGATCGGCGGTGCTGACGTCTGGTTCGGCGAGCACTGCCTCCAGGGCCGGCAGGACTCCGTGAATGTCGGACAGGACGGCTACTCGGTTCAGCATGGTCACCACTGTGGGGTGAAGGCAGCAGAGCGGGGTGATCTTTCGCCCGGCGCGTAGCTCAAGGCGGGGCGTTCGGCGTGCGTGGTCGCCGGGTGCGTAGTTCTTCCAGGGGCTCCGGCGTCGGTGGCGATGTGGGTGGTGCTGTTGTCGTGGTAGCCCAGTGATCGGGCGATGACGGGGGCCGGGGCCTGCTCCGAGGCGCCGTCGGCCGGGGCTGATCGTGCAGCGGGGTCTTGGCGGGTCGATGTTGTCGATCTCCGGAGGGCCGCGGTGGCGGTCGAGTCTCCGACGGATGAGCAGGCAGCTCGGCATGGGTCGTTCTTCGGGGCGCAGTCGCGGACGGAGCAGGGGCGGTTCTTCTCCCCGGACGATGTGGACCGGGAGAAGGCGCAGGCCGAGCGGTGTGCGTACAACCGGCTGCGGTTCACTGTCCAGTTGACGAGCGTGCGGTACTCGGGGCGAGAACCGAGAGCACCGCGTCGGCGTGTTGGTGACCAGCGGCATGGTCCGGGCCGTGGACCTGAGAACGGAGTTGGTGCTGTGACGGAATTGGCGAAGGTTGTGCAGGATGCCGGGTCGGAGACCGATGGCCCGAGCCTATGGCGGCAGCGGGATTTCATGCTGCTGTGGAGTGGCCAGACGGTCAGTGAGATGGGATCGGCGGTCACCCAGGTCGCTCTACCACTGCTGGCGGTCGTCGCGCTCAACGCGAGCACGTTCCAGGTCGGATTGCTGACCGCGGCCACCACGCTGGCGTTCGCGGTGATCGCGTTGCCGGCGGGTGCGATGGTGGACGGCGCTGCCAAGCGTTCCATCATGATCGTCTGCAACGTTCTCCGTCTGGTGATCATCGGCTCGGTTCCGGTGGCGGCGGCGTTCGGCGTCCTGACGATGGCGCAGCTGTACGTGGTCGCGGTGGCGGCGGGCGTGTGCTCGGTGTTCTTCGACGTCTCGTACCAGAGTTATGTGCCGTCACTCATCCGCGCCGACGACCTGATGAGCGCCAACGGCAAGCTCGGAACCACCCAGGCGTTCGCGCAGCTCGGGGGACCGAGTCTGGGCGGCGGGCTGGTCGGGTTGTTCGGCGCCGCGGGGGCGATGACGGCCGACGCGGTCTCCTACGCGGTCTCGGCCCTGTCGATCCTCGGGATCAGGACCCGGGAGGAGCCGCCGCCGGAGCGGTCGGCGGACGAGACACTGCGGCGCCGGATCTCCGAGGGGCTGAAGTTCGTTTTCGGGCACAGCATTCTGCGCAGGGTCGTGGCGTGCACGGGCACCGCGAACCTGTTCAGCGGCATGAGTACGGCGCTGGCGATGGTCTTCCTCGTCCGGGTGCTGCACGTGCGTCCCGCGCTGACCGGGCTGATCATGGCGGGCGCGGCCATCGGCGGGATCGCCGGGGGAGCGTTCGCCGGCCGGCTCGCCAAGAAGGTCGGCTCGGCGCGCATCATCTGGGTGTCGATGCTGGTCTTCAGCGCGCCGCAGGTCATCGCGGCGGCCGCCTGGCAGGGCTGGGGAGTGCTGCTGTTCCCGCTGGGCTGGGGCATCGCGTACTTCTCGGGGATGGTCTACAACATCGCCCAGCTCAGCTACCGGCAATCGGTGACACCGCCGGAGCTGATGGGCCGGATGAATGCGGCCGTCCGCTGGGTCGTGTGGGGCACGTTGCCGCTCGGCGGCGCTCTGGGCGGGGTACTCGGCACCCTGATCGGGGTGCGGCCCGCACTCTGGCTGGCGTTCATCGGTTCCTGGGCGGCCGGCTGGTTCGTGTTCTTCTCCCCGCTCCGCCGCATGCGCGATGTTCCCCAACCCGCGCCCGCGTCCGCCCCCGAAGCCACGAGGTGACAGTGAGCGCAGGGTCGTTGCCGGGGGCTACGCATGCGGCATGGGCGAGGAGAGCCGGCCGACGATCCCGGCAAGCCGCGCAAGTGGGATCCAGCCGTGTCGTGCTGGGGGCCGGCTTCTTGTGCGGGGACTTGGGCATCGGCATCAGCAGGCTCGCCCCGGCCTCGCCGAGGTGCGTCAGCCCGGAGTGACGGTACTCGTGCAGGTCCCAGCCCGTGCCCGGCCCGCGCGGAGTGGTGCGCTGGTCCAGCAACGCGCGGGCCCGCCCGTAGGAGAGGCGGGCCGGTCCTGTGGCCGGGCAGACATCGCGTGGGGAGACCACCTTGTCCGGGCCGGGACGGCGATGGGTGACGAACACCGGCCCGGGGTGCGGTCCCGGATCAGCCTCGGCAGCAACCGGGCGGTCCCGGCATCCCCGCACCCCGTCTCCGGCGCGTACCCTTCGCGCACCGCACCGCACCGCACCGCGGCGGCGGACCTTCGGCTGGGCACCCTTCGACTGCATCGGGCAGCGGCGGCCGGCCGGGCCCAGCTCCTCGATGCCGACGTCCAGGATTTCCTCGGCGTGTGCGCACGCGTGTGGCAGGACCGTCGTGGTGGTCCGGAGGGCATCTGGGAGGTCCGGGAGCTTCCTGCCTCGGCCGACGCGGTCGTCCGGCTCGGCGCCTTCCGGCAAGCTCGATGCGGTCGCGCGCTCGGCCGGACAGCGGCGACCTAGGCTTTGCGGGCGAGCAGTTGAATCTCCTGGAACTGCCGTCGGTCGGTGGGCTCGGGCTCGCGAACCATCCGGGCCACCTCGGCCAACCCGGACTCGCGCAGCATCGCGGCGAGGTGATCGGGCGCCCACCGATAGGCAGGCGCGACCGCGTGATCGAAGACCTGCGTCGGGTGAGACGGACCATCGCTGGCCGAGAAGCCGATCAGAAGGTGGCCGCCAGGTGCCAGCACGCGGTGGAACTCCGCCAGGATGACGGGGAGTTCCTCCGGCGGAGTGTGGATGATGGACCAACGTGAGAGTACGCCGCCCAGCACGCCGTCAGCGATGTTCAACGCGGTCATCGAGCCCACGTCGAACCGTAGGTCCGAATTGGCTTGTCGAGCCAACTCGATCATCGCAGGAGAGGCATCGACGCCAAACGCCGCCAGCCCCAACTGGTCCAGATGAGCGGTGATATGCCCAGGCCCACACCCCAGGTCCGCGACCTCGCCATCCCCACTCGCACGTACGACCTCGGCGAAGGCACTCAAGATCGCGCGGTCCAACGGCCTGTCACGCAGCGTGTCGCGGAACAGCTGGTCATAGGTGGTGGCAGCAGCATCGTAGGCTTCGCGGGTGGCGCTGTGGGCATCGTGTTCGACCATGCTCGCCACAGTAGTTCCCGGCGCTGAGGCGAGCCGGGAGAATCACGATCTTCCCTCCAGCCGCTTCACCCAGGCCCGGCCCATCGGCCCGTCATAGCCGCACTCGGTGCACCAGCCGGTCCAGGACAGCACCGCGCCGCGCCGGGTGTGGCAGGTGTACACCGCCGCCGTGCCCCGCAGCAGTTCCAGGGCCTCGCCGTCGGCCTCCCACTTGGACCGGCGGGGGCTCGGCGTTCGATCCGACGCGGATGCTCCTCGAACCCCGCCCGGCGTCACCCGTGCGGCCCGCCTTTCGGCCAGGTGGAACCGCTCGGAGGGCGGGCCGGGTCCGCAGCCGGGAGGATCGACGCTGGATCACACGCGGCTCGCCCGGGCACGCGGCATGTCGACATAGGAGACAGGGATGGAAGCGATTGTTTTCGAGGAGTTCGGCGGACCTGATGTGCTGCACCTCGTGCAGTCACCCGATCCGCATCCCGGCCCCGGGCAGATCCGGGTGCGGGTGCGGGCCGCCGGAGTGAACCCGTTGGACTACAAGATCCGCAGGGGCTGGATGGAGCAGATGTTTCCCACCGTCCTCCCCGCGACGCCGGGCAACGAGTTCGCCGGGGTCGTCGACGAGGTGGGTGACGGAGTCACCGGTTTCGTGGTCGGCGACGAGGTCCTCGGCTGGACTGCCACCGGCGCCTACGCCACCCTCGCGCTGGCCGACACCGGGACCGTGGCCCTCAAGCCGTCCGAGCTGAGCTGGGAGAACGCGGCCGCCCTGCCCATCGCGACGGAGACGGCGGCGCGAGTGCTCGACGAGCTCGGGGTCGGTGACGGTGACACCCTGCTGCTGCACGGTGCGGCCGGCGGCGTCGGCTCGGCCGGCGTCCAGCTGGCGCTGGCCCGCGGCGCGACGGTGATCGGGACGGCCTCTCCGGCGAACCACGCGTATCTGCGCGAGCTGGGTGCCATTCCGGTGGCGTACGGAGAGGGGCTGGTGGACCGGGTACGGGAGGCCGCCCCGCAAGGCGTGGACGCGGTCTTCGACGCGGCGGGGCAGGGCGCGCTGCCCGACTCCATCGAGCTGCGCGGCGGCACGACCGAGCGGATCGTCACCATCGCCGACGCGGACGCGGCGAAGTACGGAGTGGCCTTTTCGGGCGGAGGCATCGAGCGGGCCGGCGAGCGGCTCGCGGAGAACGCCCGGACCGCCGCGGCGGGCCGCCTGACGGTGCCGGTCGCGCAGACCTTCGCCCTCGGCGATGCGGCGAAGGCGCAGCAGCTGAGCGAGGAGGGGCACGTACGAGGAAAGCTGGTACTGCTGCCCTGACCGCCGGGCATCGGGGGCGGGCCTGGTCGACGGCCACATCCACCCAGTCATGGGCGCCGAGCTCACCCACGGCCTGGACCTGTCCGGGTGCACCACTCTCGACGAGGTACGTCAGGCCCTGGCGCGGGAGGTCCGATCACTGGCACCCGGAGCATGGCTGCACGGCTGGGGCCTGGACCCGAACGTTTTCGGCGACCGGCCCGTCGCATCCGCCGCCCTCGGACCGGTCCTGGACGGCGTCCCGGCCCTCTTGCTGCTCTTCGACGCCCACTCCATGCTCGCCAGCCCTCGTGCGCTGGAACTCGCCGGTGTCGACGGGCCCCGCAGTTTCGAGCAGTTCGCCGAGATCGTGTGCGACGAAGCGGGCCGCCCCACCGGTCTGCTGCTGGAGGACGCCGCCTGCGAACTGGTCGAACGGGCGGCACCGCGGATCGCCCCCGCCGAGCGCCGCGCCCGCCTCGCCTCGGCGCTGCGCGACGTGTCGAGGCGGGCTCACCGGCGGCCACGCGATGGACGCCAACGGCGAGAGCCTGTCGCTGTACGCCGAACTCGACGAGGCGGGTGAACTGCCGCTGCGCCTGAGGGGCGCCCCCTGGTGCCAGCCCGGTGCCGACAGCAAGACCGTGGCCGACCTCATCGGGCAGCAGGGCACGGGGGCCGGCTGTGGGAGGTGGCGGGCGTCAAGCTCTTCATGGACGGCACCATCGACAACGGCACCACCTGGCTGGAGCGGCCCGACTGCCACGGCGAGTCCACCCACGCCTTCTGGCCCGACCCCGAGTCCTTCACCGGCCGCTCACCACGCCCGCGGCCGACCTGGCCGGCCTTCCCGTCGTGCTCACCGTGGTCGACGGCCGCACCACCCACCGAGACTCCGGCCTGTGACGGCGCGAGGGGCGAGGCGGCATCCCCGGAAGACCTTCACCCCTCACCCCTCATCCCTCATTCCCCGTTCATCGAACGCCTGACCGGGGTGTCGCACGCCGATACGGTCGACGGCACACGTCCCGGGGACACTGGTGCTGTCGGCGTGCTGACCGAGGTGGGTCAGGCGGAGTGTGTTGCGTCCCGCCCGCAGGGCGACCTGGGTGAACTCCGGCTCGGCGTAGGTCATGACCGGGCTGTAGAGGTCGAGCGGCTCTCCGACCGTGGTGCCGTTCACCGAGAGTCGGTAGATGCCCCTGGAGTAGTGCCGCTTCACCCGCAACCGCAGGGTTCGCAGGCCGGCTTCCGGTTGCTGGAACTCGAAGGTCAGCGCATCGCCGGTGGCGGCCGGTGTGAACAACAGCCCGTGACCGGCGCCGCATTGGGCATCGGCGAAGATCTCGGCGCGGCCTCCCGAGGCGGTGAAGGCGAGCGCCTCCGCCTCTGCCATCCAGTCCAGGGGGCGCGGCGTCCAGTTGCCGCGCGAGTCGCAGAGCACCACCCGGGTGCGGTCGGTGGCGGCCTCCGTGTCGGTATAGGCGACCATGCGGCCATCGGGCGAGAAGGCCGGATGAGGATGCCCGGGATGCGCGGATCCCCAGCCCACCGTGCCGAGCGTGCGCGGTGGGTGTACGCCTGTCAGGTCCACCAGGGCCACCGCCCCCACCTGCCCGCGCGCCGAGCCGTTGCGACCGTTGGTGTCGGTCACGGCCCAACGGCCGTCCGCGGTGAGGTCGCAGTGGTTGTACGCGCCGTTCGTGCCCGAGGGCCCCGGCGCCAGCAGCCGGTCCGGCCGGTCGTCCGGGTGGACCATCCACAGTCCCGAGGCGCTGCCGCCGATGCCCACGGCGAGGCAGCCGGTGTCGGCACCGGACTTCCACACGTTGTGGGTGCCGATCGGTACGCCCGCGGCGGCCTGGTCCCAGATCAGCTTGCCGTGCGGCGCGTGGACCGGATGCAGCGCCCAGGCGAGGATGTTGCCGCCGAGCGAGTACCCGATCCATTCGGGGTCGTGGGCGCTGTACTGGAAGTGGGTGGCGAACGCGTCCCCCGAGAAGACCTCTCGGACCCGGCCGCCCGTGAGCTCGATCTCCACCGCTGTGGTCGGTCCGGCGGTGATCGGTGCCGGGTAGTGGCTGCACAGCACCCGGTCGCCCGCCGGATGCAGATTGACGACGACGCTGAGCGCGCGGCCCGGCGGCGGTGAGTAGAGCTTCACGGGCGAGGGATCGGCCAGGTCGATCAACCAGACCGCGTTCTCGGCGCAGGTGACGAGGCGTCCGGAGTGGATGTTCCACCAGACGAACGGATTCCGGTCGTCCGCCGGAGTGACGAATCGCGCCAGGAACCGCTCCTTGCCGGAGCGCAGATTCACCTCCCACAGGCTCGTGGCCCCGGTCTCCCGCTGACCGAGCACGATGCGGTCGGCATCGGCGAAGCCGTTGTGGGTGGGGTACGTGAAGTAGCGCCGCTGGTCGAACGAACTGAGGTGGCGCACCTCGAACGGTTCCTGGGCCGTGGCGGCGGCAGCGGCCTCGCTCGCGGCTCCCGTCCCGGCGGTGAATCCTGCGGCCAGCACAACCAGCCCGGCCATGCGGCCGAACCCTCTGCGGGTGATCTCACTCATGGCGTCCTCACTCATGCGTGCTCACGGTGGGTGGCGCTCAGCTTCGAACCAGCCGATGGATGAAGTCAAGGTACTAATACGAATTAGTAGGTGCAGGGCGGCAGTTCGGGGCGTGCTGGCCTTGCGTTCGTAGCTGCGGTGCGGGCGTCGGCAGGCGGCCGGCCAGGACACGGTCCGCTCGACCACCCAGCGGTGGCGTCCGAGTCGCTGTGAGGACTCGATGCCCTTGCGTGCGATGCGGTGTCGGATGCCGCGTGTGCGGAGTCATCGGCGCAGGTGCCGTGTCCGGCCTTCTCACGGCAGGCGTTTTCGCCGCACCGTTCGTCGTGGCGCTGGTGGTCGTGCTCGTTCGGGGGTCCGGGGATCGGCGGCGGCGCGGCGGGCGTACCTCGCCGCCTTCGGGTGGACGGCCTGGTTCTGGCGCGTTGCACCGAGCGCGTGAGGTTTGCCAGGACGGCCACCGGTGTGCGGGGCGGCTCAGTGGGTGATGGGGGAGCTCTCCGGGGTGGCCCCGATGTCCGGGCCCGTGTCCGACGGCAGTGTGAGGGGCATGACCTCAACACACATGTCACGAAGGGTCTTTGCGGGCCTCGCCATGTCGGGGGCCGCCGCGCTGGCCGCCACCGCGATGCTGCCCGCGCGCCGCGCCACCGCTGTTCCCGCTCCTCTCCCGCCGCTGGATCCCACGGCCCTGCGGGCGGCGATCGACGACCTGGAACACCCGCCGTCGACCGCGGCCCAGCTGCGAGTCGGCGGCACGGTCGGCCACTGGTACGGCACCTCGGGTGTGGCCGACATCAGGACGCAGCGGCCGGTGACGGGGCACGACAAGGTCCGGATCGGCAGCCTCACCAAGGTCTTCGTCGCCACGGTGGTGCTGCAACTGGTGGCCGAGGGCCGGGTTGTGCTGGACGCGCCGGTGCGACGCATCCTCCCGGGCCTGCTGCCGGACCGGTTCGCCGCTGTCACCCTGGCGCACCTGCTGAACCACACCAGCGGGATACCGGACCACATCGGCATCCCTGAGCCGGCGACCGCGCAGGAGGTGTTCCGCCACCGATTCGACCACTGGACGCCACAGGAGTGGGTGGCGACGGCGACACACGGACCGCTGAAGTTCGCCCCGGGCACCCGGCAGGAGTACCGCGGCATCAACTACGTCCTGGCCGCACTGATCATCGACAAGGTGACCGGCCGCCCGTACGGGGAGGCCGTCACGGCCCGGATTCTGCGCCCGTTGGGCCTGGCGCGTACCGTCGTGCCCGGCGACGACCCGCGCATCCACGGCCGTCACGTGCACGGCTACCTGGCCATGGCCGATGGCGGCCTGCGGGACATCACCGCGTACGACCGGTCCGCCAACCGGGGCGAAGGCGACATGATCTCCACCACGGGAGACCTCGACCGGATGCTCGCCGCACTGTTCTCCGGCGAACTGCTCCCACCGGAGCTGCTGCAACTGCTGTTCACCCTGCCTCCGGACGACGTACGGATGCTGGACGGCTCCCCGGCCCGCTACAGCACCGGGTTGCAGCAGGCCACCGTCAACGGCGTCACCCTCTGGGGCAAGACCGGCGAGACGTACGGCTACAAGAACGCCGCGTTCTCCACTCGTGACCAGGAGCGCCGCTTCGTGCTCGCGTACCATCCGACGTCCGTCCGCAACGGCGAGGAGAGCCGGATGATCGCTCGGGTCGCCGACCTGCTCACCCGCAACCCGGGCACCGGAGTCTCGTGATCAGCACACCCACGGGTCTGCCTCTTCGACCGTGGAGAGGTCGATCCGGGCCCGGTCGACCCGGGGACGGGTGGTGGGACCGGTGGGTTCCCCCGTGGAGAGGTCGATCCGGGCCCGGTCGACCCGGGGACGGGTGGTGGGACCGGTGGGTTCCCCGTTGCCCGGAGGCCGAGTCATGTTTCCTCCAGGGGCTGTTGGGCAGGATGCGGGTCCGTCGCGAGGCGTGCGTGCATCTCGACGTCGTAGCGGATGCCGTCGTAGGCGAGCTTCTGCCGCTGGAGACCCTCGGCGGTGAAGCCGGACGCGAGGGCAGCTCGGCAGGAAGCGGGGTTGTCGGTGCGGTGCCCCAGTTCCAGGCGGAACAGTCCCAGATCGGCGAAACACCAGTTGGCCGGCGCCCGGCAGCCGTGGGTTGCCACGCCCCTGCCGCGGGCAGCGGAGGCAGTCCAGTAGGAGACCCATCCGGTGGAGTGCCGAGGATCGACGTTGCTGACCGAGACACTGCCCAGCGCCGTGTCGGTGCTGTCCGCGACGGCGAAGCTGTAGGCAACTCGTCGGTGCCATTGGTCCTTCCGCCGCTGGAGCCATTGTTCGGCGTCTGCGGTAGTGGTGACGGACGCATCGGCCTGCCGTTCCATCACCGGTTCCGCGAACGCCTTCAGCACCGAGGGAGCATCGGAGATTTCCCAAGGGCGCGGGACCATTCCTGCAGGCAGAAGAATTCGATCACGCATCTCGTCAATTGTCCCCGCTGCTCCAGGGGCGACACCACCGGATCGGTCGACGCACCACGGCACTCCGCGGCAGCCGCACTCCGTGGCCGCAGCGCAGCAGCCGGAGGCCATGCGCGACCGTGCAGTGCAGCCCCCACCGTTCCCCTCGGCATGCCTCACCGATGACGGTCGCCGGCTGTCCCGCCCGAAAGCCGGAACGGCCTTGAGGCGCGGCTCTGGTCGAGGTCGCGCGTGCGGCGGCCGGAGCGCAGGTGGTCCGGGTGCGGAACGCCACACGGTGATCGTTACTCTGTTGCCCCGCCACCGGGCGGGGCAGAACAGGGGTGGGACATGCACAGAAGAATCGCCGCGCTCGCCGCGGTGGGAGCGGTTGCCGCCGCGGTCATGGTGGCGCCGGCCGCACACGCGGAGGGGCGCGGTGACATACGGGTCACCAAGACCGTCGTGAATGACGGCGGCAGCGTGATCGTCGGGATCAAGAACGTCAAGCGATTCCCGATCACCATGACGATCAAGGACAATTCGGGGGTGAAGAAGGTCAGCTCGGTGTCCGCGATCAACCGGACCAATGGTCACGGACCGGTGGACTACCTCGGTACGACATGCAGGAAGACCAGCACGACGACCTCCGTGTGCACCGCGACGATGGAGTTCGACCCGTCGTGGATCGACTCCTACGGAAGCGGCAACGAGGGCTGGGACGCCAACGCGGTCGCGGGCCACTGGCAGGTCGACGCCACGGTCCACGCCAATGACGGGGACTACTGGATCTCGGACAGCATCGCCTCGTTCAAGATGAAGCGTGCCGCGACCCTGACCACCGACGCCGCGCCCGAGCCCGTGCGGAAGGGCGGCACGCTCACCGTCACCGGAAAGCTGTCACGGGCCAACTGGACGGACCTGAAGTACCACGCGTTCACCAAGCAGGTGGTGAAGCTTCAGTACAAGAAGCCGGGCGGCAGGTACAGCACGGTGAAGACCGCGACCACGGACAGCAAGGGCCACCTCCGCACGACGGTGAAGGCCGCCGCTTCGGGCAGCTGGCGCTGGGCGTTCCTCGGTACGAACACGACCATGAAGGTCGTCTCGACGGGTGATGCCGTCACGGTGAAGTGATCTCGCGGCGGGCCGGGAAACGGCCCGCCGACGGGCCACCCCTCGTGCCGGACCCGGCACGCAACGACCTGCTCGAATCCGGCACCCGGGAGCCGTCCATGTCGGCGTCTGGGTCGCCGAATCGGGCTGTCCGTCAGTTGCAGGACTTCATGGTCCCGAGCCGTTGCCGCACCCGCCCGGCGTGCCTGTGTCCATGAGGATGCTTTCCCGGATGGTGCCGCGGTCGATGATGTCGCACGGAGCGGCCCCGTCTCCGGCCGTCAGGGCTCGATGGTCAGCACCTCGGCCACGGGGCGGCGAGGCGTGCACGGCCCCTCGGGTCCGTATCCGAGGCGCACGATCATCTGCGGGTGTCCCGTGCCGAGGGCCGGGGCGCGCAGGAGATGCCGGAGCTCCGGCCATTCGAGGGGCTGGGTCGCGAACGAGGCGACGAGCCCGTGCAGCACGGCGGTGAGCAGGACGCGCTCCAGGGCCTGACCGGCGCGCAGCCAGTCGGCCGGACGGTCGCGCGCGGTACGGAGCAGGGCGAGCTGCGGCCGGTCCTCGAACAGGGCGTCAGCCCGGCCCGGGACGATGTCCGTGCCGGCGAAGTCACGGTTCAGTGCCCTGCCCGACGCGTCGGTGGGGCCGAAGGCGTAGTCCGGGACGCCGTCGACCGGTGCCTCCCTGCTCGTGTCCCGGGTCCAGTAGCGCTGCTCCGCCTCCCTCGCCGGGTCGCGCAGGTCGAATCCCTCGCCGTCCCTGATCAGCACGAGCACCCCCTCCAGGTGGTCCGGCGGCAGAAACGCGAATTCGACCCCCTCGCGGCGGGCCGCTTCGGTGAGGAGTGCGCGGACGTCGTCGGGGATCGCCCGGTCGTCGAACGGATACCGGCTGGTGTGACGGTGCCGGATCGCGGGGTACAGAGCGGCGAGGGCCGCATCCGCGGGCGTCGCGGGTACGCCGGTGCCTTCGTGCAGGCGGACCGACGCCACGAGGGCGGGATCGCCGGGAACCGGAAGCAGCGTGGTCACCGCGTCGAGGCCCCGGTGTGATGCCGACGCCCGCAGATTCAGCAGTGCCGCGCCGCACCCCACGTGCAGACCGCGAGTGGAGGGGTCGGCCTCGGGCATCTCACGGTCGAACTCCGCCCGCAGCGTGAGCGTCCGGGTGGAGCGCCGGTATTGGAATCGCCAGGGCTGGGCATTGTGCATGGACGGGGCGGCGGTGGCATCGGCGACCAATTCCTTCAGCGTGCCCTCGTCGAGCGGCTGTGCAGGCATCCGGGACCTCCCGCATCGGACGCAGGGTCTTCTTCCACCGTCGCACGTCAGGCAGGTCCCGGCGCGAAGACCGGTCGTCCGTGGCCGGCCGAGCGAGTCTCCCGTACGGCTGTACCAGCGGGAGAACACCGCTTCCGTGCAGCGCACGTCCCACGTCGCACCTCGCAGGTCGCGTCTCGCACGTCGGACACTGCGCAGCGCAATGTCCGAATAGCGCCAGATCCGGTGCCGGCTGTCAGCGAGCATGGATCACGGGGCCACCCGTCGCGACGCCGGGTGGGGACGACCACACCCCATCGAGGAGGAGCCGGAGCCGGGCCGGGGAACGAGCGTCCCGGGCCGCCGTCGGCCGGTCCGGGGGAGGATCGGCTGCCGATGGCACCCCGTTCGGCACGGCACCATCACCATGCCCGCTGAGCGCACGACCGACAGGCGGAAGCCTGGGGAACAGGGAACCAGACCCATGACCGACACCACACACCCGGCCCGCCCGGCCGGAACCGTGCGCGACCTGGTCGACGCCACCGACTGGACCGCGCTCACCGACGAGCTCGCCGCCCACGGCAGCGCGCCGACCGGGCGGCTGCTCACCTCCGCCCAGTGCCGGGAGATCGCCGCTCTGTACGACGAGACCGAGCGCTTCCGCTCCACCGTCGACATGGCCCGCCACCGTTTCGGCTCCGGCCAGTACCGCTACTTCAGCCACGATCTGCCCGAAGTGGTGGGGGAGTTGCGTGAGGCGTTCTATCCGCACCTGCTGCACATCGCCCGTGACTGGTCCGCGAAGCTGGGCACGTCCGCGCCGTGGCCCGACGAACTGGCCGAGTGGCTCGGCATGTGTCATGCGGCGGGGCAGTCCAAGTCCGCCCAGATCCTGCTGCGTTACGGCGCCGGGGACTGGAACGCCCTGCACCGCGACGTGTTCGGCGACATGCTCTTCCCGCTCCAGGTCGTCATCGGCCTCGATGTGCCCGGCACCGACTACACCGGTGGTGAGTTCCTCATGACCGAACAGCGGCCCCGCGCACAGTCACGCGGATCGGCCACCACCCTTCTCCAGGGCCACGGGCTGGTCTTCACCACCCGCGACCGGCCGGTCGCCTCCAGGCGCGGATGGTCGATCGCGCCCATGCGGCACGGTGTCAGCACCGTCCGCTCCGGCCGGCGCCGCACCCTCGGCCTCGTCTTCCACGACGCCCGGTGAACGACACCACCGAGCCCGGCCCCGGGCGATCGTACGGGCGGCTGGACCGCCCCTCCGCACAACGGACGATCGCCCGAGGGCACTTCGTGGATGCCGCGCGGAGTACGTCACCCGGCCTCCGTACCTCTGACATCGACAGCCCCGCACCGCACGCACACACCGAAGCGGAGCTGGCCGCTCTGATCGGCCTGCTGACCGCGCCGCGTCCGCGCATCCGGTCCGTCGCCGTAGGGCACGGTCGTGACGCCGAATCCGTCGACGCCGCGCGGGCGTTCGTACGTTGCTGGCAGGATCTGGACAAGGACGTGCTCGTCGTCGTCGACTGGCCGGAGGACGCCGCCTCGTGGCTCCGTCCGGCCCGGCGGCTGACCGCCCAGTCCCCGGACGCGTGGGTGCTGGCCGGGGCTCCGCGCGGCGTGGCCCGGCTGACCCGGCGCCTGCGCCGGTCCACCGACTGGGCGGCGGACCGCACCTTCGGCTTCGCCTCGCTCGGAACCCCGCGACTCGTCGAACTCGCCGGTGCCGGCACCGTCCACGGTCTGCGCGGCGCCTGCGCCGACGGAGGCACCTGGGACCTGCGCCGCGGCTGGACCACCTGCTACGAGCCCCCGGGCCGGACGTCGGGGTGACCAGGCGCGTCGACGCGGGTGGCGGTCAGCGCGGCGTCCGGAACCGGCGCGAGGGGGCTGGTGGCGCAGGCGTCGGGGACCGTGCAGGCTCGCAGATAGGCGGCGACCACGGCCGCCGCCCGCGCTCTCCAGCCCCTGGAGGTGGCGTTCTGGATCCGCATCAGTGCGTGCCCTTCGCGTGCCGGACGGCCGCCTCGGCCAGTCCTGTGATCAGGGGGTGGGGTCGGGTGCCGTCGCCGTGCAGTTCGGGCTGGAAGAGGGTGGCGAGGAAGAAGGGATGTGCCGGCAGTTCGGCGATGCGGACCTCGCCCGCGTCGTCGACGCCGGTGAAGCGCAGTCCATGCGACCGCAGCAGGTCGAGATGGTGGGGATTGGGCCCGTAGTTGCAGTAATAGCGCTCCACCGTGCGCTCGGCGCCGAGGAGCTGGGCGGCCCACGACCCGTCGGTGAGCTCGATCGCGCCCTCGTGGCCGACCAGCGAGCAGGCGAGCGGGATGAGCACCGCGTCCTCGGTGGCGGTCAGTGGCGCGTTCTCGGTGTGACCGGCGTCCGCCAGTCCGCACACATTGCGGGCGTACTCGAGCAGGGCGTGCTGGAAGCCCCCGCAGGTGCCCAGAAAGGGAATGCCTTGCTCACGGGCGGTACGGATGGCCGCGAGCGCCCCCGCTTCGCTGCGGTACGGGCTGCCGGGCAGCACCCAGACCGCGTCGAACCCCTCGACGCCCTCCACGGCCTCCTGCGTGGGGATCCAGTAGGCGTCGAGGTCCAGTCCGTCGCGGTTGCGCAGGGAGTCCAGCAGAACAGGGACGCGGGTATGGGAGCGGACGGCCGGATCCCGGTCGCCGACCAGGGCGATACGTGCGGTGTGGGTCATGGCCCCATCGAATCGCAGCTTCCGCATCACGTCCAACGATGATCTGCGCATCCAGCATTAGCGATACTGATATCCATGGACCCGCATCTGCTGCGTACCTTCGTCGCCGTCGTCGAACAACGCTCCTTCTCCGCCGCCGCCCAGGCGCTGGGCTACACCCAGTCCGCCGTGTCCCAGCACATCGCCGCCCTGGAGAACGATCTCGGCACCCGGCTGGTGGAGCGCCGCCCCGTCGGGCCGACAGCGGCGGGCGAGAGGCTCATGGAACACGCCTCACCGCTACTGCTCCGCCTCGACGCGGCCCGTGCCGATGTCGCCCGGGTCGGACGGACCCACCCCACCGGGCTGACCCTCGCCTGCGGCCCCGCGGCACTCACGCCCGCCGTCGCCGGGGAGCTGGCCCGCCTGCGCACCGACACGCCCGGACTCGCCGTGGACGTCCAGGTGCTCGGACGGGCAGCGGTGGCGCAGGCGGTGCTCACCGGAGCCGTGGACCTGGGCCTGATCGACGGTGCGGCGGCCCCCAGCGACCCGCTGCCGATGCCCGACGCGGGGCCCATGACCGGCCTGGCCGTGGCCGAGCAGCCCCTCGCCGTTCTCTTTCCCGCGGGCCACCCGCTGGCGCACCGGCGCTCCCTGCGCCTCCTCGACCTCGCCGACGCCCACTGGATCGACGCCCCCGACACCGCCGTTCCCCTCGCCCAGCTGCGCGCCGCCGCCAACACCGACGGGTTCCGCCCGCACATCACGTATCGCGGAACCGATGTGTACGGCCTCGGGCTGTTCGTCGCCGCGGGACACGGACTGGCGGCCCTGCCCCTCGCCCTCACCGCCGACCTGCCGGGCACGACCGGCATCCGGCTCTCCGCCCCGCGCCTGGTCCACCGCACCGAACTGCTCCATCCCAGGGCCCCGACGGCCGTCGCGCAGGAGCTCATCGCCGGGCTCACCGGCTGACGGGGCGCGGAGGAGCAGAAGAAGGGGGCCGTCGGCCGGACCCGGGTCAGCCGGTGCGGTCGATGAGGAAAGGGAGCAGCGCGAGGATCTCGCCGAGCGCGGCCGGAGCGAGCGGCACGCTCTCCAGGCTGCGCCGGGCGCCGTCCAGCTGCCGGTGGGCCTCGGCCAGGGTGGCGGAGCGTCCGCCGGCCTCCTCGACGAGCTCGGCCGCCCGCCGGGCGTCGGTGCCGTCGAGCGGATTTCCGGTGCCGAGCAGTGTGGCGAGCCGTCGGGCGGCGGGATGGTCCGTGGCCAGGGCCGAGAGGACGGGGTAGGTCTTCTTCAGCCGGCGCAGATCGCTGTGCACGGGCTTGCCGGTGACCTCGGGATCGCCCCAGATCCCGAGCAGATCGTCCACCGCCTGGAACGCCACCCCCAGATGCCGGCCCGCTCGGGCGAGCGCGTCGACGGTCGGGGTCGGGGCACTCGCGAACACCGCGCCCAGGCCCGCCGCGCAGCCGAGCAGCGCACCTGTCTTGTGTTCGGCCATCCACCGGTACTCGTGCGGCTGGACCGCTTCGGGCCCGCTCCACGGCCGGGACTCGAAGAGCAGGTCGTCGGCCTGGCCGCGGACCAGGTCGGCCAGCGTCCCGGCGAGATGCCGGACCGCCGTCGCGCTGTGGCTTCCGGGCGAGTCGGCCAGGGTCTGCACGGCCAGCGCGAAGAGCGCGTCGCCCGCGAGGATCGCCGGGCCGGTTCCGTACGCCTTCCACACGGTGGCGCGCTGTCTGCGGGTCTCGTCGCCGTCCATGATGTCGTCGTGGAGGAGGGAGAAGACGTGGATCAGTTCCACGGCGACCGCGCCGACCACCGCGTCCTCTGCCGGTGCCCCGGCGGCCTCGGCGCTGAGCAGCGTGAGGGCCTGGCGGATCCCCTTGCCCTGTGAGCCCGGGGCAGGGCTGCCGTCCGCCGCGCCCCACCCGAGGGAGAAGGCGGCCATCTCCGCGTGCCACGGATGCAGGCGCCGCACGGCCTGTGCGAGCGCCGGGCGCACGAGGTCGCGGCAGCGGGCGAGCACCTCCGGCGCCGCGGCCTGTCGGGTTGCGGGCGGTGGTGTCATCGTCGTCCGCTCTCCTCGTCCGTGTCGCCGTCGATCGGGGCCACTCCGAGTTCGGCGTACGCCTTGTCCACCATGTCCCGGGCGTTGAGCAGACCGATCCGGCTGAGGGTGCTGCGCAACTCGTGCAGATCCGCCGCGGTGTCGTTGCGGTCGCGGCCGAGCCGGGCGAGCGATTTGACGAGACCGAGCCGGGCCAGCGCCTCACCCCGGGGTTCGGTCATGGCGCGGAACTCCGCGAGCGCTTCCTCGTACACCGCGCGTGCCTCCTCGTAACGGCGGGCGCGGAAGAGGACATTGGCGCGCATCTTGTGGTTGTAGGCGAGCGCACTGGACAAATTCATCTCGCGGCAGGTGAGTTCGGCCTCCGAGAGCAGAGCGAGGGCGCGCTCCGTGTCGCCGTCCCGCAGGGAGATGATGTCGGCCATGCCGCGCAGGGCCCACGCCCGGCCGCGCCGGTCGTCCGCGTTACCGGCAAGTTCGGCCGCCTCCTCGAACATGGCCAGGGCCGTGTCGAGCGAGCCGGTGTTGCGGTGGATCTGCGCGATTCCCTCCAGCGCCCACACGGTGTGACGCGCCTCGCCGCGCGCGCGTGCTTCGGCGAGCAGCTGTTCGTGCAGTGCCGCGACGGTCCGGTAGTCGCCCTGTATTCGACCGGTCTCCGCGAGGCCGGCGAGGGAGTAGCCGCGGGCGACGATGTCCCCGCCGCGCTTGCCCATGTCGGCCGCGAGCCCCAACAACCTGAAGGCAAGCCTGAGTTCACCGCGCTGTCGGGCCAGCGTCCCCCCGCTCCACAGCGCCCAGGCCATCGCCCCGAGGTCACCGGCCGAGCGGGCGGACCGGTAACTGGCCTTCCAGGCCCGATCGGCTTCCGCCACATTGCCGAGCCTGCGGTGCGCCTCGGCGACGGCGAGCCCGCACCGGGCCACCTCCTGTTGCGAACCGGAGAGCTCGGCCTCTCTCAAGTGACGTACTCCTTCTGCCAGTACGTCTGTGAGAGAGGAGTTCACCGACATCTTGGTGAGGGCGCCTTGGTACTCGGGCGCCAGTGCCTTGCTGTGCATGGGGGCCTTTCATGCGCGGCCGGATCGGGACGGAAGCGACTATGCACTCAATGTATACATTGCGTGCATAGGTATCTGATGGACGGACCCGGGTGTTCGTGGGGGTCGGAGGCGGGTTTGTCGCTTGTGGCGAACCGCCTTGCTGTGGATCAAGACGACGGTCGCGCGTCCGAGGTTGCTCCGCGATCAACGGAAGTCGACATCGTCGGTACGGAGAGACTGCGAGCCGGTGGCCGATTCCTCGCCATCCGGCCAAAACCACCCCGGCGTCGCCAAGTCCACCCGTAATGCCGAAGAGTGTTAGCGGTTACTGTCGCCCGCGTATGTCCTGGCCATGGTAAAAGACAGAAACATTTGAGGGTCTCTTGCGTCTCATGGCAATCGCTTACATGCTGGCGCGCAGCCCGCACAACACTCCGATTCCGTTGATCCTCATAGGAGTTTCCGGATGCGTCCTGCCCGAACACCGTTCACCGCTCCGGCTCATCTCGTCGCCGCCTCGCCGCTGTCCGAACACGACACGGGGCCGGCCTCCGGGGCGCCGGAAGGCTCCGGCCTCCACGCCATGAGCCGCCGGACGATCCTGGGCGCCCTGGCCGGTGCCGGTGCGGCGACCCTGCTGGGCGCGGGTTCCGCCGCCGCCCGGCAGGCCGGGGATCGGGCCGGGGATCGGGCCGGGGATCGGGCCGGGGATCGGGCTGGGCACGGCTCCGGGAACACGCTCCTGATCAAGGCGTTCCCGGACGCCGAGAGGGAGCGCATGCGACTGGCCCGCGCCCTTCGGTCCAGCGACTTCATTCCCACCGGCCGATACGCTCCGGCGGGCAAGTCCGTCTCCGTGACGGTCCGTCCGGCGGGCGGCCGCGTACCGATGCTGCACATCGGCACCTTCGACTACTACAACGAGGAAACCGCGCTCCAGGAGCCGCGCACCATCCCGCTGCGTCCGGGCCGCAATGTGGTCGGCGACACCCATGGCGGCCCGATCTATCTGAGCTTCGCGGGACAAGGGGAGCGCGCCGCGGTCACGTTCGGCTCCAGCACTCCGCGCATGGCGGTCTTCGAGCTCGGCCGCACCGATGAAGCCGCCTTCCAGAAGCAGCTCGACGAGAGGACCGACGTCCCCTGGGTCGAGTTGATCACCGATCGGGCAATCCTCACCCTCACCCGTGAAGGCGCGCTGCTCTATCGCGGCGAGGACCACACCGAGCTGATGGCGCTGTTCGACACCGTCATCGACAGCCATGCGCGCATCAGCGGTCTGGACGGCAGGGGACCGGTCGATCGGCCCAAGGCCGGCCGCTACCACTTCAACGAGGTCAGTGTCGTGCCCAGCGGGGTGGGCGCCTACGCCTGGCACGGATACAACGGCTTCCCGCGCGCCTACATGGACCGGCTGTGCACCGTGGCCGGCCTCAGTACGCGGGGCTGGGGGCTGTACCACGAGCTCGGCCACCTCCACCAGCAAGGCGCCTACCAGGCGGACCAGTTGACTGAGGTCACCGTCAACATCTACTCACTGGCCGCACAGCGAACCCTCGGCCAGACCTCCAACCTGCTGACGGTCGACCCGAAGACGGGGCTGAACCACTTCCAGACCGCCCTGCCGAAACTCGGCACCAGCGGAATCACCTACGAGAAGACCTTCGGGGCGTACGAAAAGCTCATCCCGCTCCGGCAGTTGGAGCTGGCGTTCGGCGAGGACTTCTGGCCGAGGCTGCACCGGCTCGTGCGCAGCGAGCACCAGCACGACGCCCCGGTCGACGACTACACGCACGACCCCGTCATCAACGCCCGTCAGTACCTGGCCCTGGCCACCTATGCCGCCCGCACCGCCGGATACGACCTCACCGATTTCTTCGTCCGCCAGTGGGCTCTCCCGATCGACTCCGCGGGAGTTGCCGCACTCGCCGCGCTAGGGCTGCCGAAGCCGCCCGTCGATCCCGGCAAGCTCACCGACTGAAAGGAGATGACATGAGCATCGCAAGCACGCGCTCCGGGACCCCCGCCCGCAGCCGGCTGCGCCGCCTCGTGCGGTCGGGCACGGTCCTCGCCGCCACCACACTGCTCGCCGTCGGCGCGGCAGGGCAGTCGTGGGCCGCGACGCCCACCCTGCGCTGGACCACGAACGCACCCACGCCCGTGACCACGCTGACCCTTCCGATGGCCGTGGACTCCGCGCCGGACGCGTCCGGCATCTACTTCGCCTACTACACCACCCTGGAGAGCGGCACACGCCCCTACGCCGGCTTCCAGCCCAAGCCCGTCGACGCCAACGGGAACCGCGTACTTCAGGCGATCTTCAGCTCCTTCAACGCCGACGCCACGACAACGGACAACCACTGCACCTACGGAGCCGACGGCGGCGCCGGAGTGAGCTGTGCGGTCCGCTTCCGCTACACACCGGGGACGATGTACTCCCTGGTGCTCGAGCGGGCCTCCGTGAGCAGGGCGACGCAGCTCATGACCGGGGACGTCGTCGAGACCGCGACCGGAGCGCCGGTGGCACACATCGGCAGTTTCGGGCTTCCGTCCGCCTCCGGCCGGTTCAAGACCGCCGATCAGGGCTTCATCGAGCCCTACCTCTCGGCCGGCTGCGGCCAGCGGGTCACCGTGACGTACGGAAAACCGGTCGGCACCGAGGCGGGCGTGGCCCATACGGGCAGCCTTCCCACGGTCACCGATCCCTCGTCCGGAAGCTGTCTGAGCACCACCTCGCAGACCACGAGCCGGGGACAGCGGGTCACGGTGGCGGGCAATGCGGCCGCGGCGGCAGCGCCCACAACGGGCTGAATCCTTGAATCCAGAACCATGGCTCGTCCGATCCTCCGGGTCGGGCCCGGTCACCTGATCCGGGGCGGGTCCGGCGGAGGTCACGACGCCGGGCCCGCGGTCGGGGCTCTCCTTGTGAAGCGCCACCGGCACCTACTGGCTAAGCTCGACGAGGGGCCCAGTACAGGACGGAGGCTCCCATGACGACGACTGTCGAACCGCGTGACGTGCCCCCTCGCCTCGCCACCGGCGCGTTCATCCTGAACTCCGGCTTGGACATGCTGAAAGCCGATGCGGAGACGGCCGAGGGCCTGCACGGCATGGCCTGTGTCGCCTACCCGTTCCTGAAGAAGATCGAGCCCGAGCGGTTCACCCGACTGCTCGCCTGGTCGGAGATCGCGGTCGGCGGAACGCTGCTCGCCCCATTCGTGCCGACCCGGCTGGCCGGGCTGGCGCTGACCGGATTCTCCGGGGGCCTGATCGGTCTGTATCTGCGGGTTCCCGGGCTGCGGGAGCCCGGAAGCCTCCGGCCCACCCAGAACGGCATCCCGATGGCCAAGGACTTCTGGATGCTGGGCATCGGTCTCGGTTTCCTGAGCTCCAAGGCCCGCTGCTCACGCGCGCGTGCGTCCAGTTGCCCATGGCGCCGGTCCCGATCCTGACACGTCGGCCGGGGACCGGACGGGCGACGCCCGGTCCCGTGGCGGGTTCCGTACATCCGAGGAGTGATCATGAGTGAGTTGGACGAACTGCGCAGTCGCGTGCGGCAGATGCGAGCCAAGGCGAAAGACCTGAAGGACGAAGCCGAACGCACCACCGACCCCGAGGAACGCCGGCGTCTGAAGGAGAAGGCCAGTCGGATCGAATCGGAGAGTGAGCAGGTCAGCGGTATGGCGAGCGGGGACATCTACCCCATGGAGTGAAACCGGGAAGGCCTGCTGCTGTTTCCCCGGCCCCGTACCGGCAGGACTCCGTACGAGGCCGGGGGAATCCTGACGCGCCCCGGGCGTTGAACAAGGATGTGAGTTCAGTGATCGCATCCACCCGGTTCTCCGTGCTCGACCGTTCCCGCATCCGTGAGGGGCACGACGGTCCGGAGGCGCTGCGCGACTCGGTGCGCCTCGCCGAGGAGGCCGAGAAGCTCGGGTTCCACCGGTTCTGGGTCTCCGAGCATCACAGCGTGCCGGGCGTCGCCGGATCGGCGCCCACCGTCCTGGCCGCGGCCGTCGCGGCCGCCACATCCACCATCAGGGTCGGTACCGGCGGTGTGATGCTGCCCAATCATCAACCGCTGCTGGTGGCCGAGCAGTTCGGCGTGCTGGAGTCCCTGTTCCCCGGCCGGATCGACATGGGCCTCGGCCGCTCGGTGGGCTTCACCGACGGCATCCGCAGGGCGCTCGGCCGGGACAAGTCGGCCGCCGAGGACTTCGCCGGGCAGCTCACCGAACTGCTCGGCTGGCTGGACGGCACACAGCGGGCCCACCCGCAGGTCCATGCCCTGCCCGCCGAGGGGCTGCGCATACCCCCGTTCCTGCTGGCCACCGACGGGGGCGCGGGTATCGCGGCCGCGGCGGGCCTGCCGCTGGTGGTCGGAGACCTCCGCGGCCGGGAGAAGCTGCTGCGCGCCGTCGAGCGCTACCGCCGGGAATTCCGCCCCTCCGCCTGGGCCACGGAGCCCTATGTGGTCGTGGCGGGCACGGTCGCGCTCGCCGGGAGCACGGCGGAGGCCCGTCGAATCCTGATCCCGGAAGCATGGTCCATGGCCCATTCCCGGACCCACGGCGTCTTCCCGCCGCTCGCCCCCGCCGAGCGGGTCGAGGCGCGGACCATGACGGAGAAGGAGCGCCGATTCTACGAGGACGGGCTGCGCGGACACCTCCACGGCACGGAGGACGAAGTCGCCACGGAGCTCGAAACGGTCATCAAGGAGACCGGTGCCGACGAGGTGCTCGTCACGACCAGTACGTACGACCGCGCGGCTCTGGTCGGCTCATTGCGCCGGCTGGCCCGGATCGCGCGGCTGACCCCTCGGCGTGGAGCGCCCGGCGCACTCCGGTGACAACACCCGAAGAGCGGCGCGGCCCGGTCAGCCGTGCAGATGGCTGAGCGCCCACCAGGCCCAGGCAACGACCGCGACCGGGACGACGATGGCCATCGAGCCGGGAACGACCCCGGCCGCGCACGGAGGCGGTCGGTACCTTCCGGCCCTCGCATGTCGCGCAACGCGCCGACGCCGGAGACGACCGCACAGATCCCGAGGGGCACCACCAGGTAGACGGGGGAAGAACCGGATCCACGACGAGACGACGGACGGCAGCAATGGACATCCGGACGCGGCCGCACCACCGATGCCCAGAAGCAGCGAGCACGTACCGTTCCGACCTCGATCCTCCGTCACCTGGGGCTCCACTCGGATTCCGGCCATGCGTACGCGCCGAACCCGTCCGGGAGCTTCCCGCACGCCAGACCCATTGCCACGACGAGCAAGGGGCCGGTGAACCACAGAATCGGGAGAACGGGTTTCCTCGTCAGCATGAGCCGGCCTCCGTGCCGGCCGTGGTGACGGCCGGTCGGGAGGCGCGCGACACCGGCGCGGATCGGAAGCGGCGGACAGCGGGGTGAAGGGAACTCATGGTGCGGATGCCAGAAGGCGGGTGACGGTCGGCGCGTGGGGACGGCTGCGCGGATCCGGCTGAGCAGGAGAGTGGCCGAGCGGTCCGGCAGGCAGAAGGCCGCCCGAGGCCGGCGGCGGAACGGTCTCCCGGCCGCAATGCTCCGGGACCACCGGCACTGTCGGACCCGGCCCGCATACTTTGGCCCGGATACCGGGAACCGGCAAAGGGGTGGGCATGCGAACCGTGTACTGCGGGGCACTACGCGTCAGTTATGGGCAGTTCTATGTGGAGAGCAGGCCCGACGAGGACGACCCGGATGGGCCGGAGCCCTGCGCCGGGCAGGCCAATGGGCTCTGCGGAGCCGCGGTGCCCGGATATCTGTTTCTGACCACGGGCCTGCACACCGGGGACGTGGGACTGACCGTCGAGGTGCACGACACCGCACCTGCGCTCGACGCCGGCTGGGAGGACGTGGTCGAGGTTCCGTTCCGGCCCGCTTCCGAGTCCACGGTCGTTCTGCCGTGGGGCGACGGCCCCCTGGTGTCGCTGGATCTACCCGTGGCCGACTACCGGGTGCGCTACTGCGGGCGTGACATGGACCGCGCGCGCGAGGACGAACTCGCCATTCTCGCCGGTGAGGCGACAGCCGATCAGTACCTGCTGCAGTTCTGGCCGGCGGCACCCCGTCCCGACGAGGTCGTCAAGCAGACGGCAGAGACCGCGGACTACTGGCATCGGCAGGCGCGCCTCCTGCCGCCGCCCCCGTCACCACAGGAGCGCGCCCAGGCCGAGCGCCGCCGGGCAGCGGAGCAGGAGCGAGCGGAGGAGGCCGCGCAGAGGCGCGCCGAAGCCCAGGAATGGGGCGGTCGGTTGCCCAGCCGGAGCCTGCGGGAGGTCGGCGGCAATGTGGCGGGGCTGTTGCGCCTGGACAGCGACCTCCTGCACGCGGTGGACGCGGCGGGACCGGCGGCCCAGCGGTCCATCGCCCGCTGGGCCGCCCACCGCGCGTACGAGGAAGCGGGTCTGAGCGGCGTCGACTGGATCGCCCCCGCGCTGGCGGCACTCGATCTCGGGCACGACCTGCCGGTGCCGTTCGACGATCTCCGGCGCACGTGGGACCGCTTCTTCGCCGACCGGACGATCCCGCACACGCTTGTGGACTTGCCCGACGGCGGCCGGGGAGGGATGCACAAGCAGGCCATGGCGGTGCCCGCTCTGTTCGACGCGACGGAGACGGACCCGTTGCGTGCCGCGCTCGACGCGCTGTTCGCCGCGGCGGTCACGTACGGCAGTGACTACCCGCGCTTGTTCGACGAGGTGCGCCGACGGTTCACCATGCTGTAGACCGTGGCTGCGAAGGCGTCCTGCCGGACCGAACCGGCGTCGATCCGGTCTATCGGCGGTGCTCCCGTCCCTGACGGCTCAACAGGGTCGTGGCGATGGTGATCTGGGTCGGCTCCAGGGCGGTCCTGCCGTCCTCGATGTCCCACAGCGCGTTCTGCAGGACGCGGCCCAGCGTCCAGCCGGTCGCCCGCTGCCGGTCCAGGCCGAGCACCTCGGTCAGCTGGTCGAAGCGGCGGAGCACCGTGCGGGTCACGTCACCGGTCGCCACGACCTCGGCCCAGCGGTTGTCCAGCGCCGGCAACAGCTCGAAACCCGGGTCGCCGGCCAGCGGCTCGGGATCGATGGCCAGCCACGGTTCCCGCTGTCCGGCGAGGATGTTGTCGTAGTGCAGGTCCCAGTGCAGCAGGCGGTCGCCCGGTTCGCCGAGGAGTTCGGCCACCGCGGACGCGCAGGTGCGCACCAGTTGCCGTTCGGCGGGGTCGCGCAGCATCGGCACGGCACGCGGCACCTCGTCGAGCATGGCCGCGGCGATGTCGGCCAACTGCCGGAAGCCCGGTGGCGCGGGCACCGCGACCAGGCGGGCCATCAGCTCGGCGAGGATCTGCACGGCGGCCGTGTCGTCCGTCACCGCCGACAGCGGCCTCGCCGCGTCCAGCCGTTCCAGCAACATCGTGCCGGTGCCCGGATCGTGGTCGAGCAGGTGCACCGCCCCGTTGCCGTCCCACACCCGCAGGCCCGGCGCGGCGCCGATGTTGTCCTCGGAGACCTGCTGGAGCTTCAGCACCGCGGGCATGCCGTTCGCGCGGGCCACCGGCAGCACCAGCGAGGCCATGCCGTGTGCTGCGGGGCCGTCCAGCCGCAGGGTCCAGCGGTCCAGGAAGTCCGCGGCCAGTCCGGGCAGCGCGGCGATCCAGGCACGGCCGGACGTACCACCGTTCGTGCCGTAGGACGCGGCGAACGCGGCGGGGACGTCGATGGGGTGGGTGGCACTCATGTGTCTCTCCTTCGTCGGTTCCGGAATCGATCGGGTACGACGGAGGTCATGGTGGTGCCCGGCTTCCGGGCAGGCGTCAAAGCATGCTGCCACCCTATGCGCATGCCCGGACGCTGTCGGGACCGCGGCCGGTGAACGGAGCGGCTGCGGTGCGCGGTGCGCGGTGCGTGTCGATGGCGGGGGAGGGGCCCGGCAGCGGCGAAGGTGATGGCATGAACAGTGCTGACCTTTTGACCGACGCGTTCAGCCGCGTCCGGGAGACGGTGCACTCGGCGGTCGAGGGCCTTTCACGCGCCGACCTCCATGCTCGTCTCGACGACGGTGCGAACTCGATCGGCTGGCTCGTCTGGCATCTCACTCGGATCCAGGACGACCATGTCTCGGACGCGGCCGGTGTCGAGCAGGTCTGGTTCTCCGAGGACTGGGCCTCCCGCTTCGATCTGCCTTTCGCGAAGGAGGCCACCGGGTACGGACACAGCAGCGCGGATGTCGCGGCCGTGCGGGTGGGCTCGGCCGAACTGCTGCTCGGCTACCACGACGCGGTCCACGAGCGGACCGTCGGGTTCGTGCGCGGGCTCGACGACGCGGCTCTGGACCGCATCGTCGACGAGGCGTGGTCGCCGCCGGTCAGCCTCGGAGTGCGTCTGATCAGCGTGATCTCGGACGATCTGCAGCACGCAGGTCAGGCCGCCTTCGTCCGGGGAGCGCTGGAGCGCCGGTAGACCGGGGCCCGCGGTCGGGACGGCCGGCGACCGTCAGCCGGCGGTCCCGTGTCCGAACTCCTTTGTGTGATCGATAGGTTGTTCCGAACGGCTCGGTCGGAGCCGTGGACCTCGATGACCGGAGGACACCCGTGGGAAGTGACGTACGTTCACGTATCTCGGCATATGCGCTCGCCGTCGCGGATCACCAGTTGCTGCTGACCCGGCTCTCGGACAGCTCACCGGTCTTCATGCCCGGACTGTGGCACCTGCCCGGCGGAGGCATCGATCCCGGTGAGCAGCCGCGGGAGTCACTGGCCCGTGAACTGTACGAGGAGACCGGCCTGGAGCTTCTCGACGCCCGGCTGGTGGACGCGCGGTCGTACACCGCGCACCGGCTCGGAGTGAACTGGCATCTCGTGGGTCTCTTCTACGTGGTCGACCTCAAACCGGGACAGCTCGCGGTCACCAAGACCGATGACTCCACCTCCGACGTCAGCTGGATGCCCTTGTCGGGCTTGGAGGAGTCACGGCTGTCCCCCGCGGCGATCGACGGTCTCGCGATGATCGGCGCGCAGCCGGTGCGTCAGTAGGCCGCTCGCCCTGCCCGGTCCGGGAGAGGCCGCCTGCGCCCTGTGCCGGCCTGACCGCGTACCGCCGCCGGAAATTCGGATGAGGACCGGACCGGCACGGTGATGGGATGGCTCGATGCGAAGTGATGCGCCGGCCGTGGTGGACCGAGGGCGGTACCAGGACGCGGTGACGCCCTGGGAACGGCAGGACTGGCGGGAGGACGTCTTCGGATGGGCGGAACGAAGGCTCGCCGCTCATGGGCTGCGAGAAACCGGGCCACGGAAGGTGAGGCTCCGGCCGTGGTCCGTGCTGGTGCGGATGTCCGTCGCGGGCGGCGAAGCCGTGTGGTTCAAGGCCAACCCGCCCGCCAGCGCCTTCGAGGCGGGGCTGACCGAGGCATTGGCCCGCTGGGTGCCCGGGTACGTGCTGAAGCCGCTCGCCGTCGACGTCGGCCGGGGCTGGTCCCTGCTTCCGGACGGCGGCACGCTCTTCCGCGACGCACTCGACTCGGCGGCCCGTACCGCGGTCGATCCGCGTGCCTGGGAGGAACCGCTGCGGCAGTACGCCGGAATGCAACGTGCCCTCGTTCCGTACACCGACGAGATCGAACGGCTCGGTGTCCCCGGCGCGCGCACGGCCGTGCTCCCGGAGACCTTCGACCGGGTCGTAGAGGAGAACACCGCACTGGAGCCCGCCGACCGCAAGGTCCTGCGCGAGTTGCGGCCCCGGCTCGTCGGGTGGTGCGAGGAGCTCGCGGCAGCGGGCATCGCCGATACGCTCGACCACTCCGATCTGCACGACGGCCAGCTCTTCGCGCCGGAGCCGGGCCGTTTCACGTTCTTCGACTGGGGCGACGCGGCCGTCGCCCACCCGTTCTGCAGCTTCCTCGTCCCCGCCCGTGCGGCCCGTGAACGGTTCGGGCCCGAGGCGCTGCCCCGGCTGCGCGACGCCTACCTGGAACAGTGGACGGGCGACGGCCGCACGCAGGCCGAGCTGAGGCGTGCGCTGAGTCTGGCCTGGCGGCTCGGAGCGATCGGCCGGGCCTGCTCCTGGGGACGGCTCTTCCCCGCCGCGTCCAGCAGTGTGGGCGGGGCCGGCGACACGGAGAGCGCGGGCTGGCTGCTGGAACTCGCCACCGAGCCACCGCTGTAGGGACGTTCGGACGGACGGGCGAGCGGTGTGCCGGGCCGGGGACGGGCCACTACGCTGGCCGGGTCCACGGGCGACGGATCTGCTCCAGGTGCTGTGGTGCCCCTTCGGCCACGGCGACGACTGCCTTCCGCGAGTGCGTCTGGTGTGGCGGAGGGCCGCCGAATTCGGTCCGCCGCTGACCACGCCGCCCGAGCCGTCGGTGATCGACAACGGCAACTATCTGCCGGGCCCCTGTATCCTGCACCTCGAACGGGGCACCGAGTACCCGGCACTGCACGAACCGGACGAGGCACTCGGCGAACGGGACAACGAAAAGCACTGGTGCCCCGTCGCCGCGGGTGTGCGCACCGGGGCCGCCGTGGCCTCAGGCGTCGATCCGAAGGCCCTTCGCGACGGCCGGGGGCACCGGGTAGATCCGCTCGGGCGGAAGCAGCCGCTGGGCCTGCGCGGTCCGGCCGCTCTGTCTGAGCGCCGCGATCTTCTGGACCCGGGGCGTCATGTCGGTGAGCTCGACGACCCACTCCTCGGCGAAGGCGCGGATCAGACCGCGTCCCACCCCGACCTGGATGCTGTAGTGATTGAGCGCGGCTCCCCGCAGTGAGCGTTCGGGATCCCACTGGACGTGCACGGGCGCCTGGGCGACAGCCGACGGGTCGGCCGTCGTCAGCACGGCCTGCGAGAGAGCCTCCTCCCATCCGGCCCGGGTGATCCGTACCGCGAGAATCCGCTCCTGGCCCGACTTCTGCGCCCAGTTGCTGCGGTGCATGAGCCAGCGGAACGACGGCTTGATCCAGGTCATCCGGTTGAACGAGAACGGCGGTACGAACCGTTTCGCCCGCAGGGCCGGACCGGCGACCGCCGGCGAGTACGCCTGATAGACGACGATCGTCCGGGCGTCGTAGTCGGCCCGTATCCGGTGCTGCGAAGTCATGCGCCACAGATTTTCAGTCAGCGGACCTCGTGGCGATCGAATTTTCTCTCCGCCGGAACTCCGCGCCGAGGCTCCGCGCCGGAACTCCGCCGTCCGGAATCACCTCGTCCTCACGTCCGTCTTCGGTGCGGA
Source organism: Streptomyces sp. NBC_01363 (assembly GCF_026340595.1). Taxonomy (GTDB): domain Bacteria; phylum Actinomycetota; class Actinomycetes; order Streptomycetales; family Streptomycetaceae; genus Streptomyces. Next base: position 2,055,877 of record NZ_JAPEPF010000002.1, read on the forward strand.
GCACCGTCGGGGAGCCGGTTTTTCGTGTGGCACGACCATTCGGAGCCGGTCCGGCGCTGCCTAATGTTCCTTCACTCGGCGGCGGCGTGCCGCTCCCTCGGAGGTGACCATGGCCAGCACCGCAGGCACGGAGACCAGGAACAGAACGGCCCGCAGGTCCCGGGCGGCGGCCGCGGTGGTCACGGCGCTCGGCCTGCTCGGCACCGCGACCGCATGCGGCGGCGACACGTCCGCAGGGGGTGCCGGCGGCTCGACGGTGGTGGTCGCCATCTCCGGTGATCCGGGCAGCCTCAGCCCCACCACGGCGCTGGTCAGCACCGCACTGGCGATGAACTCCTTCGCGTACGACACGCTCGTGCACATCGACGCCGACGGCTCGCTACTGCCGGGAGTGGCCGAGAAGTGGTCCGCCACGACCACCTCGGCGAAGTTCACCATCCGCCCCGGAGTCACCTGCGAGGACGGCTCGGCCCTCACCGCCGAGGACGTGGCCGCCGAGTACAACCACATCGCCGATCCGAAGAACCAGTCGCCGATGCTCGGCCTCTCCGTCCCCGTCACCGCGGTGGCCAAGGCCGACAAGGCGGCCCGGACGGTCAACGTCACCACGACGAAGCCCGCCCCGTTCATCGTGCAGATGGCCCGGCTGCTGCCGCTGCTGTGCAAGAAGAGCCTGGCGAGGCCGACCGTACTGGCCAGGGCCACCAACGCGAGCGGCCCCTACCGGCTGACCGAGGCGGTCCCGGGCGACCACTACACGTACGTCAAGCGTGACGGGTACAGCTGGGGGCCCCGCGGATCCACCGGTGCCGGCCTTCCCGGCAAGGTGGTGGTCAAGGTGGTCGCCAACGAGTCGACCGCGGCCAATCTCCTGATGGCCGGTCAGATCAATGTCGCCCTCATCAACGGTGCCGACCAGGACCGGCTGGACGCGGCCAAGGTGGAGAAGCGGAGCCTGCAGGCGCTGTTCGGACAGCTCCTGTTCAACCAGGCCGCCGGCCGTCCGACCGCCGACCTCGCGGTACGCAGGGCGCTGGTCTCCGTGCTGGATCTCGAACAGCTGGGAAACGTCGCCACCGGCGGGAAGGGCAGGCCGGCGACCGGCATAGGTGAGATCGCCCCCACCCCCTGCTCCGGCGACACGGTGAAGGGCAACCTCCCCGCCCATGGCACGGCGAAGGCAGCCGCCGCACTCACCGGGGCCGGCTGGGTGAAGAGCGGCGGCACCTGGACCAAGGACGGCAAACCGCTCACCGTCGGGTTCAGCTACGCGACCAATCAGGGGCCGCAGGTCGGCTCGGCGGTCGAACTGGCCGTCCAGCAGTGGACGTCCTTCGGCGTGAAGGCGAAGGCGGAACCCAAGGGCTCCGGCAGCATCGTCAGCACCCTCGGCGGCGGCGACTGGGACATCGCCTGGGCGCCCATCGGAGTCACGCTCCCCGACCAGCTGACCCAGTTCTACGACGGTCCGCCGCCGCCGAAGGGCAACAACTTCGGCGCCATCGCCAACCCCGAGTACCACCGGCTCACCGCCCAGGCCGCGGCCAAGCCCGGCGCCGCCGGCTGCGCCCTGTGGGACGCGGCCGACGCCGCCCTGGTCAAGAACGTCGACATCGTGCCGATCGTCAGCAAGGCGAACCGGTACTACGGCAAGGGGGTCACCTTCGAGGTGGACGGCAGCGGTATCGTCCCGAGCACCCTGCGCCGGAGCGCCGACTGATGGCGACGATCACCCTGGACTCCCTGGGGGCGAGGGTCCGCAACCCGTGGACCGGATTCGCCCTGCGTCGCACCTGGCGGCTGCTGGTGTCGCTCGCGGCGCTGGTCACGGCCGCATTCGCGATGATCCACCTGATCCCCGGCGATCCGGTCCGGGCGGCTCTCGGCACCACCGCCGACCCGGCCCTGGTCGCCGCCCGCAGACAGTCGCTCGGCCTCGACCAGTCGCTGCTGAAGCAGTACGGCGACTTCGTCGGGAACCTCCTCCAGGGCAGGCTCGGCGAGTCGATCGGCGCCCAGATGCCGGTGTCCGAGATCATCTCCAGCCGGCTCCCGGCCACCCTGCAGATCGCCGTCCCCGCGTTCGTGCTGATCCTGCTGATCGCCGTTCCCGTCGGCATGACGGCCGCGGTACTGACCAAGGACGGCCGGAGGCGACGCGGTGAACTCGCCTTCACCGGGGTCACCGGGTTCCTGGGCGCGGTGCCCGAATTCCTGCTGGCGGTGGGCCTGATCGCGGCGTTCGCCGTGGCGTGGCCGCTCTTCCCGGTCGCCTCGCGGGGCGGCCCGGACTCCTACGTACTGCCGGTGCTCGCCCTGACCGTCGTACCGGCGGCGACGCTGTCACGCATCGTCCGGGTGGAGACCCTACGGGTGCTCGGCGAGGACTACATGCGGACCGCACGGGCGAAGCGGCTCCCGGCCCGGCTGCGCTATCTGCGGCACGCGCTGCCCAATCTGCTGACCTCCTCGCTCACCCTGGGCGGCCTGCTGTTCAGCTCGCTGCTCGCCGGCACCGTGCTGGTCGAGAACGTCTTCGCCTGGCCAGGCCTCGGCACCACGATCGTCCAGGCGATCACCGAGAAGGACTATCCGCTGGTCCAGGGCGTCGTGCTGGTCTACGGGGCCGCCGCACTGCTGATCACCTTCGCCGTCGACGTGGCCGTGGCCGTCGCCGACCCCCAGTCCACCGTCCGCGGGAGTTGACGATGCCTCATCAGGACCATGACAGCTCGCTGCGGCACCGGCTCGGCCGCTCCCTCCGGACGCCGATCGGCGTCACCGCGCTCACCGCCTGCCTGCTGGTCGCACTGGTCGCCGTATTCGGCCCCGTGCTGCTCGGCGACCGGGCGGCTCAGGTCGACACGGACGCGATCAACCAGGGCAGCAGCGCCGCCCATCTGCTGGGCACGGACCAGCTCGGCAGGGACATCGCCGCCCGCGTCGTGGTGGCGACCCGGCTGACCCTGCGACTCACCCTGCTCGCCGCCGTGATCGGTGTCGGCGGCGGGCTGCTGCTGGGCGTCGCCCCGGCGGTCGTGGGCCGACGCCTGGGCCGGCTGATCACCGCGACCGTCGGCGTGCTGGTGGCCTTTCCGGGACTGCTGTTCCTGCTCTTCCTCGCGACGATCTTCGGGGTGGGCAGCACCGGCGCGGTGTTCGCCGTGGGGCTGGCCATGGTCCCGCCCATGGCGCGGCTGGTACAGAACCTGACGGCCTCGATCGCGGGTTCCGACTACGTCGCGGCGGCCCGGATCCTGGGGGCCGGCCGGTTCAAGCTGGTGGTACGTCATCTGCTGCCCAACATCGCCGAACCGGTGGTGCTGTTCGCCACCCAGGCGACAGGCGGCATCCTGGTCGCCTTCTCCGGCCTCTCGTTCCTCGGGCTCGGCGTACAGCCGCCGCAGTACGACTGGGGGCGGCTGCTCAACGAACAGCTGAACCGCATCTTCGTGAACCCGGCGGCGGCCCTGGCACCCGGCGCGGCCGTCGTCCTGACGGGGCTGATGTTCGGCCTGGTCGGCGAGGTGCTCGCGCAGGCCGGTGGCCGACGCGCGCCCCACACGCCGGAGCCGGCGCCGCAGCAGCGGCCGGCGACACCGGACGAACCGGTCGCCGACGGCGACGCCGGGGCCCTGGTCCGGGCACGCGATCTGCGGGTGACGTTCCCGGGCGGGCGGCAGGCCGTACGCGGGATCTCGCTGGACATCGGCACGGGCGAGGCGGTCGGCCTGGTCGGCGAATCGGGCTCCGGCAAGAGCCTGAGCGCGCTGGCACTCGCGGATCTCGTCCCGTACCCGGGCAGGGTCTCGGCCGACACCCTCCGCTTCGACGGGGACGATCTGCGGGCGGACCCACGGCTCGGCACCGAACTGGCCATGGTCTTCCAGGACCCGATGGCCTCGCTGAACCCGGCCCTGCGCGTGGGCCGCCAGCTCGCCGAGGTGGCCGAGGTGCACCTGGGAGCCGGCCGCGCACAGGCCGCGGCACGCGCCGTCGACCGGCTCGCCGCCGTGCGCATCCCCACGCCGGAACGCCGCGCCCGGCAGCGGCCGCACGAGTACTCCGGCGGGATGCGGCAGCGGGCCGTCATCGCGATGGGACTGATGGGGAAGCCGAAACTGATCATCGCCGACGAGCCCACCACGGCGCTCGACGTGGCGGTCCAGCAGCAGGTGCTCGACCTGCTCGCCGAGGTGCGCGAGGACTCCGGCGCCGCGCTGCTGCTGATCTCCCACGACCTCGCCGTCGTCGCCCAGGTCTGCGAACGCGTCCTGGTGATGTACGCGGGCCTGATCGTCGAGCACCTCCCGGTCGGCGAACTGCTCGAAGGCGCCGCCCACCCGTACACCCGGGCCCTGGTGGGCGCGGTCCCGACCATGGCCACGGACCCCGGGACGGAACTGGCGACCATCCCCGGCCGGCCGCCGGAACCGGGGGAGACCGGCGAGGGATGCCCGTTCGCACCGCGCTGCGAACGCGCCCGGGAACGCTGCCACGAAGCCGCCCCCGGACTCGCCGCCTTCGGGCCGGGCCGACAGGTCGCCTGCTGGTACCCGGTCGGGACGGCGGCCGGGTGTGGGCCCGTCGTGGCCACGTCATACGCAGCGGAGGCGACGTCATGAGCTCACTCGAACTGCGCGGGATCACGGTGCGCTACGGCCGCTTCACCGCCGTGGACAACGTCGACCTGCTGGTGCCGGAGGGAACCGTGACCGGACTGGTGGGCGGGTCGGGGTCGGGAAAATCGACCCTCGGCAAGGCCGTGGTGGGACTGGCGCCGACGCAGTCGGGACGTGTACTGGTCGACGGGAGCGATGCCGCGCGCCGGCGCGGGCGCAGCCCGGTGCAGCTGGTGTTCCAGAACCCGTACGCCTCGCTCGATCCGCGCATGACCGTCGGCGCGTCCGTGGCCGAAGCGCTGTCCGGCGGGACCGGACCGGGCGAGGCGACCGGGCGCAGGGCACCGGCCCGGGAACGCCGCGCCGCACGCGATGCCGAGGTGGCACGCTTCCTCGGACTGGTCGGCATCGACCCCGCCCGTGCCGCGCTCACCCCGGACGCCCTCTCCGGCGGCCAGCGCCAACGGGTGGCCCTGGCCAGGGCCCTGGCCGCCCGGCCCGCCGTGCTGATCGCGGACGAGATCACCTCGGCCCTGGACGTGTCCGTCCAGGGCGCGGTGCTCAATCTGCTCCGCCGCCTCCAGCGCGAACTGGGCTTCGCGATGCTCTTCATCTCCCACAACCTCGCGGTCGTCCGCTACCTCTGCGACCAGGTCGCCGTGATGGACGGCGGACACCTCGTCGAATGCGGCCCCACCGACCGGGTGCTGGAGCGCCCGGAGCACCCGACGACCCGCAACCTGATCTCCTGCGTACCCACCCTTGCCCTCGCCGAGGAGGCGTCATGCCCCGACCACTGACGATCGACGACTTGTACCGGTTCGAGATCCCGGGCGATCCCGCGCTGTCCCCCGACGGCGAACGCGTCGCCTACACCCTGACCACCCAGGACGCCGACAACGACCGTGTGATCCGCTCGATCTGGGAGGTACGCGGCGGGGGCGGCCCGGCCCGGCGCCTCACCCACGGCCCGGCGGACACCGCGCCGCGCTGGTCCCCGGACGGGGCGCGGCTGGCCTTCCTGCGCGCGGGGCAGCTCCATCTGCTGTCCGCCGACGGGGGAGAGGCCGTGGCACTCACCACGCCCGCCCGGTGCCCGGCCGGGGCGGGCACGCCGGTCTGGAGCCCGGACGGATCACGCATCGCCTTCGCCGCCTCCGAGACGTATCGCGCGGACAGCGCACCGGTGGTCATCGACGCCCTCGGCTGGAAGGCGGACGGGGCGGGCCTGATCGGGTCGCTGCGCACGCAGCTGTTCGTGGTGGAGGTGGACTCGGGCGAGGTCGCACAGCTCACGAAGGGCGACCGGCACGTCGGCCCGCCGAGCTGGTCGCCCGACGGCACCCAGCTCGCCTACCCGGCGCAGACCACCTCGGACGCGGCCGTGTTCGGCCCCTCGGCCGCCCATGTCGTGGGGGTCGGGGAGAACGCGTCCGAGCCCCGCCGGGTCGGGCCCGTGGACGGTCTCGTCGGTCCGGTGAGCTGGTACCCCGACGGGTCCGCGCTGCTCGTCGTCGGCCGGACCACGTTCGGCGTCGGCCACTCGGAACTGCTGCGCCAGCCGCTGGACGGATCCGCTCCGGTGTCCCTCAGCGCCGCCCTGGACCGCAACGTCATGGGCGGCGGCCCCGGATACCCGGGCGCGCTGCCGCAGTTCCACGGCGACGACATCGTCTTCTGCGCTCGCGACCGGGGTGCCACCCGCCTGTTCCGGCTGGACGCGGCCGGGATCAGCGCGTCCCCGCTGCCCGTCGGCACCGGGGTCAGCGGATGCTCGGTCGTCACCAAGGCCGGCCGTGCGGCGGTCGTGGTCTCCGACGCGACGCGCTTCGCCGAGGTCGTGCTGCTCGACCTGGACGCCTGGACGTCCGGGGAACCGGGCCTGCCGTCGGCCGGGCCGCAGCCCGCGCGGCTCACCGACCACATGGCCCGGTCGCTGCCCGGGATCGCCCTCCACCCGGTCACCGAACGCGAGTTCACCATCGCGGACGGCACAGTCGTGCACGGCATGATCACCCGTGCCGCGGACACGCCCCCGGGCGGCCCGCTGCTGGTGGACGTGCACGGCGGCCCGCACAACGCCTGGGCGCCGCACTCCGACCCGGTCCACCTCTACCACCAGGAGCTGGCCTCGCGGGGCTGGACGATCCTGACGCTGAACGTCCGCGCCAGCGACGGCTACGGCGAGGCGTTCTACACGGCCGCCGTGGGCGCCTGGGGCGAGACCGACGAACAGGACGTCCTGCAACCGGTCGCCGCCCTCGTCGACGAGGGACTCGTCGACCCGGAACGGATCGCGCTCACCGGCTACAGCTACGGCGGCTATCTGACCTGCTGGCTCTCCACCCGCAGCGACCTCTTCGCCGCCGTCGTGCCGGGCGGCGTCCTGGTCGACCTGAAGAGCATGTCCGGCACCTCCGAGGAAGGACACCTGATCGCCGACTACGAGATCGGCGACCCGGAACGGCTGACGGAACTCTCGCCGATCAGCCACGCCGACGCGGTACGCGCACCCACCCTGATCCTGCACGGCGGTGCGGACAGTACCTGCCCGGTGGGCCAGGCCGAGCAGTGGTTCCACGCGCTGCGCACCCGGGACGTGCCGGCCCGGCTGGTCGTGTACCCCGGCAGCTCCCATCTGTTCCTCCTGGACGGCCGGCCCTCGCACCGGGAGGACTACTCCCGTCGCCTGATCGACTGGGTCACCACGCACACCAACACCTCGATCCGCTGAATCCGCTGTACGAAACTGAATTGGAGACGAACATGACCGACACCACCGACCTGTCCGCCCGCTGGTCCGCCCGCCTCACCGAGCTGACCGCCCGCCACTGCGTCCCCGGCGCGAGCCTCGGCATCCTGCACCGCGGCGAGCTGATCGCCGAGACCGCCGTAGGCCTGGCCAACACCGACGCCAGGATCGAGGCGACCACCGACACCCTCTTCCAGATCGGCTCGATCTCCAAGGTATGGACCACCACGGTGGCCATGGCCCTGGTTGACGAGGGCCTCCTCGAACTCGACGCGCCCATCGTCTCCGTACTCCCCGAACTGCGGCTCGCGAACGAGGAGCTGACCCAGGGGCTGACGATCCGCCACCTCATGGACCACACCAGCGGCATCGACGGCGACCTCTTCACCGACACCGGCCGGGGCGACGACTGCCTGGAGAAGTTCGCCGCGCTGCTCGGCGACACCACCCCCAACCACCCGCTCGGCGCCACCATGTCGTACTGCAACGCGGGCTTCACCCTGCTCGGCCGGGTGCTCGAAGCCGTCACCGGCGTCCAGTGGGACGAGCTGATGCGTGAGCGCCTGTACCGTCCGCTCGGTCTGACGCACACCGCGACCCTGCCGGAGGAGGTGCTGCGCTTCCGCGCCGCCATCGGACACCTGGGGGAGCCGCCGGTACAGGCGCCGCAGTGGGGGCTGATGCGCTCGGCCGGACCGGCCGGACTGATCTGCTCGACGCCGCGCGAGGTACTGAAGTTCGCCCGGCTGCACCTCGACAACGGCGTCACCGAGGACGGCACCAAGATCCTGTCGGCCGAGGGTGTCACCGCCATGCAGACCCCGCAGGTCGATCTCCCCGACCCGCACTTCCTGGGCCACGCCTGGGGGCTGGGCTGGTTCCTCGACACCTGGGACGGACGCCGGGTGTACGGACACGACGGCGGCACGATCGGGCAGAGCGCGTTCCTGCGGGTGCTGCCGGAGGCCGACCTGGCGATCTGCCTGCTCACCAATGGCGGCGACACCATGAGCCTCTTCCGGGACGTGTTCGAGGAGATCGTCGAGGAACTGGCCGGCGTGACGATGCGCACCGCCATCCAGCCGGCGACGGAGCCGGTGGCGGTGGACCCCGCCGACTATGTCGGCGTGTACCAGCGGCTCTCCAGCAGGGTGGAGATCGTGGAGCGGGACGGCGGCCTGGTGATGCTCGAGCGCATCACCGGACCGCTCGCCGAGCTGATCTCCGACACGGAGAAGGAGTACGAGCTGCACCCGGTCGAGCCGGGGCTGTTCGTGGTGCAGCGGCCGGGGATGAAGCTCTGGGTCCCCGTCGTGTTCTACACACTCGCCGACGGCACGCCCTACATTCACCACGGTGGCCGCGCCACCCCCAAGGTGGGCTGACGTGACCGCAATCGCCACCGCCCTGGAGGCGGGGCTGCCGGGCCTGCTGGCCGACATCGAGGAGCTGGTCCGCTCCGAGTCGCCCAGCGAGGATCTGGCCGCCGTCGCCGAATGTGCCCGGGTCGTCTCCGGGCTCGGCACCCGGCTGACCGGCGCGGCGCCCCAGTGGCTCGACGGCTCGGGGACGCCCGCTCTGCGCTGGCGCTTCGGCTCCGGCGACCGGGTTCTGCTGCTTGGCCACTTCGACACGGTGTGGCCGGTGGGCTCGTTGGCCGGGCACCCCTGCGAGGTGGCCGGGGGACGGCTGACAGGACCCGGCTGCTTCGACATGAAGGCCGGCGTGGTGCAGCTGTTCCACGCGCTGTCGGTGCTCGACGACCTGGACGGGGTGTCGGTCCTGCTCACGGGCGACGAGGAGATCGGCTCCCCGACCTCGCGCACCCTGATCGAGGCCGAGGCCCGCCGGACCCGGGCCGTACTCGTCCTGGAGGCGAGTGAGGGCGGCGCACTGAAAACTGCGCGCAAAGGTGTGTCCGGCTACGAACTGAACATTGCCGGACGCGCGTCGCACGCCGGACTCGAACCCCAGCGCGGCGTCAACACGACCACCGAACTGGCCCACCAGGTGCTCGCGTTGTCCGCAATCGCCGATCCGGCGACCGGCACCACGGTGACGCCGACCGTGGCCTCCTCCGGCACCACCCGCAACACGGTGCCCGATGCGGCCCGGCTGCTGGTCGACGTACGGGTGGAGACGGCCGCCGAACAGGACCGGGTGGACCGTGCCATGCAGGGTCTCGCACCGGTGCTCGCGGGCGCCTCGCTCAAGCTCTCCGGCGGCCCGGACCGGGCGCCGCTGCAGGCGAGCGCGTCGGCGGAGCTGTTCGAACTCGCCCGAAACCGCTATGCGGAGCTGGGCTTCGGCTCACTGTGCGGCGTCGCAGTCGGCGGCGGATCAGACGGCAACCTCACCGCCGGAGCGGGCACGCCCACGCTCGACGGCCTCGGGGCCGTGGGCGGCGGGGCGCACGCGGACGACGAGCATGTGGTCGTCGCCGAACTGCCCCGCCGCGCCGCACTGGTGGCCTCCCTGGTGGACTCGCTCGTACACGAGCCGCTGCTCCGACCCGGCCGGGTGACATCGTGAACGGCACGGAGGCGGCTGCCGCGGCAGCCGCCTCCGACCTGGCCGCGCACCGTGCCGGCGTGACCGTCACGGAGCTGCACGGGCTGGACGAGATGCTGGTGGCCTGCCAGGTGCTGGACCGGGTCTGGCGGCCCGATCCCGGCAACCCGCTGATCACCCCGGAGCTGCTGAGGGTCTTCGCCCACTCCGGCAGCTATGTCGTCGGTGTCCACCAGGACGGCCGGATGGTCGGATTCTGCCTGGGCTTCCTGGCCACCGCCGGACTGCACTCGCACATCGCCGGGGTGGACGACAGCGTCCGGGGCCGCAATGTCGGCTTCGCCGTCAAACTCCATCAGCGGGCCTGGGCGCTGGCCCGTGGCATCACCGCGGTCACCTGGACCTTCGACCCGCTGATCAGCCGCAACGCCTACTTCAACCTGGCCAAACTGGGGGCGGCGCCGAGCGAGTACCTGGCCGACTTCTACGGCGCGATGCAGGACGAGGTCAATGCCGGGACCGAGACGGACCGGCTGATGGTCCGCTGGGAGCTGACCGGCCAACACGCCGTCGCAGCCGCCGCGGGCACACCTCACATCGTCATGGTCGACGACGCCGGTGCGCACGCCGTGGTCGGTCTGGACGCCAAGCCCGACGGCGGCCCCGCCGTCGGGCGCCGGGACGGCGAAACCGTCCTCGTCCGGATCCCCACGGAGGTAGAGACACTGCGCCGCACCGACCCGACCCTGGCCCGCGAGTGGCGGTACGCGCTGCGCGAGGTACTCGGCGGCCTGATGGCCGAGGGGCACACCGTCACCGGATTCACCCGGGACGGCTGGTACGTGATCGACAAACGTCAGGAGAGGCAGGCATGAAGCTCGTCGGTGTGGAACTGCGCCGGATCGCGATGCCGCTGGTCGCACCGTTCCGAACCTCGTTCGCCACCATGACCGCCCGGGAGATTCTGCTGGTCAGGGTCGAGACCGAGCACCACGAGGGCTACGGCGAATGCGTCACGATGGCCGATCCGCTGTACTCCTCGGAGTACACCGTGGCCGCGGCGGACGTGCTGAGCAGCTATCTCGTGCCCGCGCTCGCCGCCCTGCCGGCACTCGACCCCTGGGCGGTCGCCCCGGCACTGGCCGCGTTCAAGGGGCACCGGATGGCCAAGGCCGCACTGGAGACCGCGGTGCTGGACGCCTGGCTGCGCGTCCATGAACTGTCGATGGGGCAGTGGCTGGGGGCGACGGCCGAGCGGGTGCCGGCCGGGGTGTCGGTCGGCATCATGGACTCGATCCCCGCACTGCTCGACGCCGTCGACGGCTATCTCGCCGAGGGCTACCTGCGGATCAAGCTGAAGATCGAACCCGGCTGGGACGTGGAACCCGTGCGCGCGGTCCGGGAGCGCTTCGGCGACGACGTACTGCTCCAGGTCGACGCCAACACCGCGTACACCCTCGCCGACGCCGCACAGCTGGCCCGGCTCGACCCGTACGGGCTGCTGCTGATCGAACAGCCCCTGGACGAGGAGGACATCCGGGGACACGCGGCGCTGGCCGAGCGGGTGCGCACCCCCATCTGTCTGGACGAGTCCATCGTCTCCGCCCGCTCGGCGGCCGACGCGATCGCCATGGGTGCCTGCTCGGTCGTCAACATCAAGCCGGGGCGGGTCGGCGGCTATCTGGAGGCCCGGCGGATCCACGACGTGTGCGCCGCGCACAGCGTCCCGGTCTGGTGCGGCGGAATGCTGGAGACCGGCCTCGGCCGGGCCGCCAATGTCGCCCTCGCCGCACTGCCCGGCTTCACTCTGCCCGGCGACACCTCCGCCTCCGACCGGTACTACCGGACCGACATCACCGAACCGTTCGTGCTGAAGGACGGCCATCTCGACGTGCCCCGCGCACCCGGGCTCGGACTCTCCCCGATCCCCGAGCAGTTGGCCGCAGTGACCGAATCGACCGAATGGATCAGCCGATGACCGCAACCGTGTCGGGCACCGTCGAGACCAGGATCCGGACGGCGTTCGACGACGCCGAGGTCCAGGGACACTTCTTCGCCCGAGAGATCGACGGCGACCGCACGATCGGCGTCGCGGCGGACGAACCGGTCTGCCTCGCCTCCGTGTTCAAGATCCCGATCGCACTCGCCTACGCACGCGAGGCCGCCGCAGGACGGCTGGAGAGGACCGAGCGCCACTCGGTGGACCCGCGCTATCGCGACGGCGGCATCGGCACCTCCGGCTGCGCCGACCCGGTCGAGATGAGCCTGCGCGACCTGGTCCACATGATGCTGACGATGAGCGACAACGCAGCCACCGATGTGGTGCTGGCCCGGGTCGGTCTGGACACCGTCAACGGGCTGCTCGCCGAACTGGGCCTGCGTCGGACCCACTTGATCGGTGGCTGTCTGGAGCTGACCGGCTCGCTCTTCGCCGACCTCGGCGTGACCACCGAGGTCGAGGCGCACACGAGGATGGCGGCACTTGCCGCGCAGGGGCCGGAGAAGCTCCTGGAGCTGTCGGTGTGCGTCCCGGAACGCACCACCCGGGGAACGGCCCGCGACATCGCGGAACTGCTGGTCCGGATCTGGCGCGACGAGGCCGGCCCCGCCGAAGCCTGCGCCGAGGTACGGGCCGTGATGTCCCAGCAGATATGGCCGCACCGACTGTGGTCCGGCTTCGACGACAGCTACCGCATCGCCGGCAAGACCGGGACGCTGCCGGGCTGGCGCAACGAGGCCGGGGTGATCGAGGACCGCGACGGCGGGCGCTGGGCAGTGGCCGTCTTCACCCGGTCCGACAGGCCGGACCTGCACAATTCCCGGGCGGACCGGGTGATCGGGCAGGTGGCAGCACTCGCCGTCGACGAACTCCGATCAACTACCTTGTGAGGATGACGGAGCAGCCACGGGCCGTGCTCGGCCGGATCCTCAACGATCTCGGGTCGACGTTGATCGAAGTGGTGGCCGGGGAGGCCGATCCGGCCCGCACCGTCAGCGGAGTGCTGATCCAGGACCCCCTGGACGAACCGGCGAGGCTGCCCGGGGCGGTGGTGCTCGGCGTCGGTGTGTACGGCGCCGGGCCGGTCGCCGACCTGGTCGACACGGCCGCCGGGCTCGGCGCGGCGGCCGTGGTGGTCCGCTCGCCGGTCCCGGTGGACGGACCCGTGTCCGAGGCGGCCGCCCGCACCGGCCTGACCGTACTCGGCCTGACGCCCGGCGCCTCCTGGGCCCAGGTGGCCGCGCTGCTGCGGTCGCTGCTCGCGGTCGACGAACTCGGCACGGTGGGCGGCCCCGACGAGGCGGACGGCACCGAGCCGCTCGCCGGTGACCTGTTCGCCCTGGCCAACGCGACGGCCGGGCTGCTGGACGGCCCGGTCACCGTGGAGGACCGTGGTGGACGGGTGCTGGCCTTCTCCAGCCGGCAGGACGAGGGTGACGACGCCAGGATCGCGACCATCCTCGACCGTCAGGTGCCCGCCGAGAAACTGCGCGCCCTGGAGGAACGCGGCGCCTTCCAGGCCCTTTACCGGAAGGAGGAACCCGTCTATGTGGCCGGCATCTCGGACAAGCCCCGGGTCGCCATCGCCGTCCGCGCGGGCGGCGAGATCCTGGGATCGATCTGGGTCGTGGTCGACGGACCGCTGAGCGCGGACCGCGCACAGGCGCTGCAGGAGGCGGCGAAGGTGGCCGCCCTGCATCTGCTGCGCCGCCGCACGGGCGAGGACGCCGAACGACGGCTGCGTGCGGATCTGCTCGCCACCGTCCTGGAGGGCGGTACGCACGCACCGCAGGCCGCCGTGCGGCTCGGCCTGTCCGCCCAGCCCGCCTGCGTACTGGCACTCGCGGTGACCGGCGAGCAGTACGCGCCCGACCGGGTGGCCGCGGGCCATCGGGTGGCGGAGGCGCTCACCCTGCACCTGGCAGCGATCCACCCCCGTACTGCCGCCGCCACACTCGGCGGAGTCATCTACGCGGTCCTGCCCACGAGTTCGGACGAGCAGGGGCTGCGGGTGGCCGAGGCGTTCCTCGGCCGGATAGGGGACCGGGTGCCCGCCGTCATCGGAATCGGCCGGCTCGCCGCCCGCCCGGTGGAGCTGCGCCGCTCGCGCGCCGACGCGGACCGTGCGCTGCGGGTCCTCGGCTCCGGTCGCACGCCGCGCAGGGCGGCGCGGCTGTCGGACGTCTACGCCGCCTCGCTGCTGGAGGAGCTGACGGACCGGATGGCCGCCGAGGACGATCTGCCGGACGGCCCCGTCATACGGCTGCTCGCCTACGACGCCCGGCACAACACGGCCCTCACGGAGACCCTGGACGCCTGGCTGAGCACCTTCGGCGATGTGCCAGCCGCCGCTGCCGCCGTGCACATCCACCCCAATACCTTCCGCTACCGGCTCAGGCGGCTGGCCGTGGTCGCGGGCATCGATCTCGACGACCCGGAGGCACGATTCGAAGCAATGCTGCAACTGCGGCTGAGGCGCCGCACTCCTGAGGGACACCCGTAGCCGTCCGGGCGGAATGGTGCAAGAGTTTTCGCAACGGACGGGACACACCGATGTCCGCAGGTCCACGCGCCTGCGCGTCGGAAGTGCCTGCGCGTCCGAACGTCGACGATGGGACAGATGCCATGCCTCTCCAGGGAGAGTACGAGCCGAGCCCCGCGCAGTGGGTCCGCGATCAGGTCGAGCTGTTCGAGAGCTCCGGCGGCACCGAGGGAACCATGATGCGGGGCCTGCCCGTCATCATCCTCACCACCCGCGGGGCCAAGAGCGGAAAAATCCGCAAGACCCCGCTGATGCGGGTCGAGCACGACGGCGCCTATGCCGTCGTCGCCTCGCAGGGCGGCGCCCCCAAGCACCCAGTCTGGTACCACAACATCGTGGCCGACCCCCGGGTGGAACTCCAGGACGGCCCGGTCCGCCAGGACATGAACGCCCGTGAGGCCACGGGCGACGAGAAGGGCCTGTGGTGGCAGCGGGCGGTCGAGGCGTTTCCCGACTACGCCGACTACCAGCGCAAGACCGACCGGCAGATCCCGGTCTTCGTCCTCGAACCGGCGACCGAAGCGCACTGACGGCTGTCCACCACCCACACGAGGAGCGCGAGCGCGCTGATCGCGGCGCCGAGGAGGCACACCGCGCCCCACCCGGCCATCGCGTGGACGGCCGTCGAGGCGAGGGCGCCCGTGGCGCTGCCGACCGAGTAGAAGACCATGTAGCCGCCGATCAGACGGCTTCCGGCGTCGGGACGGACCGCGTAGATGAGGCTCTGGTTGGTGACATGGACGGCCTGCACGGCCAGGTCGAGGACGACCGCGCCGATCGCCAGCGCCCACAGCGACTGCCGGGTGAGGGCGAGCGGGAGCCACGACACGGTGAGCAGCACCAGTGCGGTGCCGGTCGTCCACCCGGCGAGACCCCGGTCGTGCAGGCGTCCGGCCGGCGCGGCCGCGAGCGCGCCCGCGGCTCCCGCGAGCCCGAACGCCCCTATCGCGGTGTGCGACAGCGACAGCGGGGGTTCGCTCAGCGGGAGCGCGACGCAGCTCCACAGGGTGCTGAACGCGGCGAAGACGAGCAGGGCGAGCAGCGCGCGGACCCGCAGTACGCGTTCCTCGGCGAACAGCGTGAGCGTCGAACGCAGCAGTCGTAGATACCGCATGGAGGCCGGTGGTGCCGACCGGCGCGGCAGCACGCGGTACAGGGCCAGGGTGAGCGCGAGGGTCAGTGCGGCCGAGGCGAGATAGACCGAGCGCCAGCCCGCGAGGTCGGCCAGCGCGCCGGAGACCGTGCGGGCGAGCAGGATCCCGATGACGATTCCGCTGGTGACCAGGCCGACCGCGCGGCCACGTCGGTCCGGGGCGGACAGCGATGCCGCGAAGGCCACGAGCGTCTGGGTCACCACGGCGAGAAAGCCCACAGCGGCCAGGGCGGTCAGCAGGACCGGCGCGGTGGCTGCCGTGCCGGTGGCGACGAGCGCTGCCGCGAGCAGCGCCAGCTGGGTCACGACGAGGGTTCGCCGGTCGACCAGATCGCCCAGGGGCACGAGCAGGAACAGCCCGAGGCCGTAGCCGATCTGGGTGAGGGTCACGACGACGCCGATCGCTGCCGTACTGATCCGGAAGTCCTGACTCAGGGTGACCAGCAGGGGTTGCGCGAAGTAGACATTGGCCACCGCCACTCCGGAGGCGACCGCGAAGAGCAGAGTGGTGCGCCCGGACAGAGCGGGTGCCGGTGTTCCCCCGCTGGTGTCCGCGGTCCTGATCGTTCTCTCGCTGTCGGTCACGGGTGCCCCTCGATCAATTCGGTTGCAAGTTGCTACCAGGTGGACGTTAGCGTCAGCTGGTAGCATGTTGCAACCGATGATGTGAAGGGGAACGGAATGGTCAAGCGGACGCGCCTCGACGACAGCGACTGCCCGGTGGCCCGCTCGGTCGACGCGATCGGCGACTGGTGGTCGCTCCTGATCGTCCGTGACGCGTTCGACGGCAGCCGCCGCTTCGGAGAGTTCCAGCGCAGTCTGGGGGTCGCGAAGAACATCCTGGCGGCGCGCCTGCGCGAGCTGGTCGGGGGCGGGATTCTCGACATGGTTCCGGCGGCCGACGGCGGGGCCCGCCACGAATACGTGCTGACGGCCAAGGGCAGGGACCTCTTCCCGGTCATCGTGGCGCTGAGGCAGTGGGGCGAGGGCCACTTCTTCGACCCCGGCGAACCGCATTCGGAGATGGTCGACCTGCGCCACGGTCGAACTCCCCGGGCGCTGGAGGTCCGCGCGGCCGACGGGCGCCTGCTCGGACCGGACGACATCACGGTGCGAAAGGTCGAGCGGCCCGGAGCGTCGGCGCCCGCCTAGCGCTGCCCGCCACCCATGCCGGCCCGCCGCGCACTTCCCGGCCGCGCCCCGGCACGTGAGGTGCATACGTACCCGCACCACCCCCGGACGGTCGATCAGGACGCGCGCCCGCGCGGCCCCGCAGGCTCCAATGGACGGGTGACCGCGCCTCCGGACGACTGCCTGGCGCGCAATGAGTGGCTCTGCGGGGCTTATCTCTCCAGCCGTCGCGAGATTCTCTGGGACGCCGTCGTGCAGCACCTTCAGCTCACCGTGGCCGCCGTGCTCATCGGACTGGTCCTCGCCGTCCCGCTCGCCCTCGCGGCACGGCACCGGCGCTGGGCGGCGGGACCCGTGCTCGGCGTGACGACGATTCTCTACACCGTGCCGTCGCTCGCCATGTTCTCGCTGCTGCTGCCGGTGTACGGACTCTCCGCCTCGCTCGTCGTCGCCGGGCTCGTGCTGTACTCGCTCACCCTCCTCGTACGGAACATCCTCGCCGGACTGCGCGCGGTGCCCGAGGAGACCCGGCAGGCCGCGCGCGGCATGGGGTACGGACCCCTGCGGCTGCTGCTCGCCGTGGAGCTGCCCCTCGCGCTGCCCGCGGCCATGGCCGGACTGCGGATCGCGACCGTCTCCGCGGTCTCCCTGGTCACGGTCGGCGCGATCGTCGGCTACGGCGGACTCGGCAACCTCATCTACTCCGGGATGAACACCTACTTCAAGGCCCAGGTGCTCACCGCCTCCGTCCTCTGCGTCGTCATCGCCGTCGCCGCCGACCTGCTGCTCCTGCTCGCGCAGCGACTGCTGACCCCGTGGACCCGGGGGCAGTCGTGAACACCCTCGCCGACGCCTGGTCCTGGCTCACCACCTCCGCGCACTGGTCCGGTGACGGCGGCATCTGGAACCGGCTGGGCCAGCATCTGTTCCTCACCGTCGTCTGCCTGCTGATCAGCTGTCTGATCGCGCTGCCGGTCGCCGTGGTCCTCGGCCATCTCGGCAAGGGCGGCGCACTCGCCGTCAACATCTCCAACATCGGCCGGGCCGTGCCCACCTTCGCCGTGCTGGTGCTGCTGCTCCTCACCCCGATCGGCGGGCACGGCGAGTGGCCGACCGTCATCGCTCTCGTGCTCTTCGCCGTACCTCCGCTGCTCACCAACGCCTATGTCGGCATGCGGGAGGTCGACCGCGATGTCGTGCGCGCGGCCAGGGGAATGGGCATGACGGGCGGACAACTGATGCTGGGCGTCGAGGTGCCGCTCGCCCTCCCACTGATTCTCACCGGCGTACGGATCGCCGCCGTCCAGCTCGTCGCGACCGCCACCCTCGCGGCGCTGGCGGGCGGCGGGGGACTCGGCCGCATCATCACGGCGGGCTTCAACCTCGCCTCCACCGCCCAGGTGGTCGCCGGGGCGGTGCTCGTCGCGGTCTTCGCGCTGATCGTCGAAGGGCTCTTCGAGGCGGGCCGGCTGCTCGTCCCCGGACGGTTCCGCGGCGGGGGATCCGGATGAGGCCACGAACCGCCGTCGCCGTGCTGCTGCTGCTCCCGGCGGCCGGGTGCGGCACCGGCCCCTCCCTGGAGAACCGGGGCGAGGTCACCGCACCGCCGGGCGACAGCAAGCACCTCACCATCGGCTCCGCGGGCTTCACCGAGAGCGATCTGCTCGCCCAGATGTACGCGCTGCTGCTGGACCGGGCCGGCTACTCCACGAAGATCATCTCCGTCACCAACCGGGAGATCTACGAACCGGCGCTGGAGAGCGGCCAGATCGACGTCGTGCCGGAGTACGCCGCCACCTTCGCGGACTGGCTGAACGCCAGGAAGAACGGCGCCGACGCCACCCCGGTCGGTTCGCCCGACCTCGCCGCCACCATGAAGGCCCTGCGCGCGCTGGCCGAGCCCCGCGGTCTCACCGTCCTCGACCCCGGGCGCGCCGTCGACCAGAACGCCTTCGCGGTCGCCGCCCGGTACGCGTCCGCGCACCGTCTCAGGACCCTCGGCGACCTGGGCAGGTCCCGGCTTCCCGTACGTCTGGCCGCCGGTGACGAATGCGTGCAGCGCCCCTACTGCGCACCCGGGCTGAAGAAGACGTACGGCATCCGCATCACCGCGGTGGATCCCAAGGGCGTCGGCACCACCCAGGCCAAACAGGCCGTCCAGAACGGTCAGGACCAGATGGTGCTGACCACCACGACCGACGCCACGCTCGACAGCTTCGGCCTCGTCCTGCTCGCCGACGACAAGCATCTCCAGAACGCCGACTACCTCGTCCCCGTCGTCAACCGGTCCCGGGCGGGCAGCGCAGGCGTACGCACGGCGCTGGGCAGGCTCAACACCGTACTGACCACCGCCGACCTGGCCCGGCTCAACGAGCAGGTCGACAGCTGGCGGCGGCTGCCCGAGGACGTGGCACGCACCTACCTGGAGTCCAAGAACCTCGTCCCGCGCGGATGACCGCCCCGGCATACCGCCGCGGACCATCGCCGTGGACGACCGCCGCCTCTCGAGGTCAGGCCGTCAGCCTTCCGGGGAGCCAGCCCAGCTGCACGGCCTCCTGGAACGGCCCGCCGCCCTCGTGATCGTTGAAGTCGTACACCTCGATGGTCTTGTCCTGGTGGGCATAGGCGTTGAAGGCGGCGAAGACGGTCGAGGGCGGGCAGGTCATGTCCTCCAGGGCGGTCGAGAACAGCGCCGGCGCGCGCCCGCGTGCGGCGAAGTGCACCCCGTCGAAGTAGGACAGCGTGGCCCGCGCCCGCTCGGCCCGGCCGCGGTGTGTCTTGAGGTAGTTGCCCACCTCGCGGTACGGGGTCCGGTCGGTGACCGTGAGGGCGCGGGGGAAGTCGCACAGGAACGGGACGTCCGGCGCGATGGCCACCAGGTCGGGTATCAGTCCGCCCACGGCGAGCGTGATGCCGCCGCCCTGACTCTCGCCGATGGCCGCGGTGCGCGCCGCGTCGGTCAGGGGGTGCGAGCGCGCCGCCTCCACCGCACGCACCGCGTCGGTGAACACCCGCCGGTAGTAGTACGACTCCGGGTCCTCGATGCCCCGGGTCATGAAGCCGGGGTACGCGGGGGCGCTGCCCACCGGGTCCGGGGTGTCGCCGACGAGCCAGCCGCTGCCCTGGCCGCGGGTGTCCATCACGAAGTGGGCGAAACCGGCCGAGGCCCAGAGCAGATGGGTGTGCGCCAGGCCCCGCCCACCGCCGTAACCGATGAACTCGACCACCACCGGCAGCGGCTCCGTCGTGCCCGCCGGGACGACGAACCAGCCCTTGACCGGGTGGCCGCCGAAGCCCGCGAAGGTCACGTCGTACACGTCGACGGTGCTCAGCCCCGTGCCGGCGCGCAGTTCGAAACGGGCGTCGAGGTCGTGGGACCGGGCCTCGTCGAGCGTCTTCGACCAGAAGGCGTCGAAATCCTCCGGCTCCACCGACCCGCTGCGGTAGTCGCGCAGCCGGTCGAGCGGCAGATCGAACAGGGACATGTGGGACCGCCTTCTTCGCGGGGATGGTTGATCACACCGTACGGGGGGCGCGCGGTGAAGAAGTTGTGCCCGGCCCCTTGACCGACGCCCGGCCGACCCTCACAGTAATCGTTAATGCGCATTACTAATACGCATTAATCGATATGAGGAGCCATGGTGGAGGAACCCAGGAAGCGGGCCAGGCCGGGCCGCGCACCCGCACCGGCAGGCCGCACGGCCCGCCCGCGCCAGGCGGAGGTCGCACGGCTCGCCGGGGTCTCGCAGGCCACGGTCTCGCTGGTGCTCGCGGACAAGAGGCAGGGCCCCGCGATCTCGGAGGAGACCCGGCAGAAGGTCCTGGAGGCGGCCCGCAGTCTCGGTTACGTCCCCGACCCGGCGGCCCGCAGGCTCGCGGCGGCGCGCAACAACCTGCTGGGCGTGTTCAGCTTCACCGCGACGTTCCCGACCGATGTGCAGCACTCGTACTACCCGTTCCTGGTGGGCGTGGAGCGCGAGGCCGCGGAGCGCGGCTACGACCTGGTGCTGTTCACGGGGTCGAGCACCGGCGGCGCGGGGGCCGCCGGACCCGACGCGCTGAACCGGGTCCGTCTCGCCGACGGCTGCCTGTTCCTCGGCCGCCACGCGCCGGTCCAGGAGTTGGGCCGGCTGGTCGCCGACGGCTTCCCGGTCGTCCACCTCGGCCGCCGGGACGAGCCGGAGGGCCTGCACTGGGTCGGCGCCGACTACGTGAGCGCTGCCCGGGAGGTCGTCGACCACCTCGCCGCGCTCGGGCACCGGAGGATGGTGCTGATCCGCGAGGACGACGAGGCGCCCGCCTCCACCGACCGTGAGCAGGGCTTCCTCGAAGGGCTGGAGGCGGCCGGCCCGGCCGGCGGCCTCCAGAGCGTCTTCCGCTCCGCGGACCCGGAACGAGACCTCACCCCCGAGCGGCTGCGGAGCTGGCTCGCCGACGGCGTCACCGCGTTCGTCGCCGAGGAGACCGACACCGGGGCCGCCTGGCGCGCCCTGCGCCGCGCCGTCGCCGAAGCCGGGATCGACTGCCCGCGCGACGCCTCCCTGGCGCTGCTCGGCAGCCCGCCCGCCGACCTCGCGGACGGGCCCGAGCCGACCGGTTTCGACATCCCCCGTACCCGGCTCGGCGCGGCCGCCGTACGCATGCTCGCCGCGCTGGTCGCCGGGGAGGAGGCCACCGAACCCCTGGTCGCCTGCACCTTCCGGCCCGGCGCCACCTCGGGCCCGCCGCCCGCCACCGAGGACCACCGACCGACCGCACCACCCGTACGTACAGCTCAAGGAGACCAGTGATACCCGAACCGGACATCCTCGTCGTGGGCGCCGGACTCGGCGGCGTCGCCGCCGCGCTCGCCGCCTGCCGCGCCGGACGCACCGTGGTCCTCACCGAGGAGACCGACTGGATCGGCGGCCAGCTCACCTCCCAGGCCGTCCCCCCGGACGAGCACCCGTGGGTGGAGCAGTTCGGCACCACCGCCTCGTACCGCCGGCTGCGCGAAGGTATCCGGGCGTACTACCGCCAGTGGTACCCGATGCGTTCCGAGGCCCTCGCCCTCACCGACCTCAACCCGGGCGCCGGACGCGTCAGCAAGCTCTGCCACGAACCGCGCGTCGCGCTCACCGTGCTGGAGGCGATGCTCGCACCGCACCGGGCGGCCGGCCGCCTCACCCTGCTCAGCGAACACCGGGCCGTGGCCATCGACGCGGACAACGATGTCATCCGAGCCGTCACGCTGGAGGACCTCCGGACCGGCGACCGCACCACCGTCACTGCCCGCTACGTCGTCGACGCCACCGAGACCGGTGAACTCCTCGAACTCGGCGGTGTCGAGCACGCCATCGGCGCCGAGGCGCGGAGCGAGTTCGACGAACCGCACGCCCCCGAACAGGCCCGGCCGCTCAACCAGCAGGGCATCACCGTGTGTTTCGCGCTCTCCCACCACGAGGGCGAGAACCACACCGTCGACCGCCCCGCCGACTACGACTTCTGGCGCTCCTACCGCCCCGACTTCTGGCCCGGCCCGCTCCTCGGATTCCAGGCGCCCGACCCGCGCTCCCTGGAATCCGTACCGCGCACCTTCGTCCCCAACCCGGACGTCGACCCGCTCGCCGTCAGCGCCGACCAGAGCGCGGACGCGGGTGACAAGGAGCTGTGGGGTTTCCGCCGCATCCTCGCCCGGGGAATGCACCGCCCCGGTGCCTTCGACTCCGACATCACGCTCGTCAACTGGCCGCTCAACGACTACTGGCTCAAGCCGCTGATCGGCGCCGGGGACGAGGTCTCCGCACAAGCGGCCGCCGAGGCACGGCAGTTGTCGCTGTCGGTGCTGTACTGGCTGCAGACCGAGGCCCCGCGCCAGGACGGTGGCACCGGCTTCCCCGGACTGCGGATCCGCCCCGACATCACCGGCACCGACGACGGCCTCGCCAAGGCCCCGTACGTACGCGAGTCCCGCCGGATCAAGGCCGTCACCACCGTCACCGAGCAGGACGTGGCGATCGACCTCGTCGGCCCGCACGGCGGAACACGCCACCGGGACGCGGTCGGCGTCGGCAGCTACCGCATCGATCTGCACCCCTCCACCGGAGGCGACAACTACATCGACATCGGCTCGGTCCCGTTCGAGATCCCGCTCGGCGCCCTCGTGCCACGCCGCGTCCGCAACCTGTTGCCCGCGGGCAAGAACATCGGCACCACCCACATCACCAACGGCTGCTACCGGCTCCACCCGGTGGAGTGGAACATCGGCGAGGTCGCCGGTGCCCTGGTCGCCCACTGCCTCGCCGAGGGCGTCGAACCGCACCAGGTCCAGTCCGAGGACAAGCGGTACGAGGCGTTCGCCCGGCTGCTCGACCGCGACGGGGTCCAGCGCCACTGGCCCGACGTACGCGGCTACTGACGGCCCGTCCGGAATCCGTGAAACGCCGGGTGGGACAGCTCCACCTGTCCCACCCGGCCCGTCCGCGCATCAACCCACCCGCACAAGGAGGTGCCCAGCCATGACCACCCACCGCATCCGCGTCGGTATCGACGTGGGCGGAACCTTCACCGACGCCGTGGCCGTCGACGCCACGACCCTCGACCTGCTGGGGCAGGTAAAGGTTCCCACCAGCCACCACCACGAGGACGGGGTCGCCCACGGCATCGTCGAGGCACTCGACCGGCTGCTGGAACAGACCGGCCGCGCCGCCGAGGACGTGGCGTTCCTGGCCCACGGCACGACACAGGCTACCAACGCCCTGCTGGAGGGCGATGTCGCCACCGTCGGGCTGATCGGCATCGGAACGGGACCCGGCGCCGTGCTCACCCGCCGGCTCGCCTCGCTCGGCGGGCTCGAACTCGCCCCGGGCAAGCGGCTGCCGCTCTCCTACGCCCATGTGGCCGACCCCGAGAACGCCGACGAGGTGCGCGGCGCCGTCGACGCCGTCACCCGGGACGGTGCCCAAGTGCTCGTCGCCAGCGAGCCGTTCGGCGTCGACCGGCCGGAGGGCGAGCGGGCGGTCCTCGAAGCGGCCCGCCCGCACGGACTGCCGATGACGGCCGCGCACGAGATCACCTCCCTGTACGGACTCGCCAAGCGGACCCGCACCGCCGTGGTCAACGCCGCGATCCTGCCCCGGATGCTGGCCACCGCGGACCTCGTCGACGCCTCCATCACCAAGGCCGGGGTGAACGCGCCGCTGATGGTGATGCGGTGCGACGGCGGTGTGATGTCGCTCGACGAGATGCGCAGACGCCCGCTGCTGACCGTGCTCTCCGGCCCCGCCGCGGGAGTGGCGGGCGCGCTGATGCGGGAACGGATCAGCGAGGGCCTGTTCCTGGAGACCGGGGGCACCTCCACCGACATCAGCGTCGTGCGCCGCGGCAAGGTCGCCGTCCGGCACGCCACCATCCTCGGCAAGGCGTCGTACCTCTCCGCGCTCGATGTGCGGACCGTCGGCGTCGGTGGCGGGTCCATGGTCCGGATCGGCGGCGGCCGGGTCGTCGGCGTCGGGCCCCGCAGCGCGCACATCGCCGGACTGCCGTACGCCTGCTTCGCCACGCTCGACGAACTGCGCGACGCGCGCGTCGCCACCGTCCGGCCGATGGAGGGCGACCCCGACGACTACGCCGTGATCGACGCGGCCGGCGGGCGGTACGCGCTCACGATGACCTGCGCGGCCAACGCGCTGGGCCGGGTGCCCGAGGGCGACTTCGCCCGCTGCGACCAGGACGTGGCCCAGGCCGCGCTGGCCCCGCTGGCCGCCGCGCTGTCCACCGATGTCGCGACGGCCGCCGCCCGGCTCCTCGACGCGGGCATCGAACAGGTCAGGGCCGTGACCGACGCCATGATCCGCGACTACCGGCTGGAGAAGGACACCGCGGTGCTGGTCGGGGGCGGCGGAGGTGCCGCGTCCGTGACCCCGCACCTGGCGTCCGTCACCGGCCAGGAGGGCCGGATCGCCCGGCACAGCGAGGTCATCAGCCCCATCGGAGTCGCCCTCGCCCTGGTCCGTGAACAGATCGAGCGGATCATCCCGGGCGCCGGCCAGGAACAGATCCTCGCCGTCCGCGCGGAGGCCGAGGCGGCCGTCGTGGCCCAGGGCGCCGCCGCCGACGGCGTGGAGGTCGAAGTGACCGTGGACCCGCAGACCAGCACGGTACGGGCGGTGGCCACCGGCGCCACCGAACTCCGCACCCAGGACCGCGCCCACCGCGCCGACGGGGACGAACGGCTGCGCGCCGCGGCGGCCAGCCTCAAGGCCGACCCGTCGGACGTGAGCATCCTGGCCGGCACTCCCGCCCACACCGTCTACGGCACCGAGATCCGGCGCCGCTTCCGCACCACCCGGCACCCGGTGCGGGTCGTCGACACCGATGGTGTCGTCCGGCTGCACGCCCCCGACGCCCTGGTGGAGACCACCACCGTCGCCCGCGCCCCCGAGACGCTCGCCCGGCTCGTCGGCGACGCCACCTCGTACGGCGACGGCGGAGTCCGGGCCCCCGCCCTGCGGCTGCTCATCGGCTCCCGCATCGCCGACCTCTCCGGCGTCCTGGACCCGCAGCCGCTGCTCGCCCTGGCCCGCAGCGAACTCGGCACCCGCGCCGCGGACGAGCCCGTGATCGCGGTCGTGGAGGTACGGACATGAGCCGCACCGCCGACCTCGCCGCCACGGACGACGTCGAGTTCGGCGTACGGCTCCTGGCGGCCACCCCCACGCACGAAGGACGCGACCGCGATCTGCTGCGCCACTGGGCCACCGTGGCGACGGAGTTCGGGGCCCGGCTCACCCCCGCCCCGTCGCGCGCCCGCGTCGTCGAACGCGACGGCGGGCTGGAACACGGCCTCCTCGCCCGCTACACCTCGCGCCCCGCGACCGTCGAGCTGTACACCGACACCCTCGCCCGCACGGAGGCCCTGGTCGACGAGCGCGGCTGGCGCCACTGGTACCCGACGGGCTCGGTACGCGCCGCGGCCCTCGCGCACGAGGCCGTCCACGAACTGCTCCACCACGGCCCGGCGAAGGCGGAACTGAAACGCGCCCTCGGTCATGTCGCGCTGCGCGCCGGACGCCGACGCCTGTACGGCCATGTCGCCGGGGCCGAGGAGATCGCCGCCCACGCCTACGCCCGCACCGCCTGCGGACTCGGACGCAGTCCGCTGCTGCTGACCGCCGCGCTGGCCACCGCCGACGCGCACCCCACCATCGCACCGCACGGAAGAGAGAAGTAACGCCATGGGCGTCGTCATCCTCCTCGTCATGGCGGCCGGTGTCGCCGCGATGCTCACCCGGAAACTCCCCACGGCCTTCGCGCTCGTCGTCCTGGCCGTCGTCATCGCCCTCGTCGCGGGCGCCCCGCTCACCGGCAAGAACAGCGTCCTGGACACGGTCCTCCAGGAGGGCGCACCCGCCCTCGCCGCCACCATGATCGCCATCCTGCTCGGCTCCTGGCTCGGCAAGCTCCTGGACGAGACCGGCATCGCGGGCACCCTCGTCCGCGAGATCGTCGAATTCGGCGGCGACCGTCCGGTCGTGGTGGCCCTCGGCGTCCTCGCCGTCTCCACGCTCGTCGGTACGGTGACGGGCTCCGCGCCCGCAGCGATGCTCGCCGGAATCATCGGCATCCCGGCGATGATCGCCGTCGGCATTCCCAGGGTCACCGCGGCCGGCACGATCCTCATGGGTATCGCGGCGGGCATGCCGTTCGAGCTCCCGGTCTGGCAGTTCTTCTCCACCGCGCTCGAACTACCCGTCCCCACCGTGCGCGGATTCATGGTCAAGCTGTTCCCGTTCGCGCTGGCCGCCGCGGTCCTCTTCGTCCTCGTCGAGTCCCGTCGCCGCGGCGTCGAGCACGCCTGGTCCGCCAAGTCCCTTGCGCCGAAGCCGCGTTCCAGCAGGCGTGTCCGGCTCGGCGACGCCCCCTGGTACGCGCTGCTCACGCCGGTCGTGCCCCTGGTCCTGGCCCTCGGCCTCGACGTGGCCATCATCCCCTCGCTGCTCGCGGGCGTTCTGTACTGCCTGGTCACCACCACCGGGCCGCGCGAGATGAACAAGCGGCTGCTGCGCACCCTGTACGGCGGCTTCGAGGTGGCCGCCGCGCCGATCACCCTGTTCATCGCCATCGGCATCCTGCTCGCGGCCGTGAAGCTGCCCGGAGCGATCGAGGCGCTCGAACCTCTCGTCAAGGCGGTCAGCCCGCAGAACGCGGTGCTGTTCGTCCTCGTCTTCACCGTCCTCGTACCGCTCTGCCTCTACCGCGGCCCGCTCAACGTCTTCGGTCTCGGCGCGGGCATCGCCGGTGTGCTGATCGCCGCCGGCATCTACCCCGCCACCGCGGTCCTGGGCCTGGCCACCTCGTACAACCAGGTGTTCGGCGTCGCCGACCCCACGAGCACCCAGACCGTGTGGAGCGCTCAGTACGCGGGCGTCACCCCGCAGCAGGTGATGCTCCGCACCCTGCCGTACGTCTGGGCCGTCGCCCTGGGCGGCTTCTGTGTGACCGCCGCCACCTATCTCTGACACGTTCACCCACTCCCGGGACGGAGTTCACCCATGAACGAGCCGCAGACGAATCCGGCGAACGAGCCGGGGGTGTGCCGCCGCCTCTTCCTGCGCTCGGCCGCGCCCGTCCCTCCCTACGCGTCCGCGACCGAGTCGAAGCGCACCTCGTCCCGGCCCACGCCCCGCGCGTCCGCGTCGACCGAGCGGCGCAGCGCCTCGTGGAGCTTGGCCGGCGTCAGCACGCCGAGGAACCGGGACCCGTCCAGTACCGCGACCCACCCCGCATCGTGCTGGAGCATCTCGCTGAACGCCTGCTTCAGCGGGGCCCCGACCGGCACCCAGGCATCCATCCTGCGGGCCAGTTCGCCGACCGTGCCGTGGTCGCCGGCGATCCGCAACGCGTCCGCCGCCACCCAGCCGTGCAGATCGCCGTCTCCGTTCAGCACCACCGCCCAGCGGGCACCCGTGCCGCCCAGCCGCGCCGCCGCCGCGCCGGCCGGCTCGTCCAGGCGGGCGACCGGCGGCTCCTCCAGGTCCTCCGGCTCGATCGTGGTGACCGAGAGCCGCTTCAGACCCCGGTCGGCGCCGACGAACTGCGCCACGTACGGAGTCGCGGGAGCCCCGAGCACGGCGCCCGGGGTGTCGAACTGCTCGATGCGCCCCGCCCCGTACACCGCGATCCGGTCGCCCATCCGGACCGCCTCCTCGATGTCATGGGTGACCATCAGGACCGTCTTGCGGACCGTCGCCTGCAGGCTCAGGAATTCGTCCTGCAGCCGCTCGCGCACCACCGGGTCGACCGCGCCGAACGGCTCGTCCATCAGCAGTACCGGCGGATCCGCCGCCAACGCCCTTGCCACACCCACCCGTTGGCGCTGCCCACCGGAGAGCTGCGCGGGGTACCGGGAGCCGTACGTCTTCGGGTCGAGGCCCACCAGATCCAGCAGCTCGGCCGCGCGTGCCCGGGCCCTCGCCCGTTTCCAGCCGACCAGCGCGGGGACGGTCGCGGTGTTGTCGAGGACCGTGCGGTGCGGGAAGAGGCCGACCTGCTGGATGACGTAGCCGATCCGGCGTCGCAGTTTCACCGGGTCGACGCCGGCGATGTCCTCGCCGTCGACGAGGATCCGTCCCGACGAGGGCTCGATCAGCCGGTTCACCATCATCATCGTGGTGGTCTTGCCGCAGCCGGACGGTCCGACGAGGGTGACCAGCTCTCCCTCGGCGACCTCGAAGGAGAGATCGTCGACCGCTCTGGTGCCGTCCGGATACACCTTGCCGACCTGCTCGAACCGGATCATGCCTGCACGGTAGGAGGCCCCCGGGTGTTCCGCACACGGGCCGCGACCGTCCGTGTCACGGCCGTGTGCTGAACTGTCCGTGACATCTGATTCAGGAGCACCTTGTGAACAGCTACCGGCACCCCGGCATCGTCTTCACCGACCGCTATTTCACGGTCCCGCTCGACCACGGCGATCCGGGTGGCGAGCAGATCGAAGTCTTCGGCAGGGAGGCCGTGGCGAGCGGCAGGACCGACGAGGAGCTGCCGTGGCTGGTCTATCTGGAGGGCGGCCCCGGCTTCGGCGCCCGGCGTTTCGTCGGCGCGGAGGCCTGGCTGGGACGGGCCGTGCGGGAATTCCGGGTGCTGCTGCTCGACCAGCGCGGCACCGGCCTTTCCACCCCGGCCAACCGGCAGACCCTGCCGCTGCGCGGCGGCCCGCGCGAGCAGGCCGACTACCTCGCCCATTTCCGGTCGGACAACATCGTGCGCGACTGCGAGCTGATCCGCCCGCAGCTGACCGGCGGCGAACCGTGGACGGTCCTCGGCCAGTCCTTCGGCGGCTTCTGTGCCGTCCGCTACCTGTCGGCCGCTCCCGAAGGGCTCAAGGCCGTCCTCATCACCGGTGGGCTGCCCTCCCTCGACGCGCACGCCGACGACGTGTACCGGGCCGCCTACCCCCGGATCGAGCGCAAGGTCGCCGCCCACTACGCCCGCTACCCGCAGGACGCCGAACGCGCCCGGGAGATCACCGCCCACCTGGCGGAGCACCGCCCGGAAAGCGCCGGACACCGTCTGACGCCCGAGGGGTTCCAGTCCCTCGGCATCATGCTGGGCGGCGGCAACGGCAGCCACCAGCTGCACTATCTGCTGGAGAACGCCTTCGTCCGTACGCCGCTCGGCACCGAGCTCTCCGACACCTTCCAGGAGGCCATGCGGGCCGCCACCTCGTTCGCCGGGCATCCCTTGTACGCTCTGATGCACGAGGCGATCTACGGCCAGGGCGAGCAGCCCACCGGCTGGGCGGCCGAGCGGGTCCGTGCCGAATTCCCGCAGTTCGACGCCGCCGCGGCGATCGAGGGCGACGGTCCGGTGCTCTTCACCGGTGAGAGCATCCACCCCTGGCACTTCGAGGTGGACCCGGCGCTGCGCCCGCTGCGCGAGACCGCCGAACTCCTGGCCGCCCGTACCGACTGGCCGCCGCTGTACGACCCCGAGCGCCTGGCGGCCAATCAGGTGCCGGTCGCGGCGGCCGTCTACCACGACGACATGTACGTCGACACGGAACACGCGCTGCGCACGGCGGCATCGATCCGGGGCCTGCGTACCTGGGTGACCAATGAGTACGAGCACGACGGGCTGCGTGCGGGCGGACCGCGCGTACTGGACCGGTTGCTCGCCCTGGTCCGGGACGACGTCTGACCATTCTCCGTCCTTCCGGTCTCCGTGAGGGGGAGGAGCCGGCCACGCAGCGTGCGTGACCGGCTCCTCCCCCTCACGGAACCACGGGTGTCAGCTCTGGAGGGCGTGCAGCGTGGCGTCCAGGCTCGTGGCCGAGCGCGGGGCCCGGTTGTACGGGAGCTTCGACAGGGCCGCCGCCATGCCGCAGGTGTTGGTCACGGCGGAGAACACGAGACCGGAGCCGACACCGGCGGAGATCCAGCGCGCCGCGGGGAAGCGCACCCCGGCGAGCAGGCCGGCCACCACGAGCGAACCGGCGGCGAGCCGGACCTGACGCTCCATCGGCCAGGTCGCGCGGGCTCCGGCCGGGTGGTCGAGATCGCGGCCCTCGCCCTCCCAGGCGGAGGTGCCGCCGGAGAGCGTCACGGCGTCGATGTCGGCGGCGGCGAGGATGTCGCAGGCCCGCGTGGAGCGGACGCCGGAGGCGCACACCATCAGCAGCGAGCCGCGGGCCGCGGCGGACTTCAGCGCGGGCACGGCCTCGGAAAGGCGGTCCAGCGGGATGTTCAGCGCACCGGGAACATGTCCGGAGGCGTACTCGCCGGGAGCCCGCACATCGATCACGGTGAACTCCGCGAGACGGGCCGCGGCCTGGGCGGGGGAGAGGGAGACGGGGCTGGTCACGAGCAGTGTTTCCTTTCGTTCACCGGGGCTCGGGAGAGAAGCGGTCCCCCCTTCCCCGGTCGGGTTAGAATACCCCTTGGGGTATCAGGAGGAGGAGGATGTTGTGGAACTCGACATGGCGGCCGACGAACTGAAATCGGTCCTCAACCGCCTTCGCCGCGCACAGGGCCAGCTCGCCGGGATCATCAGGATGATCGAGGAGGGCCGGGACTGCGAGGACGTGATCACGCAGATGGCGGCCGTGTCCCGGGCGCTGGACCGGGCCGGTTTCGCGATCATCGCGACGGGTCTGCAGCACTGCATGGCCGACGGCGGCCAGGAGCCCGCGGACCGCGACCAGATGCGGGCGCGGCTGGAGAAGCTCTTTCTCTCGCTGGCCTGAGCCGGCCGGGCCGGCCGGGGAGGGGCGCCGTGGTTCATGTCACGGCGTCGACGAGCATGAACACGGCCACGGCCAGCAGTACCGCGCCGAAGATCCGTTGCAGGGCGGCCGTGGACACCTTCGCGGCGAGCCGCTGCCCGTCCCAGGCGCCGAGCACCGCCGTCGCCGTGAACGGGGCGATCGTCGCCCAGTCCAGCGCGGTGGGCGTGGCGAGCCGGGTGGCCAGCGCAGCCGTGGAGTTCACCGTGATGACCAGCAGGCTGGTGCCGACCGCCGCGGTCATCGGAACGGCGACCACGGTGACCAGCGCGGGTACCACGAGGAACCCGCCGCCCACGCCGAGGAACCCGGTCACCGCGCCGAGCCCGGCGCCGGTCCGCGCGACCCGTCCGGCGGGCGCGGCGCTTGCACCGTCCCCGGCCTGCGGCGCCGGCTCGCCCCGCGGGCGGAGCATCCGTACCGCGGCGACCACCGCGAGCACGGCGAACCCCGCGGTCAGCGCTCCGGACGGGATCCGCACCGACAGCGCCCCGGCCACCGCCGCCGGAATGATTCCGGCCGCCGCGAAGAGCCCTCCCGTACGCCAGCGGACCCGGCCCTCCCGGGCATGGGCGACCAGCCCGGTGAGGGACGTCGCGATGACGATGAGGAGTCCGGCGGTGGTGGCCGCGGCCGGATCGAAGCCGAGCAGGTAGATCAGCGCGGGGACGGCGAGCACGCTTCCGCCGCCGCCCAGTCCGCCGAGTGCCAGGCCGACCACCGCACCGGCGGCCAGTGCCACGACCAGTGCGGTCATGGGGCGGGCACGGGGACGGTGGGACACAGGCCGGCCTGCGCCGCCGCGCCGAAACCGTCGTCGACGGCCACCACCTCGCGCCCCGCCGCGTCCAGCATCGACGCGGCGATGGCCGCCCGCGTCCCGCCCGCGCAGTGCACCCACACGACGCCCGGCGGCACCTCGCCCAGCCGCTTCGGCAGCTCGTGCAGGGGGATGTGCACCGCCCCCGTGACCGCACCCGCACGGTGCTCGGAGTCCCTGCGCACATCGAGTACGACCGGGTCCTCGCCCCGCTCCCGGGCCGCCGCCAGGCCGGCGAAGTCGGACCGGCGCGACGACCGCAGCGCCGTCGCCGTGCCCGCCCAGTCCTCGGGACCGCCGGTGGCCGCCGCGACCGGACGGCTCATGCCGACGCGGGACAGCTCCCGCTGGGCGTCCGCTATGTCGGTGGCGGTGCTCGCCAGCAGGGTGACCGGCTTGCCCCACGGGATCAGCCAGGCCAGATACGTGGCGAGCAGGCCCTCGCCCTCGAAGTTGAACGATCCGGCGACATGCCCCTCGGCGAACGCCACCCTGCTGCGCAGATCCACCACCCACTCGCCCGCGGCCAGCCGCCGGGCGATCTCCTCGGCATCGGCCGGGTCGGGCGGGGTCAGATCCAGCGGGGCCGGTCCTGCGGCATTGGCCGGGCCCATGTGCGCGTAGTACGCGGGGACATCGTCCAGAGCGGCGAGCAGGTCCGCGACAAAGGTGTCCACGTCCTTGACCAGCGCGTCGTTCCGCTCGCGCTCGTCGCCGATGGTCGTGGCCGACCCCTCGGCCTGCGAGGACGAACAGAAGCTGCCGAAGCCGTGCGTGGGCAGCACGGGCACGGCGTCCGCGAGCTCATCGGCGAGCCGGTGCGCGGAGGCGTGCTGGGCGCGGGCCAGTTCGGCGGTGAGCCGGGGCTCCACCAGATCGGGCCGGCCCACACTGCCGATCAGCAGCGAGCCGCCGGTGAAGGCGGCCACGTCGCGGCCCTCCTCCGCCAGCACGTAGGACGTGTGGTGCGGGGTGTGCCCGGGGGTGGCGAGCGCACGCAGCGCGAGGCCGTCGTCGACCGGGGTGACGTCACCGTCCGAGACCGGGACACGGGCGAAGGCGACCCGGGCCGCGGCGGGCACCAGGTACCGCGCCCCGGTGACGCGCGCCAGCTCCAGGCCGCCCGTCACGTAGTCGTTGTGCAGATGCGTCTCCACCACCAGGGCGATCCGTACGCCGCGCCGGGCGGCAGCGGCGATGACCCGGTCGATGTCGCGCGGCGGGTCCACGACCACGGCGGACCGCTGCCCGCCCGCCAGATAACTGCGGTTGCCGAGACCCGCTGTCTCGATGGTGTCGACGAAGAACACGACACGGCTCCTTCCGTGATGCTTTACCCCGGGGGGTATCTCTGCCCCAGGCTAACATTGATACCCCTGGGGGTATTCATGAGCGGGGTGAGACGTGCGATACGCCGGAGAAGGCGTCCGTGGAACGCGCGGCGCGGCCGATCGCGGGGCGCTAGCCTGCCGACATGACGGAGCAGCTCGCGCCCATGCCCACGGACTGGCGGCGCGCCCTCGCCGTGGTCGCGCACCCGACGACCTGGAGTACGGCTGCGCGGCGGCGGTCGCGGGGTGGACCGACGGCGGTCGCGAGGTCTCCTACCTCCTCGCCACCCGTGGCGAGGCCGGCATCGCCACGCTGGAACCGGAGAAGTGCGCGCCGTTGCGCGAGCGGGAGCAGCGGGCGAGTGCCGCGGTCGTCGGCGTCTCCACCGTGGAGTTCCTCGACCACCGCGACGGCGTGATCTCGACGGCGTGATCGAGTACGGCCTCCCGCTGCGCCGGGACATCGCCGCGGCCATCCGCAGGCACCGCCCCGAGCTGGTCATCACGCTCAATCACCGGGACACCTGGGGCGGCGTCGCCTGGAACACCCCCGACCACCGGGCGGTCGGCCGCGCCTCCCTGGACGCCGCGGCCGACGCGGGCAACCGCTGGATCTTCCCGGAGCTCGCGGAGGCGGGGCTCCGGCCGTGGAACGGGGTGCGGTGGGTCGCGGTCGCCGGGTCGAGCGCACCCACCCATGCCGTCGACGCCACGGCCGGGCTGGAGCGTTCGGTGAGGTCGCTGCTGGCCCACCGTACGTACATCGAAGGGCTGACGGAGGAGGACCCCGAGGCGTACTGCCGCACCTTTCTGACGGATCACGCGCGGGCCGAGGGGGAGCGGTTCGGCGGTCGTCCGGCCGTCACGTTCGAGCTGTTCGCTCGCTGAGTCCGGTCCGGGCCCCGCTCGGCGTTCCGGCGGTGCGTTCCGGCTCGGTATTCCGGCTCTGCATGTTCGGCGTCAGGCTTGCACGGGTACCCCTTCCAGGGGGCAAAAGCCCAGGTCCACGTGTTGATGTTGTCCAGACCATTGACATGTAAGCGCCACGATGTTGAATTCGGTGTTGTTGTGTTGCGCGACTCTGGTGACTTGAGTGATCAATGGAGGACTAGTGACGCCTCGCCCACCCCGTCTCACCGCGCTCGGTACGGCGGCGACCCTGCTCGTCGGCGGTCTGCTGACCGCCGTGCCGACCGCCCAGGCGGCCGACGGTGCCCGTACCGCCACCCCGGCGAAGGCCGCCGCCGACCGGCCGGCCCCCGCCGTCACACCGACCCCGCAGTCCGTGAAGACCCGGGCCGATCGGATCATCATCAGCCCGACCGTCACCGTGGTGGCGGGTGGAACCTCCGACGAGTCCGCCATCCAGGTCGTGGAGAGCGCGCTGCGCCGGGCCGGTGCCCAGCGCGTCGTACGCGGCGACAGACCCGCCCGGAACGGTCTCACCGTCCATGTCGGTGACGCGGCCGCGCTCGCCGCGCAGAAGATCGAGGGCCCGTCCGCGCTGCCCGCCGACGGCTATGTGCTCGGCATCGGCGCCGATCGCATCGTCCTCGCGGGCAAGGACACCACGGGCACGTACTACGCCGCGCAGACGCTGCGTCAGATCCTGCCGCACACCGGGCATCCCGGCGCCCGGGTCGCCGGACTCGCGGTGCGCGACTGGCCCGGCACCGCGCTGCGCGGCGTCATCGAAGGCTTCTACGGCACCCCGTGGTCGCACGAGGCCAGGCTCGACCAGCTCGACTACTACGGCGAGCACAAGATGAACATCTACGTGTACTCGCCGAAGGACGACGCGTATCTCCGTGCGAAGTGGCGCGACGCCTACCCGGCCGACCAACTGGCCGGGATCAAGGAGCTCGCCGACCGGGCCGCGCAGCGGCATGTGGAGTTCACGTACGCGCTCTCGCCCGGCCTCTCCGTGTGTTACAGCTCCGACGCCGACGCCGAGGCGCTGGTCGAGAAGTTCCAGACCATCTGGGACATCGGCGTACGCACCTTCGCCGTGCCGCTCGACGACATCAGCTACACGGACTGGAACTGCGCCGAGGACAAGGCGAAGTGGGGGACCGGCGGCGGTGCGGCGGGCGCGGCGCAGGCCTATCTGCTCAACCGGGTCAACAAGGAGTTCATCGCCACCCACCCGGGCGCCCAGCCGCTCCAGATGGTCCCGACCGAGTACTACGACGTCTCCGCCTCGTCGTACAAGAAGGCGCTGTCCGAGCAGCTCGACCCCAATGTCCTGGTCGAGTGGACGGGCGTCGGTGTCGTCGCGCCGACCATGACCGTCGCACAGGCGGAGGCCGCGCGCACGGTCTTCGGCCACCCGATCCTGACCTGGGACAACTACCCGGTCAATGACTACGCGACGAACCGGCTGCTGCTCGGCCCGTTCAGCGGGCGCGAGAGGGGCCTGCCCGGCAAGCTGGCGGGGATCACGGCGAACCCGATGATCCAGCCGTACGCCTCGAAGATCGCGCTGTACACCGTCGCCGACTACGCCTGGAACGACGCCGCGTACGACCCCCGCACCTCATGGGGCGAGGGACTGAAGGAGTACGCGGGCGGTGACCCGCGCACCCAGCAGGCGCTGCGGGCCTTCGCCGACGCGAACTACAGCTCGGCCCTCAACAAGGACCAGGCCCCCGAACTGGCGGCGGAGTTCGCCCGCTACTGGAAGTCCGGTGACGCCGCCCGGCTCACCTCGGTGCTCGGCACGCTCGGCTCGGCGCCCGGCCGGCTGCGCTCCGGCCTCCCGGACCGCGGCTTCGTCGCCGACGCCGCCCCCTGGCTGGACGCGACCGGATCCTGGGCCACCGCCGCCCGTACCGCGCTGCGCATGGTCGAGGCGGCCCGCGCCGGAAAGGGCGCACAGGCCTGGGAGTTGAGGCAGCAGCTGCCCGCACAGGTCACCGCGGCGAAGTCCTTCACCTACACCGGGCTCGACGGGAGCAAGGTGCCGGTCCTCGTCGGGGACGGCGTCCTGGACGGGTTCATCGACGCGGCCGAAGCCGAGCACGACCGGATCCTCGGCGTGAGCGGCAGGCCCTCGGTCTCGACGAACCTCGGCACGTACCAGAGCAATGCCGTCGCCCGGGTACTGGACGGTGACGACTCCACCTACTTCTGGAGCGACGGGGCGCCCGCCGCGGGCGACGGGATCACCGTGGATCTCGGCCGGGTCCGGGACATCGGCTCCGTCACCCTCGCGATGGCCAAGCCCGGCAGCACCGAGGACTACCTCCACCAGGGGGTTCTGGAGTACTCGGCCGACGGACAGAGCTGGCAGCAGCTCACCGCCTTCTCCGGAAAGCCGGACGTCAGCGCGACCGCGCCCGCCGGGACGAAGGCGCGCTACGTGCGGGCACGGGCGACCGCGGGCCAGGACAACTGGCTCGTCGTACGGGAGTTCAGCGTTCCGACGGACGACGGCGCGGTGACCGGAGGGCCGCCCGCCGCGGCCGGATCCTCGCTGCGCGCGGCGTCCGACGGGGACCCGGGCACCGTCTACCGGGCGGCTCGCGCACCGGAGGCCGGGGAGACGCTGGAGCTGGGGCTCGGCGCCGCACGTGCGGTGCCCTCCGTCACCGTTCTGCAGCCGGCCGGCTCCACGGCCCGTGCCGACATCCAGCTGCGGGCGACCGACGGAACGTGGCGGACCGTCGGCGCGCTCGACGGCCCGTACACCCGGGTGGACACGGCCGGTCGCACGGCCGACGCGGTGCGGCTCGCCTGGCGCGCCGGTTCGGCGGTACCGCAGATCGCCGACGTGGTGGTGGCCGGCCAGGGCTGACGCCCGCGCACGGCACCGTCCCGCGCCCGGTCCGGACCGAAGCTCCCTTCGGTCCGGACCGGGCGCACCCATGTCCGGGTCCGGCCGAAACCGGTAGTGGCGGGTTGTTCCCAGAGTGGCAAGCGACCGCTTAGTATGCGCCGGAGCAGTGGTAATGCCGACAGTGTTGTGGAGGCCCCTCATGCAGGCATGGCGAGTGCACCGGAACGGTGAGCCGAGCGCGGTGATGCGGCTGGAGGAGACGGACAGGCCCACGCCCGGCGACGGGCAGGTGCTCATCGAGGTGCTCGCGGCGAACATCAACTTCCCCGACGCGCTGCTCTGCCGCGGCCAGTACCAGGTGCGGCCGCCGCTGCCCTTCACCCCCGGCGTGGAGATCTGCGGCAGGACGGCGGACGGGCGGCGGGTGCTCGCCACCCCCGCTCTGCCGAACGGTGGATTCGCCGAATACGTCGTCGCGGACGAGGCGGCGCTGCTGCCCGCCCCGGACACCCTGGACGACGCCGAGGCCGCCGCCCTGCACATCGGCTACCAGACAGGCTGGTTCGGCCTGCACCGCAGGGCACACCTCCGGGCGGGCGAGACGCTCCTGGTCCACGCGGCGGCCGGCGGGGTCGGCAGCGCCGCCGTCCAGCTCGGCAAGGCCGCCGGAGCCACCGTCATCGGTGTGGTCGGCGGTCCCGAAAAGGCGAAGACCGCCACCGAGCTCGGCTGCGACCTGGTCATCGACCGCCACGGCGAGGACATCGTCGCCGCGGTCAAGGAAGCCACCGGCGGACGCGGCGCCGACGTGGTCTACGACCCGGTCGGCGGCGACGCCTACGCCAAGTCCGTGAAGTGCGTCGCCTTCGAGGGCCGGGTGATCGTCGTCGGCTTCGCGAGCGGTGTCATCCCCACCCCGGCGCTGAACCACGCACTCGTCAAGAACTACTCGATCGTCGGACTCCACTGGGGCCTGTACAACACCAAGGACCCGGCCGCCGTCCGCGCCTGCCACGACGAGCTCACCCGGCTCGCCGCCCAGGGCGCCGTCAAGCCGCTGATCAGCGAACGCGTCGCGCTCGCCGGGGCCGCCGACGCCGTCCAGCGGGTCGCCGACGGCACCAGCACCGGCCGGATCGTCGTCCTCCCGTCAGGAGCAGCCCGATGACCGCACCCGACGCGGCCGAGCTCCGCCGCCGCACTCAGGACCTGCTGGCCGCACACCCCCCGGCCACCACCGGCCGCACCGAATTCCTCAAGGCCCGCTTCGACGCCGGACTGGCCTGGGTGCACTACCCGGCCGGCCTCGGCGGCCTCGACGCCCCGCGCTCCCTGCAACCCGTCGTCGATGCCGAACTCGCCGCGGCGGGTGCCCCCGACAACGACCCGCGCCGGATCGGGATCGGCCTCGGCATGGCCGCCCCCACCATCCTCGGCTACGGCACCGACGAGCAGAAACAGCGCTTTCTGCGGCCGCTCTGGGTCGGCGAGGAGGTCTGGTGCCAGCTCTTCAGCGAACCGGGCGCCGGCTCCGACCTCGCGGCCCTCGGCACCCGCGCCGTCCGTGACGGCGAGGACTGGGTGGTCGACGGGCAGAAGGTCTGGACATCCAGCGCCCACCTGGCCCGCTGGGCGATCCTCATCGCCCGCACCGACCTCGACCAGCCCAAGCACCGCGGCATCAGCTACTTCATCTGCGACATGACCGACCCGGGCGTCGAGGTGCGGCCGCTGCGCCAGATCACCGGCGAGGCCGAGTTCAACGAGGTCTTCCTGACCGGCGTACGCATCCCCGACAGCAGGCGCCTCGGCCCGGTCGGCGAGGGCTGGAAGGTCGCGCAGACCACGCTGATGAACGAGCGGGTCTCCATCGGCGGGGCACGGATCCCGCGCGAGGGCGGCATGATCGGCCCGGTCGCCCGCACCTGGCGCGAACGTCCGGAACTGCGCACCCACGACCTCCACCGGCGCCTGCTGACCCTCTGGGTCGAGGCCGAGGTGGCCAGGCTCACCGGCACCCGGCTGCGCCAGCAGCTCGTCGCCGGACAGCCCGGCCCCGAAGGCTCCGGAATG
This sequence comes from Streptomyces sp. NBC_01363, assembly GCF_026340595.1. Taxonomy (GTDB): domain Bacteria; phylum Actinomycetota; class Actinomycetes; order Streptomycetales; family Streptomycetaceae; genus Streptomyces. Next base: position 2,094,852 of record NZ_JAPEPF010000002.1, read on the forward strand.
AAGCTCGCCTTCGCCCGGCTCAACCAGGAGATCAGCGGACTGGAAGTCGAACTGCTCGGCCAGGAAGGGCTGTTGTACGGCGACTGGACCATGCGCCGGCCCGAACTCGTCGACTTCACCGGACGGGACGCCGGCTACCGCTACCTCCGCTCCAAGGGCAACTCCATCGAGGGCGGCACCAGCGAGGTGCTGCTCAACATCGTCGCCGAGCGCGTCCTCGGCCTGCCCGCCGAGCCGCGCAACGACAAGGACGTCGCCTGGAAGGACCTGGCCCGATGACCGCACCTACCGAAGAGAACCACGAACCCGATCTGCTGTACTCGGAGGCGGAGGAGGATCTGCGGGCAGCGGTGCGTTCGCTGCTCGCCGACCGGAGCGACGCGCCGACGGTACTCGCCCGCGTCGAGTCCGACACCCCGTACGACCCGCGACTCTGGAAGGCCCTCGCCGCCGACATCGGCACCGCGGGGCTGCTGGTGCCCGAGGAGTTCGGCGGGCAGGGTGCGGGTCATCGTGAAGCCGCGGTGGTGCTGGAGGAGCTGGGCCGCGGTGTCACGCCCGCGCCCTATCTGACCAGTGCGGTCGTCGCCACCCAGACGCTCCTCGCCCTGGGTGCGCCCGACGGACCGGTTGCCGCGCTCCTCGGCGACCTCGCCGCGGGCCGCAGGGTCGCGGCGCTCGCCGTGCCGTTCGCCGCTTCGGCGCCCGACGCCGCTCAGCCGGCCGGTGTCGTGGCCGAAAAAGTAGCGGGGACGGTGACCGGCGTCGCCGACGCCGCCACCGCCGATGTGCTGCTGGTGCCGACGACCGACGGTCTGTACGCGGTCGAGACCGGTGCCGAAGGTGTCGCCGTCGAGCCGCTCGTACCGCTCGACCTGACCCGCCCGCTCGCCACCGTCACCCTCACCGGGGCTGCCGGGACCCGGCTGGCCGACGGTGCCTCCGCGGTCGCCGCCGTGGGCCGGGGTCTGCTGGCGGGCGCCGGACTGCTCGCCTCCGAACAGCTCGGAATCGCCGAGTGGTGCCTGACCGAAACGGTCCGATACACCCGTGAACGCCACCAGTTCAACCGGCCGGTCGGCTCGTTCCAGGCGCTCAAGCACCGCATGGCGCAGCTCTGGCTGGAGGTCGTGTCGGCCCGCGCCGCCGCGCGGAACGCCGCGGACGCCCTCGCGACCGGCAGCCCGGACACGCGGTTGGCGGTGGCCGTCGCGCAGGCGTACTGCTCCGAGGTCGCCGTGCACGCCGCGGAGGAGTGCGTCCAGCTGCACGGTGGGATCGGCATGACCTGGGAGCATCCGGCGCACCTGTATCTCAAGCGCGCCAAGGCCGACTCGATCGCGTACGGCACGGCCGGGCGGCACCGCGAGACCATTGCCGAACTCGTGGAGCTGCCCGCGCCGTAGCGAGGGAGAGAGGAACGGTCCGCGTGAATGCGGGACTTGGGAGCGGAGGCGTGTGCACACGCGCCTCCGCTCCGCCGTCTCCCCGGTCGGCGGGGTATCGGGCACCCCTTTACCTGCTGTTTAATTGCGATGGTTTCGCAATAACATCAGATCTTCAATAAGGGATGTGCAGAGTATGACGGCCCGATCGATACGGGGAGCGGCCGCCGTGACACTGGCGACCGTGCTGTCGTTGACCGCGGCGGCCTGTTCACAACCGGGTGGCCCGGACGGCGGCAACTCCGGATCGGGCGCGGGGGACTCGGCGGTGGTCGGCATCGCCTACGAGCCCGACAGCCTCAGCCCGCTGCTCGGCTACGGCAAGGACGGCAACTCCAAGATCTTCGACGGGTTGCTCGCCCTCGACGCCGACATGAAGCTGCGACCCGCGCTCGCCACCGCCCTCCCCGAGGTGAGCGACGACGGGCTGACGTACACCTACCGGCTCCGCAAGGGCGTGAAGTTCAGCGACGGCGAGCCCTTCGGCGCGAAGGACGTGGTCTTCACCTACCGGACCATCCTCGACAAGAAGACCAACAACGCCTCCCGCACCGAACTCGACGCGGTGCAGAGCGTCGAGGCGAACGGCGACGACACCGTCGTCTTCCGGCTCAAGTACCCCTACGCGCCCTTCGCCCGGCGCACCGTCCTGCCCATCGCACCCGAACACATCGCGGGCAAGCAGGACGTCAACACCGGCGCCTTCACCACCCGCCCCATCGGCACCGGACCGTACCTGCTCACCAAGTGGTCCAAGGGCGAGAAGATCGGCTTCAAGGCCAACCCCGGCTACTGGGGCGGCGCGCCGAAGGTCAAGAAGTTCACCATGGCGATCATCAAGGACGACGACATACGCGCCACCCGGCTGCGCTCCGGGGAACTCGACGGCGCGATCCTGCCGCCCAACCTGGCCAAGGGATTCGCCCGTGGCAGCGGCACCCACACGTACGCCGCCACCACGTACGACTACCGCACCGTGACCCTGCCCACCCACAACGAGGTCACGGGCGACATCGCCGTCCGGCGCGCCCTCGACGTCGCCGTCGACCGGAAGGCCATGGTCGACTCCATCCTCAACGGCGAGGGCCGGGCCGCGTACGGGCCCGTCCCCACCGACAGCGAGTGGTTCACCAAGGGCACCGAACGCTCCCACGACCTCGCCACCGCGAAGAAGATCCTCGACGACGCCGGGTGGAAGCCCGGCAAGGACGGCATCCGCACCAGGGACGGCGTGCGCGCCGCCTTCCCGCTCTGGTACCTCACCGGCGACAAGCTGCGCCAGGACCACGCGCTCGCCTATGCCTCCGATGCCAAGAAGGCCGGCATCGACATCACCACCGAGGCCGGCACCTGGGAGGTCATCGAGCCCCGGATGAAGCAGGACGCGGTCCTCGCGGGCGGCGGATCGCCCGCCGACCCCGACTTCGACCAGTACACACTGCTGAAGTCCTCGCTCGCGGGCGACGGCTTCAACAACATGGCCTGGTACGACAACAAGGCCGTCGACCGGGCCCTCGAAGCGGGCCGCAGGAGCGGTGACGACGCCGAACGCAAAGCCGCCTACGACACCGTCCAGCGCGAGCTGGTGAAGAACCCCGGCTACACCTTCCTCACCCATATCGACCACCTCTACGTCGTGAAGGACCGCTTCGGCCCCCTCACCACCCAGGTCGAACCGCACGACCACGGACTGGCATCCGGCCCGTGGTGGAACGTCGAGGACTGGACGCCGAAGAAGTGAACCACCGCCTCCCCTGGGGGCCGATGGGCAGAATGGCGGGACGGCGGGCGCTGCTCGCCGTCCCCGTCCTGGCCGCCGTGACGTTCGGCGTCTTCGCCGTCGCCGCCGCTTCCCCCTTCGATCCGGTCAAGGCGTACGCGGGCACCGCCGGGCTCACCGCGTCGCAGGAGAACCTCGACCAGTTGCGCGCCAACCTCGGTGTCGACCAGCCGCTCGTGAGCCGCTGGTGGACCTGGCTGAGCTCGGCGCTCGGCGGCGACCTCGGCGACTCCGCCGTGATGCGTCAGCCGGTCGCCGATGTCATCGGCGAACGCCTCGGCTGGTCCGTGCTGCTCGCCGCGTCCGCCTTCGCCGTCGCCGTGCTCCTCGGCACGGGCCTCGGCGTACTGGCCGCCCGCAGGCCCGGCCGCCTGCTCGACCGGTGCGTCAGATCCGCCGCGTACACGCTCGAAGCCGCCCCGGCCTTCTGGCTCGGGCTGCTCGCCATCTGGTTCTTCGCCCTGGAACTCGACGTGCTCCCGGCCGGCGGTCTCACCGACGCGGCCAGCGACACCGTCACCTTCGGGCAGGTCGCCGGCCATCTGGTGCTCCCCGCGGCCGTGCTCGGTATCTCCCAGCTGCCGTGGTTCTTCCTCTACGTGCGCCAGGGTGTCGCGGACGCGCTCGGCGAGGACCCGGTGCGCGGCGCCCGCGCCCGCGGACTGAGCGAGCGGACCGTACTGCTCGGCCACGCGCTGCGCTCCGGCATGCTGCCGATGCTCACCCTCATCGGCTCCCGCGTCCCCGAACTCATCACCGGCGCCCTCCTCGTCGAGACGGTCTTCAGCTGGCCCGGCATCGCCGCCGCCACCGTGCAGGCCGCCACCTCCGTCGACTTCCCGCTGCTGGCCGCGCTCACGGTGCTGGCCACCGTGGCGGTCGTCCTCGGCAACCTCCTCTCCGACCTGCTGTACGCGCTCGCCGACCCGAGAGTGGGCTTCGATGGCTGAACCCGACCTCGGACCCGCCGGCCGCACGACCCGCCGTGTCCGCGTGGTCAGCTCCGCCGGGATCGTCGCCGCGGTGCTGCTCGCGGTCCTGCTCGTGCCCCCGCTGGTCCAGCTCGACCAGCAGGCCGTCGACCTGGCGGCCAAGCTCCGGCCACCGTCCTGGCAGCACCCGTTCGGCACCGACGACGTCGGGCGCGATCTGCTCCTGCGCTGCGTCTACGGGCTCCGCGTCTCGCTGCTCGTCGGCGTCGTCGCCGGGCTCACCGCGACGGTCATCGGGACCGCGGTCGGCGCACTGGCCGCGGCGTTCGGAGGCTGGACGGACCGCGTAGTCATGCGGCTGGTGGACACCTTCTCGTCCGTACCTCATCTGCTGCTCGGCATCTTCATCGTCGCCATGTTCCGGCCCGGCGTCGGCCCGGTGATCGTCTCCGTCGCGCTCACCCACTGGCTCTCGACGGCCAGGATCGTCCGCTCCGAAGTGCTCTCGCTCCGCTCGCGTCCGTTCATCGACGCGGCGATCTCCGGCGGTGCCTCGCGCGGGCGGGTCGTCGTCCGGCATCTGTTGCCCGCCGTGCTTCCGCAGGCGGGCCTGGCGGCCGTGCTGATGGTGCCGCACGCCATGTGGCACGAGTCCGCGCTCTCCTTCCTGGGGCTCGGGCTGCCCACCCATCAGGCGAGCCTGGGCAATCTCGTGCAGACGGCGCGCGGTTCGCTCCTCGCCGGGGACTGGTGGCCGACGCTCTTCCCCGGCCTGTTCCTGGTGATACCGACCCTCGCGCTGGCGGGCCTCGCCGGCGCGTGGCGGGAGCGGATCAATCCGCGCCGCCGATCGGAGCTGATGCTGTGAAGAACGCCCCCGGCCCGAAGGCGCCGGTCCTCTCCGTCCGTGGTCTCTCCGTGCGCTTCCGGATGCGGGGCGGCCGGCACATCGCCGCCGTCGCCGACGCGCACTTCGACCTCGCGGCGGGGGAGTGTCTGGCCCTGGTCGGCGAGAGCGGCTGCGGGAAGTCCGTACTGGCCTCGGCGCTGCTGGGACTGCTTCCCGGCAATGCGCGGACCTCGGGCTCGGCACTGCTCGATGACGGCACCGATCTCCTGACCGCCGGTGAACGGACCCTAGCCCGTACGGTACGGGGCCGCCGCATCGGACTCGTACCGCAGAGCCCCGCCGCACACCTCACCCCGGTCCGCACCGTACGCGCCCAGCTGGAGGAGACCCTCCGCGAACTGACCGGCGCCCGCAGGCCCGCCCTGCGCCCCGCGGCCGAACAGGCCGCCGCACGCGCCTCGTTCCCGTCCGGGCACCTCGACCGGTATCCGCACGAACTCTCCGGCGGTCTCGCCCAGCGGGCCGCGACAGCGCTCGCCCTGATCGGCGACGCACCCCTGCTCCTCGCCGACGAGCCCACCACCGGACTCGACCGCGAGCTGGTCGAGCGGACCGCCGACGAACTGCGCCGCCACACCGACGGGGGCCGGGCGCTGCTGATCATCACCCACGATCTCGCGGCGGCCGAGCGGATCGCCGACCGGGTCGCCGTGATGTACGCGGGCCGCATCGTCGAACTCGCCGACGCCGAGCGGTTCTTCGGGAAGCCCGGACCACGCCACCCGTACGCGCGCGGACTCCTCGACGCCCTGCCGGAGCGCGCCTTCGTGCCGATCCCCGGAATGCCGCCCGAGCTCGGAGCGCTTCCCGAGGGGTGCGCGTTCGCGGCCCGCTGCGGGCGCGCCGACGACCGGTGTTCCGTACAGCCCCCGTTCGACGGCCGTCTCGCCTGCCACCACGGTGTGCGGGCGGACGGGGAGGAGCCGGTCCGTGCTTGAACTCATCCGCGTCACCGCCGGATACGACCGGCGCGATCCCGTCGTCCGCGAGGCCTCGCTGCGCCTGGCGCCGGGGGAGTCCCTCGGACTGCTGGGCCCGAGCGGCTGCGGCAAGTCCACCCTGGCCAGGGTCGCGGCCCTGCTGCACCGCCCGTACGCGGGCACGGTCGTGCTCGACGGCGAACCGGTACGCGGCTGGCGGCACCGTGCCCCGCGTGCGCAGCGCACCGCCATCGGCGTCGTCTTCCAGCAGCCCCGGCTCTCCGCCGACCCCAGGCTCACCCTGCGCGAACTCGTCGCCCAGCCGTTGCGGGCGACCGGCCGCCGCTCGGAGGTCGCGGACCGGGTGGCCGGGCTGGCACCGGCCGTCGGGCTCACACCGGAGCTGCTGGGCCGGCGCCCGCACGAGGTGAGCGACGGCCAGTTGCAGCGCGCCTGCCTGGCGAGGGCGCTGGTCCTGCGGCCGCGCTGGCTGATCTGCGACGAGATGACCGCGATGCTCGACGCGTCGACGACCGCCGCGCTGGTGGCGGTCGTCGAGTCCTACCGGAGGGAGTCCGGGGCCGGGCTGCTGGCCGTCGGCCACGACCGGGTGCTGCTGGAACGCTGGTGCGACCGCACGGTCGGCTGGCGGGAGTGCTCCGGACCGGGCGCAGCGCGGGAGTCCATGAGCCCGAACGGATAAGTCCATGCCCCCGGGCGTGACACACCCCCACTCTTGTTGATGAGTCCATGACCGAAGGGGTGGGTCGGTCGATCCGTCCGGACAAGGAGTGGGACATGCACGGAGCACGCGCCACCGTCGCGGTGGTGATCCTCGCCGTCGCCGCCTGCCTGGGGCTGGCCGGACCGTCCGCGGCGGCCGGCCAGACCCCGGGTTCATACAGCAACTACACGTTCCCGGCCGGGACGACCGCCCTCGACGAGGTCACCTTCGGGACGACCGTCCAGTCCGACCCCGGCCGCGCGAACGTCTTCTGGTCCCACCAGTTCGGCTTCACCAACGGGGTCGGCGGCTACATCGGAATGCAGCGCAACCGCTCCGGCGGCGGCCTGTTCCTCTTCTCGCTCTGGGACTCCACCGGAGGCAGGCCGGGAGACACGGGCACCTACTGCCAGACGTTCGCCGAGGGCGGCACCGGCTACACCTGCCGGCTCGGTGAGCGCTTCACGGCCGGACACCACTACCGCTTCCGCGTCGCACCCGACACGACGGCCGGCTGGTACCGGGCCACCATCACCGATGTCACCGCGGGCACGTCATTCGTCCTCGGCAGCCTGCAGACCGGCACCGGCGCGAAGGTCGCCACCGGCGGAATGGTCGACTGGGTCGAGTACTTCGACTGGAACAACAACGCCGCGACCTGCGCCGACTCGCCGTACTCCAAGGCCCTCCTCGACCTGCCCAGCGGTATGGCGGGCAGCGGAACCGTCACCGCCGCACTCGGCTCCACCAGCGTCAGCGGCACCTGCTCCAACGGCGCCTCGGTACGCGGTCAGGGCGGCGGCAGCGTGCACGAGGACGGCATCGGCAACTCGTCGTCCGGATCCCTCACGGGCATCGACGGCGCCTGCGTCGACATCCCCGGCGGCACCACCGGAACGCAGTTGGACCTCTGGAGCTGCAACGGCGGCAACAACCAGAACTGGGTACGGGCCGCCGACGGCACGCTCCGCGCCCAGTTCCACTGCATGGCCGTGAGCGGCACCACCGTACGGACCGCGGTCTGCGACGGCTCGGCCGCCCAGCAGTGGCGGATCGACGGCGCGGCCCTGGTGAACCCCGCCACCGGGCAGTGCCTGGACGCCTACGGGGGCGGCAGCGCCAACGGCACCCCGCTCGGCGTCTACGCCTGCACCGGTGGCGCCAACCAACGCTGGACGGTCCCGGCCTGACCGAGGAAACGGCAGTCGACGGGCGGACGACGACCGGATCAACTCTTGTGCGGAGTATGCCCGTTGTGGCGATCACCATCGCATACTCGGTCGCGTCCGCCCGTCCGGTCCACCACTCGCTCCCCGGGAGAATCCATGGCGTTCCCGACCCGCCGAAGCGTCGTCACCACCGCGCTCGCCACCGCGGCCGCAGGCGCGTTCCTGTCCCCGCACACGGCCGCCGCGTCCGAGGCCGCCTCGGCGTCCCCGGCCGTACGACGCCACCGCCCGCGCGCGCTGCGCAGGGCCCACGCGCACAACGACTACCTGCACACGCGCCCCCTGCACGACGCGCTCGGGCACGGCTTCACCAGCGTCGAGGCCGACATCTTCCTGGTGGACGGCGAACTGCTGGTCGCCCACGAGGCCACCGACCTCGACCCCGCCCGAACCCTCGCCTCGCTCTACCTCGACCCGCTGCTGGCGAGGGTCCGGGCCAACCACGGCACGGTCCACCCCGGCTACCACGAACCCGTGCAGCTGCTGATCGACATCAAGACGGACGGAGCCGCGGCCTACCTCGAACTCGACCGGCAGCTCCGGCACTACCGGCGGATGCTGACGTCGTACCACCACGGCCGGGTGCGGCCCGGTGCCATCACCGCTGTCATCTCCGGCGACCGCGCCGCCCGCGTCCCGATGGAGGCGCAGGCGACGCGCCACGCCTTCTACGACGGCCGCCCCGAAGACCTCGGAACCCCGGCCACCGCCTCGTTCATCCCGCTCATCAGCAGCAGCTGGACCGACGACTTCAGCTGGCTGGGCACGGGTCCCTTCCCCGCGGCCGAGCGGGACAGACTGCGTGCGCACGTCGCCCAGGCCCACCGCAGCGGCCGGCGCGTCCGCTTCTGGGCCACGCCGGACGCGCCGGGGCCGGAGCGGGACGCGGTCTGGACGGAGCTGCTGGCGGCCGGGGTCGACCACCTCAACACCGATGATCTGGCGGGGCTCGAACGCTTCCTCCGCACCCTCGACCGGGACAACCGGACTGGGGCCGCCCACCCCCGCGGCTGACCGGACGCGCCGCCCCGAGCGTGACAGCCAGTCAACACCCGGATGGCGGACACGCCAGTGCGCCGGATGGCTCCTCCGCTACGCCACACTGGCGGCCGAATGCCGCCTTCCGGCGCGGCGGAGGAGGTTGGCCATGGCCATTTCGATCTCACTGGTGCTGCTTCTGCTGATCCTCGCAGTGATCTTCCTCCGCAACGGGGGGCTGAAGATGTCGCATGCGCTGGTCTGCGCCATGCTCGGGTTCTTCCTCGCGGGTACGAGCATGGCGCCGACCATCCAGGACGGCCTTGCCGCCACGGCCAACGTCGTCAGTAGCCTCACGCCCTGAACCCCGGCGTCCTGCCGGGCGACCGTGAGCGGCGGGTCAGCCCCCGTCCGGGCCGGCCAGCCGCGAACGGATCAGGAACCGCACCCCTTCCGGCGCCTCCAGCGAGAATCCGCTGCCGCGCCCCTCCACCACGTCGACGATCAGCCGGGTGTGCGACCACACCTCGAACTGGCTCCTCGACATCCAGAACGGGATGCGCTCCGCCACCCCGTCGACGTCGAGCGAGGCCACCAGTACATCGGAGCCACCGGTACGGAACTCGCCGTCCTGGTAGCACATGGGCGCGCTGCCGTCGCAGCAGCCGCCCGACTGGTGGAACATCAGCGGTCCGTGGACCTCCCGCAGCCGTCGCAGCAGTTCCGCGGCTGCGGGAGTGAGCTCCACCGGCGGCGCTCCCGACGGGCTCATCGCAGCGACTCCGGACGGAGATCCGCCCACGCGTAACGGTGTTCGGGGCGGCCCGTGTCGCCGTACTTGAGGCTGAGACTGATCCGGCCCGCGCCCTCCAGATACTTGAGGTACCGCTGGGCGGTGGAGCGGCTGAGGCCCGCCCGGGTGGCGACCTCGTGCGCGGACAGCGGGCCCTCGGCGCCCGACAGGACATGGCGGATGACATCCGCGGTGGGCGCGGAGTGCCCCTTGGGCAGCCCGGCCGCGGGGCCGGACTCCGTGGTGCGAAGGGCGCCGAAGATCTGGTCGACCTGCTCCTGCCCGGCCTCGCCTCGGCCGCCGCCCACACCTTCGAGGGTCCGGCGCAGGGCCGCGTAGCTCTCCAGCTTGGACCGCAGACCGCTGAAGTTGAACGGCTTGACGAGGTACTGCAGCGCCCCGTACCGCATGGCGGTCCGAACGGTCGACACGTCGCGGGCCGCGGTCACCATGATCACATCGGCCGGGTGGCCGAGCTGGCGCAGCCGCCGCACCAGCGTCAGGCCCGTCTCGTCCGGCAGGTAGTGATCGAGGAGGACGAGGTCGACATGGTCGCGCTCCAGGAAGGACAGTGCCTGAGCGGCGGTGTGCGCACGGGAGATGACCCGGAAGCCGGGGACCTTGGCCACGTACGCGGCATTGATCTCGGCGACCCGGAAATCGTCGTCCACCACCAGGACATCGATCATCGCGACTCTCCCACTTCTGTCAGCTGCCGTACGGTGAGTGCCTCGGGCAGGACGACGGTGAAGACCGCGCCGCCGCCGGCCCGTGCCGTGACGCGGGCCGCGCCACCGTAGCGCTCGGCCAGCCGGCGCACCAGCGCCAGACCCAGACCGCGTCCGCGGTGCGCGGGGGACTCCTTGGTGGACCAGCCCTCGGTGAAGATCTGTTCGCGCATCGCGGGAGGCACGCCGGGACCGTTGTCGCTGACCCGCAGGACCGCCGTCCCGCCCTCCGCGAGCAGCTCCACCTCGATGAGGGTGGCGACGTCCAGCGCGTTGTCGATGAGGTTGCCGAGGACGGTCACCAGATCACGCGGGTCCACCACCACGTCCGGCAGCCGGGTGCCCGGCGAGATGCGCAGGGACGCGCCCCGCTCCGCCGCGATGGCCGACTTGCCGACCAACAACGCCGACAGCAAAGGATCGTTGACGCGCTCCGCGACCTGTTCCGCCGAAGCCCGGTGCCCGTTGGTCACCTCCTCGACGAACTCCACCGCGGCATCGTGCCTGCCCAGCTCCAGCAGCCCGAGCAGGGTGTGCAGCCGGTTGGCGTGCTCGTGGTCCTGGGCGCGCAGCGCGTCCAGCAGGCCATGGGTGGAGTCCAGTTCACGGCCCAGCAGTTCCAGCTCGGTGCGGTCGCGCAAGGTGACCACGGCCCCGCCGTCACCGGTGGGCATGCGGTTGGCGATCAGCACCCGGCCCCGGCAGACGGTGATCAGGTTGGCGCCGTCGACCCGCCCCGCCAGCACCTCGGCCGTACGGCCCGGCGGCAGTACCTCGCCCAGCGGACGCCCGACGGCGTCCTGGTCCAGCTCCAGCAGACGCTGGGCCTCGTCGTTGAGCAATCGGATCCGGCCCCGTGCGTCGAGGGCGAGCACGGCCTCGCGGATGCTGTGCAGCATGGCCTCGCGCTCGTCCAGCAACGCGGAGATGTCGGCGAAGGCGAGTCCGTGCGTGCCGCGCTGGAGCCGCCGTGAGACGGCCAGGGCGGCCAGTACGCCCACGGCGAGCGCCGCTCCGGAGTAGAGCAGCAGGCCGGGAATGGTCCCGAGCAGCCGGTCGTGGACGCTGTCGTAGGCGATGCCCACCGACACGGCGCCCACGATGTCCTGGTGCCGGTCGCGGAGCGGGACCTTCGCACGTGCCGACCGGCCCAGGGTTCCGTCGTCGATCTGCATGATCTCCCGGCCGCCCAGAGCCGTGCTGGGGTCGGTCGAGACATGCCTGCCGATCTGCGTGACGTCGGTGTGCGACCAGCGCACCCCGCGGGTGTCCATGACGACGATGTACAGGGCTCCCGTGGCCCGCCGGATCCGTTCCGCCTCGGCCTGCACCGGTCCGCCGGGGCTGGGGTCGGTGCTCCTCAGATCGCGCACCAGGCCGGGTTCGGCTGCGGTGGTCTGGGCGATGGACAGGGCCTGGTGCATCGCCTGGTTGTCGAGCTGGTGGCTGAGCGGGGCGAGGAAGAGCCCCGTGATGAGCATGATCACTCCGGTGGTGATGGCCACCTGGGTGAGGAGCACCTGGGCGAAGACACGGCGGGGCCAGTGAATGCGCATGTGCTCGCCCTCTGCCTTCCTCCGGCCAGGAACATGATGCTCCGTTTCGTCCTTGTGTGAACGCAACGTAAACGTCGCGGTCGCCGATGACCAGTCCTCGTGGCGCATTCGTTGCCGGAGCGCGAGCAGAACGAGCAGAACCACGCGTTATGAGCAGAACCCCGAGTTGTGAGCGCAAGGGTGCCCGCGTCATCGGGGCGCCTTTAACGTCCCGCTCCATGAACAGCGAAACGAGCCCCGCCATCGAGCTGCGGGGGGCGAGCAAAGCGTTCCGGACTCCGTCGGGGGCGCTCCACACCGCCGTACGGGATCTGGACCTCACGATCGGGCGCGGCGAGTTCGTCGCCGTGGTGGGCCCCACCGGATGCGGCAAGTCGACCACGCTGACCCTGGTCAGCGGACTGGAGGAGCCCACCGAGGGGGAGGTGCTGGTGGCCGGGGAGCCGGTGCGCGGGATCGGCGACAAGGTCGGCTTCGTCTTCCAGCAGGACGCGGTCTTCCCGTGGCGGACCGTACTGTCCAATGTGATGGCGGGTCCCCGCTTCCGCGGCGTGCCCAAGCCCGAGGCGAAGGAGCGGGCCCGGGAGTGGCTCGCCAGGGTCGGCCTCTCCTCCTTCGAGGACCGCTACCCCCACCAGCTGTCCGGCGGTCAGCGCAAGCGCGTCGCCCTCGCGGCCACGTTCGTCAACGACCCCGAGATCCTGCTCATGGACGAGCCCTTCTCCGCGCTCGATGTGCAGACCAGGGCCCTGATGTCGGACGAGCTGCTGGAGCTGTGGGCCGGCACCGGCGCCTCCGTCGTCTTCGTCACCCATGACCTGGAGGAGTCCATCGCGCTCGCCGACAAGGTCGTGGTCATGACCGCCGGACCGGCCACGGTCAAGGAGGTCTTCGAGATCGACCTGCCCCGCCCCCGCAAGGTCGAACAGGTGCGGCTGGAGCCCCGGTTCGTCGAGATCTACCGGGAGATCTGGTCCTCGCTCGGCGAAGAGGTCCGCATCACCCGCGAGAGGGGTGCCCTCGATGTCGCCTGACACCATCACCGCGAGCGCCGCCGTCGGTAGGACCGAGCGGACCCGGGCCAGGGCGCGGGCCGCCAGGAACCGCAAGTACCTGGTGACGGGAAGCCGGATCGCGGTGCTTCTCGCGGTCATCGGGCTGTGGGAATGGCTGGCCCGTACGGCCGTCATCGACCCGTTCAACTTCTCGATGCCGTCGAAGATCTGGGACCAGATCCGTACCTGGGTCGTCGACGGAACCGCCCAGGGCTCCCTCTGGGAGCAGATCTGGTACACGCTCTACGAAGCGCTGCTCGGCTGGGTCATCGGCGTGATCGCCGGTGTGCTGCTGGGGATCGCGCTGGGGCGGGTCCGGTTCGCCGCCGATGTCCTCGGGCCGTACATCAAGGTGCTCAACGCCCTGCCCCGCATCGTGCTCGCGCCGATCTTCCTCATCTGGTTCGGCCTCGGCCCGGCGTCGAAGGTCGCCTCCGCGGTCGTCCTGGTGTTCTTCCCCGTCTTCTTCAACGCCTTCCAGGGCGCACGGGAGGTCGACCGCAATCTCGTCGCCAACTCCCGCATTCTGGGCGCCAGCAACCGTCAGGTCACCCTTCAGGTGGTCGTCCCCTCCGCCACGTCGTGGATCTTCACCAGCCTGCATGTGAGCTTCGGCTTCGCACTCATCGGCGCGATCGTCGGTGAGTACATCGGGGCCACCAAGGGACTCGGACTGCTGGTCGCCGCCTCCCAGGGCACGTTCAACGCCGCCGGTGTCTACGCCGCGATGGTCATCCTCGCGATCGTCGCGCTGCTGGCCGAAGGGCTGTTGACCTTCCTGGAGAAGCGGCTCTTCCGCTGGAAGCCGGCCGACGCCGACACCGGCCGCTGACGCCCCGTCGCCTTCCGTACCCCCCGATCCTCTCTCCACCTGTTTCTTCACAAGGACGTGAATCAGATGCGTACATCCACCCGGATCCCGGCCGTCGCCGTCGCCGGCGTACTCGCCCTGACCAGCCTCACCGCCTGTGGCGGCGGCGACTCCACCTCGGCCTCCGGTGGCAAGAACGACAAGGTCAAGATCATGGTCGGGGGCCTCGACAAGGTCATCTACCTGCCCGCGATGCTGACCGAGCGGCTCGGCTACTTCGAGGAGGAGGGCGTGTCGGTCCAGCTCCTGACCGAGCCCGCCGGAGTCCAGGCGGAGACGGCACTCGTCTCCGGCGATGTCCAGGGCACCGTGGGCTTCTACGACCACACCCTCGACCTTCAGGTGAAGGGCAAGCAGGTCGAGTCCGTCGTCCAGTTCTCCCACGCCCCCGGCGAGGTCGAGATCGTGTCCAACCAGGCGGCGGGCGACATCAGGTCGGCGAAGGACTTCAAGGGCAAGAAGCTCGGTGTGACGGGCATCGGTTCCTCCACCGACTTCCTCACGAAGTACCTCGCCGTCAACAGCGACGTGCAGACCAGCGAGTTCACGCCCGTCGCGGTGGGAGCCGGGCAGACCTTCATCTCCGCCCTCCAGCAGGGGTCCATCCAGGGCGGGATGACCACCGACCCGACGGTCGCCACCATCCTGGACAAGAAGCTCGGCAAGATCCTCATCGACATGCGGACGCCGGAGGGTTCCAAGCAGGCGCTCGGCGGGCTCTACCCGTCATCCAGTCTCTACATGCAGACCGAGTGGGTCGACAGCCACAAGGAGACCGTCCAGAAGCTGGCCAACGCCTTCGTCAAGACGCTGAAGTGGATGTCCACGCACAGCGCGGACGAGATCGCCGCGAAGATGCCCGCCGACTACGCCCAGGGCGGCGGCAAGGCCCTCTACGCGCAGGCCATCAAGAGCACGCTGCCCATGTTCACCAAGGACGGCGTCATGCCCGCGGACGGCCCCGCCACCGTCGAACGGGTCCTGAAGGCCTTCAACCCCAACCTGAAGGACGCGAAGGTGGACCTCGCCAAGACGTACACCACGGAGTTCGTCGAGAAGGCGAACTGACCGCGGGCGTCGACGGCACCCACACGAAACACGGGCGGTGCGGCTCCCGGCAACCGAACGGCTCGTCGACACGGACGAACGGTTCTGCCGGAGCCGCGCCGCCCGTGTTCCGCCGCCTACTGCTTCCAGCTCGGTGGCTGGGCGGGGTCGAGCGTCCGCCACTGCGCGAGGACCTTCGGGTCCTGCGCGTCGAGCCAGTCGGTCAGCTCGCGGAAGGACACGCAGCGGACCTCCTTGCGGGGGCAGACCTCGCGCATCGTGTCCTCGGCGGCGTCCATGTAGATCCCGCCGTTCCAGTCCTCGAAGTGGTTCCCGATGAACAGCGGCGCGCGGCTGCCGTGGAAGACCCGCTCGAAGCCCGCGACGTACGCGTTCCGGGCCTCCTTGCGCCACGTTTCGTACTTGGTGGGGTCGCCCTCGGTGCTGCCCTCGGACTGGTTGTAGAGGAAGTTGAAGTCCATGGACAGCACTTGGAAGTCCTTGCCCGGGAACGGCAGCATCTGCAACGGGAGGTCCCAGACGCCGTTCTTCTTGGACGGCCAGATCTGGAAGTCGCCCGGGGAGCTCGCGTCGTAGCGCCAGCCGAACGGCTTGGTGGCCGGCAGTAGGGTCTTCTGGCCCTCCAGACAGGGCGCACGCCCGCCGACGACCTCACGGGTGGGGTCGAAGGGGAGCGGATCGAGGTCCTTGAAGCCGGTGTTCGTCTTCCAGTTCTGCACGAAGGAGTAGAACTGGCCGATCTCGCTGATCCACTCGTCCTTGCTCCAGTCCCCGCCGCCCTTCTTTTCGCAGAAGTGGCCGTTGAAATGGGACCCGATCTCGTTGCCCTCCCGCCATGCCTCGCCGAGCTGCTCCAGCGTCATCCGGATGTGCTCGCGCGTCGGGTAGGAGATCGCGGCGGCTCCGGCCTTGTGCTGGGGCGGCTGGTAGAGGTCCCGCTTCTCCTTCGGGAGGAGGTAGATGCCGGTGAGGAAGAACGTCATGTGGGCATTGCTCTCCTTCGCCGCACGGCGGAAGCGCGAGAACATGTGGTCGTCGCCCTCCAGCGCGCCGTCCCAGGAGAACACCACGAACTGGGGCGGGCGCTCACCGGGCTTGAGCCGCTCGGCCTTCAGCTGCTCCGGCTGCGGCCCGGTGTAGGACGTGGAGCCGTCCCCGAGGATCTTGATCTTTCCGTCCCAGTCCTCCTCCGTGCTCCCTCCGCCCTTGGGGTGCTCCCGGGCGGTCGGCTTCGGCGCGGCTACGGTGCGCGTGCCCTGCTGCGGGGTCCGGTCGTCCGAGGCGTTGTCGGACAGCAGCGGGACGAGCGCCGCGGAACCCGACACCACAAGACATACCGCGAGCCCCAGGACGATGCGGGGCGTGAGGCGGGCCCGTATTCGGCGGACGGTGGACTTGGCTCTGGTATCTGTCACTTCGTCATGGCTTCCGTGTATGTGTTCCAGATCTGGGCCGGGAGCTTTCCGTCGTCGGCCGGGCCACCGGCCAGCCCCTTGAGCGGCAGTGGCGCGAGGCTCTTCGTCAGGTCCATGCGGTAGACGACGACGGCGGTGGACGCTGCCGGGCCGTATCCGACGAACCAGCGCGCGGTGTCGTCCTCGGTGGTTCCGGTCTTGACGGCGACCGGAGTGGGGGTCGCGACACCGTTCCTGCCGCCCGGCCGGCTGAGCGATGCGGTGACCTCGTCGGCGACATCGGTCCGTACGGCGCGCCTCGGCCGCGGCAGGTCGAGCCGGACCGGCTCGCCGTTGCGGGTGACCTTGCGGACCGAGTACGGATCCATGTGCACGCCGTGGGCCGCGAACGTTCCGTACGCGTCGGCCATCCGGATGGCGCTGGGCGTGGAGTTGCCCATCGCGAACGCCGGAACGGGCGGGCCGAAGCTGGAAGGGAGCAGTCCCGACGCCTCGGCCGTACTGCGGACCCGCTGCAGGCCCGCGTCCATGCCGAGTTGGAGGAAGGGCGAATTCACGGACTTCGCCATGGCGTCGTGCAGGCTGATGCGGCCGTGGGAGATGTCGCCGTCGTTGTTGCCCTTGACCATCTTCCCGCTGCGGTCCCAGTAGGGGCCTTCGGGTGTCATCACCGGGATGTCGTCATCGCCGTCGTACATGGTCGAGGGTACGACAGTGGAACGCGGACCGTTGCGCTGGTGCGACACCCCGTGCTGCAGGCCGGCGGCGTAGACGAAGGGGGTGAACGCCGAACCGGCCGGGACGGTACCCGCGTTGGATTCGTTGAACGCCTGCCGCTCGTAGTCCGGTCCGCCGTACACCGCGAGGATCCGGCCGTCCGGGGCGACGGACGCGGCACCGAAGCGGACGAACCGGTCGGCCTTGCGCTGCTCGGGGTCGAGCGCGCCGCGCGCGTCACGGACGGCCCGGGTGAGGGCGGTCATCCGCGGCTTCTCGAACGTCGTGTAGATCTGGTAGCCGCCGAGGTCGAAGCGCGCGTCGGAGATGTGCCCGACCCGCTTGGCGTACGACTCGGCGAGCTGGACGAGATAGCCGTCCTGCCCGCCCGCACTGTTCGGCCGGTGCGGGGGCCTCGGGTCGGGAAAGGTGGTGTACGTGGCCCGTTCGGCCGGGCTCAGTTTGCCGATCTCCACCATGCGGTCCAGCGTCCACCGCCACCGCGCGACGGCTCGCTTCCGGTTGTTGGGATTGACGGCAGGGTCGTACAGCGAGGCCCCCTTGAGCAGGGAGGCGAGGAACGCGCCCTCGCTGGCGTTGAGTTGGGTGACCTCCTTGCCGTAGTAGGCCTGAGAGGCACGCTGGAGACCGTAGGTGCCGCGGCCGAACCAGCTGGTGTTCAGATACTCCTGGAGGATCTTGTCCTTGCTCAGGCGGCTGTCCAGCTTGACCGCCAGCAGCATCTCGGTGAACTTCCGCGAGAAGGACTGGTCCTGCGTCAGGTAGACGTTCTTGACGTACTGCTGGGTGATGGTGGACCCGCCCTGGGTGTCCCCGTCGCCGACCGTACGCCACAGCGCGCGGGTGATCCCTTGCGTCGATATGCCGTGGTCGGAGTAGAAGTTGGCGTTCTCCGCCGCCAGTACGGCCCACCGGACGTGGTCGGGGATCTTGGACAGGGGCATCTCCTGGCGGCTCACCCAGCCGGTCCGGGCCATCGGTGTGCCATCGGCCCAGTAGTAGACGGTGTCCTGCTGGGTGGCGAAGGCGTTGAGGTCCTCGGGTATGTCCGTGCGGGCGTAGGCGACGCCCACCACGGTCGCCAGTGTCGCGGTGAACATCAGGACCGAGCCGAGGACCAGCCGCCAGGAGGGCACCCATCTTCGCCAGCCGCGCCGGCCCGCGCGCGGATAGTCCGGTCTGCGTGGCAGGCGGGCAAATGGGCGCTTCGTCTGTTTCCGGCGTCCCGTTCCCGGGACCAGCACCGTCCGTGCGGCCCGCGCCGTCCTGCTGAAAATGTTGTGCTGTGTCATTCCGTCCAGCCATGACAGGCCGGGCCGGCCGCAGATCGCGACCGCGCCCGTGCAGTGGTCATTGAGCGTCCGCCGCCACACGCCGGCACATCGACTCTCCGCAGCAAAGGCCAAAGCATGACCGAGAGTTCTGTTGCGAAGTCACGTAAAGATAACAGGCCGTCGGGAGAGGTCGTGCCGGTCGGCTCCCCTCGTCATCGAGCCCGCCCGGCGACCGCCGGGCAGTACGGGCGGACCGGCATGGAACCGGCCAATTCGTTTCTCCCCGCTCGCCCGAGCCCGCCGGAACGCCGAACTGTTTCCGCACCTTCACCGGGTCCGGCAGCGGCCGGCGGACAGGCAGGAGGAAGCGTCAAGCGCTGTTCCGGCCAACACCGACCCGTGCCGTGCGAGAGGGACATGGTGGCACCGGGGCCCGTTTGCCTAAGGTCTGAGAGCGCGCAGCTGGGCCGGCCGGTCGATCCATCGCCACATGGTCAAACGACGCATCGCACAGGGGGAAGCAGTGTCGCGTGTCAAACCCGTCCTGGCACGGGCCCTCCGAACAACTCCCTTACTCCGCCTGGACGTCGCCCACCGGGGTCGGGTGCGGCGTCTGGGACTGAAGCTCGAAGAACACGGCCCCACCGGATCGGTGAAGGACCGCAGCGCCGTCGGACTGCTGCGGGCGCTGCACGACGAACGGCCGCTCACCCCGGGAACGGTGGTGGTGGAATCCACTTCGGGCAACCTGGGCCTCGCCCTGGCCCGGCTGCTGCCGACGGTCGGCTGCGACTTCCTCGCCGTGGTCGACCTCAAGACCCCGCACGCCACCCGCCGCAGGCTCGCCGACAGCGGAGCCCGGGTGATCGTCGTCGACGAACCCGACGGTCTGGGCGGCTACCTGCTGAGCCGGCTGCGCCGGGTGCGCGAGCTGTGCGCGGACAACCCCGGATACCGCTGGCCCGACCAGTACGAGAACTGGGCCGCGCCCGACATCCACCGGCGCGTCACCGGTCCCGAACTCACCGAGCAGGCGGGACCGGATCTCGCCGCGGTGTACGTACCGGTCTCCACCGGCGGCACCCTCGCGGGCATCGGCGCCCACCTGCGGGAACACCGGCCCGACGTCGCCGCGGTCGCCGTGGACGTACGCGGCTCGCTGGCCGTCTCGGGCAGCGCCGGACGACGCCTGGTCCCGGGCATCGGAGCAAGCCGGCCGTCCGTCTTCCTGAGGGCACCGCACAGCTACGACCGCGCGGTGCACGTCGACGACATCGAGGCGATAGCCGTCTGCCGGATCATCGCCGAGGACATCGGGCTCGCACTCGGCGGCTCCAGCGGATGCGCCGTGCGAGCGATGCTGAGCGACCAGGAAGAGGCCGGGCCGGACGGCCGCCTCGTGGTCTGCCTGGCCGCGGACGGCGGCGCCAAGTACCGCGACACCCTCTACTCCGACGACTGGGCGACCGAACAGGGTGTAGCCAAGGAGATCACCTCCGCCGTGGCACGACTGCGCAGCGAAGGACTCTTCTTCGACCGGAAGCACCAGGAGCACTGAACATGGGCACCAGCACCACCCTTGACCGGCAGCGGACGCGCCCCGGCCTCCGGCAGTTCCTGCCGCTGGTGCAGGGCGCCACGCTGATCGAATGGACCGGAACGGGCCTCTTCCTCGCCGTCTCGACCATCTACTTCGTCAAGGTCGCCCATCTCAGCACCTCGTCCGTCGGTACCGGCCTGACCATCGGCGGGGCCGTCGCCATCGCCACCGCCGTGCCCATCGCCCGGCTGGCCGGACGGTTCGGGCCGAAGCCGGTGCTGATCGGTGTGATGCTGCTGCGTGCACTGGCCACCGTCGGCTACCTCTGGGTGGACGGCTGGTGGAGCTTTCTCCTCGTGGTCGCCGTCATCGCCGTCACCGAGCAGTCCTCACCCCCACTGGTCCAGTCGTACGTCGGGGCACGCGCCCCGGAGAGCCTGCGCGCGAAGGTCATGGCCGTGCAGCGCACCGTCGTCAACCTCGGCATCAGCCTGGGCGGGCTGATCGCCGGAGTCGCCCTGGGTTCCGGCGCGCCGGGAGCCTTTCGGCCGCTGCTGATCGGTGGCGCACTCGCCTATGTGGCGGTGGCCGCGGTGTACGCCACCGCGCGGCGGGAGGAAGCCGTGACGGCAGTGGGGAGCGCCCGGGTGGCGGATCTGCTCAAGGACCGCCGACTGCTTGGCTTCACCGCGTACAACGCGCTGGTGTCGCTCTGGATGCCGGTGCTCAATGTGGCCTTCCCGCTCTGGCTCGTCACCGAGACGGACGTACCGGAGCGCTATGTCGGCATCCTGTACGCCGTCAACACCGTGCTGTGCATCGCCCTCCAGTACCCGCTCAACCGCTGCTACAGCACCACGCGCCGGGCATGGTTCTCGTACGCGGCCGCGGCAATGCTGCTGAGCGGGGGCGCCCTGGCCTTCGCCGCCGCGCCCGGCTTCGGGGCCCGGGAGGCGCTGCTGGTGCTCGGCGCGGCCGTCGTCCTTCTGACGTTCGCCGAACTGCTCCAGGTCGGTGCCTCGTGGACCCTCTCCTTCGACCTGGCACCGGAGGAGGCGCGCAGCGCCTATCTGGTGCTGTTCAACACCAGCCGCACGGTGGCCAACCGGGTCGCGGGCCCGGTGCTGATGACCGGCGTCGTCCTCGCCCTCGGCACGGCCGGCTGGATCGTGCTCGCCTGCGTACTGCTGCTCGGCGCGCTCGTCCCCTTCGCGATGCTCCGCGCAGCGCACGCCACCGGCGACTGAACCCGCCCCCGCACCGTCCCCACCGCAACCGACCCACTCTCCAAGGAGCCCCGCCCGTCATGGACTTCGAGCAATACCCCGACAGCCACTTCCGCTATCTGACCCGCGCGGACGTCATCGAGGCCGCCCGCGACGTGGACATCGTGGCGGCGGTGGCCGAGGCGCTCAGGCTGCACTCCGCCGGACAGTCCGTCCTTCCCGAGGAGGCCTATCTCGGCTGGACCACCCCGCAGGGCGACTCGGCCAGGCTGCTGGCCATGCCCGGCGCCCTCGCCCAGGAGGGACGGTCGCCGGTCGTCGGCATGAAGACCATCAACGCCTCGATCGGCAACCCGGGGCGCGGCATCCCCCGCTCCCAGGGCTTCACCCTGCTCCTCGACCCGGAGACCGCCCGGCCCCTCGCCCTGATGGAGGCCGCCTACATCAGCGCGATGCGCACCGCTGCGGTGACCGCGCTCGCGGTGCGTCATCTGGCGGTGGCAGAACCGCGCGGGCTGGCACTTCTCGGCTGCGGCGCCCTCGCGCAGGCACACATCGCGCTGCTGCTGCGCACCGTCCCCACCCTGCGCCGCATCACGCTGTACGACGTGGCACCCGACCGCGCGAAGTCCGTCGCCCACCACATCGCCTCGCTGCCCGGTGCGGCGGACATCGAGACGGTGGTCGCCGACGGGCCGCGCGAGGCGGTGCGGGACGCCGAACTCGTCGTGCCCGTCACCACGGTGACCCAGGGATACATCGAACCGGACTGGCTGCGGCCCGGCGCGCTCGTCTGCCATGTCTCGCTGGACGACCTCACCGAGGCGGCCGTGCTCTCGGCCGGCACGGTGATCGTCGACGACTGGAGCCTGGTCCGTGACGACCCGCGACGGCTGCTCGGCCGGATGCACCGGGCGGGCACCCTGCTCGGCCCCGACGGCACCCCGCGGCAAGGAGTGACCGCCCGGCCCGGGGCCCGCCCCGTCGACGGCACGCTCGGCGATGTGCTTGCCGGGCGGCACCCGGGCCGCCGCGACCAGGACGAGATCGTGATCAGCAACCCGTTCGGGATGTCGATCCTCGACGTCGCCGTGGCGGACCGCATCCACGCCCGCGCCGAAGCCGCCGGTCTCGGCGCCCGGCTCACGCTCTGAGGGGGATCCGCCATGACGATCGATCAGAACATCCAGGAGATCAACCGCACCATGTGGTCGTACGGCGAGTACCGGCATGTCGCCGATCTGCTGCGGCCGGGCGCCGTCGAGCTGGTCGACCGGCTCGCCCCCGCGCCGGACACCGCCCATCTCGACGTCGCCACCGGCAACGGCAACGTCGCGCTGCTGTCCGCCCTGCGCGGCTGCCTCGTCACCGGACTCGACCTGACCGACGAGTTCTTCCCCGACGCACGCGAACGGTTCGCACAGGCCGGTGTCAAGGTGGAACTGCGCCGCGGCGACGCCCAGGAACTCCCCTTCGCCGACGGCTCGTTCGACCTGGTGACCTCCACCTACGGAATCCAGTTCGCGCCCGACCACGCCGCGTCGGGCGGAGAGATCTCCCGGGTGCTGCGGCCGGGCGGCCGGATCGGCATGTGCAACTGGACGGCACGCAGCTGGACCGCGCACTTCCAGGAGATCCTCTCCGCCTACTTCCCCTCGCCCAACGGCCATCAGGGACAGCCCATGCTGTGGGGCTCACCGGACTACCTCGCCGAACTCCTCGGTCCCGAATTCACGATCACGTCCGAACGACGGCAACTCTTCTACCCGTTCGCCGCGGCCGAGGACCTGGTGACCTTCTTCGAGAACTGCTTCGGCCCCTGCATCGCGGCGAGAAACACCATCTCGCCGCCCTCGCGATGGAAGGAACTGCGAGCGGAAATGGTCGAGATGACCGAGGGATTCCACACCGCGGACGAACGCGGCACGGGCGTGCCCGTCGAGTACCTGCTGGTCGTCGCCGAGAAGCGGACGGCCCGGTGATCGGCCTGCCCGAGCACTACCCGCGGCTTCCGCTGGCGGAAGGGGCGCGGGAGAGCGCCGTCGCCGCGGCACTCACCCGCCATGAACCGTACGAGCTCGGCGAAGCAGTCCACGCCCACGTCGAGCGGTTCGCGGCCGCAGACCCCGACCGGACCGCGATCGAGGACGGCGACGTTTCCCTCGGATACGGCCGGCTGGCCGACCTGATGCGTCGCACCGCGGCGCAGCTGGCGGCGGCCGGGATCAGGGACGGGCAGATCGTCGCGGTCGGCGGCCGGCGCGGCGCCGACGTCGTCGTGGCCTTCCTCGCCCTGGAGCTGCTCGGCGCCGTCTACCTGCCGGTCGACGCGAGCTGGCCCGCCGCCCGCGTCGAAACCCTGCTCACCGACAGCGGCGCGGCACTGATGCTGACCACCGGCGCACCGGCGGAGAGCGGGGAACTGGTCAAGGGCGCCCGCGCGGCCGGCGTACCCACCGCGACACCGCGACCGGCGGACCCTCCGTACACCCGGACCCTGCCGCCGGCCCCCGACGAGGTGCGCTACGTCCTCTACACCTCGGGGTCGACCGGCCGCCCCAAGGCCGCGATCGTCGAGCACCGGGGGATGCTCAACCACCTCCGGGCCAAGATCGACGACCTCGGGCTGACCGCGGACGACCGGCTGGCCCAGACCGCACCGCTCAGCTTCGACATCTCCGTCTGGCAGATGCTCGCCCCGCTGCTCGTCGGCGGCCGGGTACAGATCTTCGCCGACGAGCAGGCCCAGGACGGCGCCCTGCTGCTGGAGGAGCTGCGCGGACGCGGAACCACGGTGCTGGAGACCGTGCCCACACTGATCCGCTTCCTGCTCGACGCCCAGGAGACCGCGGGAATCCGGCCCGGCGCGCTGCGCTGGATGATCGCCACCGGCGAGGAACTGCCACCGGCGCTGGCCCGGCGGTGGCACGACACCCTGCCGGGGATCCGGCTGCTCAACGCGTACGGCCCCACCGAGTGCTCGGACGACGTCACCCATGCCGAACTCGGCCCTCCGGCCGCCGGAGTACGCCATCTGCCGATCGGCTCGCCCATCGGCAACGCCGAACTGTACGTACTGCGGGAGGAGAACGGGCAGTGGCACGCCTGTGCGCACGGGGAGACGGGGGAGCTGTTCGTCGGGGGACTCGTCGTGGGACGCGGGTACCTCGGTGACCCGGAGCGCACCGCGCTCGCCTTCTTCACCGACCCCTTCGGCGCCGACGGCGGACGCCTCTACCGCACCGGGGACGCCGTACGCGTACTGCCGGACGGCCAACTGGAGTACCTGGGCCGGGTGGACCGGCAGGTGAAGGTCGGCGGCGTACGCATGGAGCTCGCCGAGATCGAGGCGGTACTCGGCGGCCACCCCGGAATCGCCGCCTGCGCCGTCACCGTCCACACCCCCGACGACACCGGAGCCCTGGTCGTCCGGGAGAGCGCCCACACCCCGGCGGCCGCGCAGCCGCCCCGGCTCGTCGCCTACGTCACCGCCTCCGGCGACGAGCCGGCGGAGGCATCGCTGCGCGCCCATCTGAGCGACCGGCTTCCCGCCCCCATGGTGCCGCACACCTTCGTCGTCCTGCCCCGGCTCCCGCTCACCCGCAACGGCAAGACGGACTACAAGGCCCTGCCCGCACCACCGCGCCGCAGCCGTCCCGACACCCGCCCGTACACCCCACCGCGGGGCGAGGCGGAGACCGCCATCGCGGCCGTCGTCGCCGGGCTCCTCGGCACCGGACGGGTCGGCAGGAACGACAGGTTCCTGGAACTGGGCGGCGACTCGCTGCTCGCCATGCGGCTGGTCGCCGCCCTGCGCGAGACCGGATCGGCGGCCGGTCTGCGTGACGTGCTGCGCGACGGCAGCCCCGCCGCGCTCGCCGCGCTCGGCCACGAGCAGCGGCCCGCGACCGCTGCCCGCACGGCGACGGCACCGGACGACGCGCCCCGCACCCGGCCGCTCACCCCGCAGCAGGCCGGGGTCTACTTTCACTGGCGGCTCGACCCGCTCAGCCCCTACTACAGCTACCAGGGCTCCCTGGAACTCGACGGGCCGCTCGACGTGGCACGGCTGGCACGGGCCTGGCAACTGCTGCTCGCCGAGAATCCGCTGCTCCTCGCCCGGTTCGCCGAGACCGACGAGGCGGACGGGCGGGAAGCGGGGCACGAGGTGGTGCACCACTACCCGCACTGGGAGGTGCCGCTGCCCGCAAGCGTCCGGGACATCACCGCGGAGGCATTCCGCACGGTGGCCGCCGAGGAGGCGGCCAGGCCCTTCGACCTCCTCACCGAACCGGCCCTGCGGACCGGGCTGTTCCGGCTGCCCGGCGGACAGCACCGACTCCTGGTCACCATGCATGAACTGCTCCTCGACGGCTGGGGAGCGACCGTGCTGTTCCAGCGGCTGGCCGAACTCTACGAACAGCGTCCTGCCGGGCCCGACCCCGAACGTGCCACCCGCTACGACCGCTATCTCGACCACTTGGCGGAGCGGCTGGCCGGCGAGGAGGTGGCCGAGGCGGGGGAGTACTGGCTGCGCCGCCTCGCAGGCGACCTCCCGGCACTCCGGATCGCCCAGAAACCGCGGCCCGCCACCCCCGCCTACCGGGGCGAGATCACCGAGGCGGTCCTCGACGAGCAACTCTCCCGGCGGCTGCGCGACACCGCGCTGGCCGCCTCCGCCACCGCCTTCGTACCGCTGCTGGCCGCCTACGCACTGGCCCTGAGCTACTACAGCGACGCCGACGACGTGATCATCGGCGCCCCGATGGCGGGGCGGGAGCGGCCGGAGACCGCCGACGTGCCCGCCTTCATGCTCGCCATGCTGCCACTGCGCCTGGACATCGACCCGGCCGCCAGCCTCGCGGAGTTCACCGCACAGGTGAGGGAGACGGTGTACGACGCCTACGCCGCCGCCGAGCACCCCTTCGGCTGGACGCTGCGGCGGCTTCCGGCCGCCTCGCGGAGCTCATCGGCGACCCCGGTCTTCCAGACCATGCTCAACATGCTGCCCTACCCGGCGCGCGCCACCACCGCGTCGGACGTCCGGTTCCGCTTCGTCGAACTGGACACCGGCTACACCAAGTACGACTGCGCCCTGTACGTACAGCCGCACGGCCCCGGCGGCCTGCTGCTCCAGTACGCCTACCAGCAGGAGCTGCTCGACGCGCCGGCCGCCCGCAACGTACTGGAATCCACACTGATCGCGCTGCGGGCCCTCACCGACCCGGAGCGCGCCGAGCACACCACCGTTCGTTCCCTCGATCTGCTGCCCGGAGACGATCACTGATGAACACGCCGACCCTGCTGGAACGCTTCGCCGAGCAGGTGGCGGCCCACCCCCGGGCCGTCGCCCTGCGCCACACCGGCACCACCCTCACCTACCGTGAACTCGACGAATGGAGCGGCCGGCTGGCCGCCCGGCTCACCGCCAAGGGCACCGGTCCCGGCTCGCTGGTGGCACTCGCCGCCCAGCGCGGCCCTGCCGCCGTCGCCGGAGTCCTCGCCGTACTGAAGACCGGTGCCGCCTACCTCGGGCTGGACCCCGCGATACCCGTGCGACGGCAGCGCCGGATGGTGGAGGAGACCGGACCGCACTGCGTGCTGGCCGAGCCCGGACTCGACCAGTTCCCCACCCTGGACGCGCCGCGCGTCACCCTGGCGCCCCTCACCGAGGGCCCGCTGCACCAGGCCCCCGAGCAGGAGCCCGACGAGGACGCCCTGTTCCACATCGTCTACACCTCGGGGACGACCGGAAACCCCAAGGGCGTACGCATCAGCCGCCGTTCGGTCCGGGGCCGGCTGGAGTGGATGTGGCAGGACCACCCGTTCCCGGAGAACGCGGTGCTCGCCGTCCAGAAGTCCCTGGCACTGGTCGCCTCGCCCTGGGAGCTGCTGGGCGGACTGCTCAAGGGTGTCCCGTCCGTCGTGCTCGCCACCGACGAACTCCTCGATCCGGCGCTCTTCGCTGCCGCCGTCGAGCAGGAACGGATCACCCATCTCTTCCTGACCCCGCAGCTCATCGCCGGACTGCTGGAGGAGAGCGCCGGTCGCCCCGGCGGGCACCGGCCGGTCCTGGTCACCAGCGGTGCCGACACCCTGCCCGTGGACACCGTCCTGCGCTTCCGCGAGGTCTGGCCCGACGCCACCCTGCTCAACCTGTACGGCATGACGGAGACCGCCTCCAACGTCGCCGCGTACGACACCGCCCGACTGCCCGCCGACGCCGAACGCGTCCCCGTCGGCAGCCCCGTGGCGGGCGCCTCGCTCGCGGTCCGCGACCGGCTCGGCCGACGGCTGCCGACCGGTGTGGGCGGCGAGGTGTGGGTCTCCGGAACGCCACTGGCCCTCGGCTACGTCGGCGGCGACGACGAGGACCGCTTCACCACCGACGACGCCGGGGTCCGGCACTACCGCACCGGTGACCGGGGCCGCCAACTCCCGGACTCCGTCATGGAGATCACCGGCCGCGCCGACAACCAGATCAAGGTGCGCGGCTATCGTGTCGAGCTGGAGGAGATCGAGGCCACCCTGCGCAAGGCACCGGACGTCACCGACGCGGGGGCCTACGCGGAGAACGAGGACGGCGAGACACGCATCGTCGCCTGCGTCACCGCCGACGAGGAGACCGGCGCCGCCGCACTGCGCGCCCATCTGCGCGACCGGCTGCCCGACTACATGCTGCCCGCCCGCATCCAGCAGGTCCCGCAGCTCCCGCGCAGCACCAACGGCAAGCTGGACCGCACCGCCCTGCGCACACTCGTGGCAGGCATCGGGCAGGAACAGGCGGCCGGATTCACCCCGTCCGACGCCACCGAGACCGCCGTCGCCGCGCTCTGGCAGGAACTGCTCGGCGCCCCGCCCGCGTCGGCGGACCAGAACTTCTTCGACGCCGGAGGCCACTCCCTGCTCGCCGTACGGCTCGCCAACCGGCTGGCGACGACGGCGGGCCGCCGGGTGCCGCTGCGCCGCATCCTCGGCGCACCCACCGTCACCGCGATCGCCGCCCTGTGCCGCGACATCCAGCAGGAGGAGCAGATATGAACGTCCCATGGCTGACCGTGCCGGGCGAGCAGCCGCAGGGCGCCGCCACCGGCACCCTTGCCGTCTGCTTCGCACCCACCGGCGCCCACGGCTCCACGTTCGCGAGCTGGCGCGGCCGGCTTCCCGAGGACACGACCCTTGCCTTCGTCGCACCGCCGGGCCGCGGCACCCGCGTCGACGAGGAGCCCGTCACCGACATGGCCGCCTACGCCGAGGCGACGGCGGCCGGGATCCGTGAACTGCGGGGCGGGCGGCGGCTGGTGCTGATCGGAGTCAGCCTCGGCGCCCTGCTGGCGTACGAGACCTGCCGCAGGCTGCTCGACTCCGGGGTGCCCGTGGCACGGCTGTGCGCCGTGGCCGGACAGTGCCCCGGCGACTTCCACGGCCGCGGCGAGGAAGTGACGGTAGAGGACGCCCGTGCCTTCGTCGCCGGGACCGGACTGACCGACCCGGAGCTGCTGGCGGACCCCGAGTTCGAGGAGGTGCTGCTGCCTCCCGTCATCGCCGATCTGCGGCTGGCCGCCGGGTACGACGGCCGCCTCGGAGCCGTTCCGCAGGTCGAGCTGCGCGCGGTGTGGGCCACCGACGACCCGCACGTGCCCGAGGTCACCGTGCGCCGCTGGGCCGAGTGGACCCGGGGCGACTGCTCCCTGATGTCCGTCGAGGGCGGCCACTACGCCCACCAGGAGAACCCGGCCGCGGTCATCTCCGCCTGCCTCGACGGACTCCCCGGAACCCGGCCGTCACGGCGCTCCGTGCTCGGTGCCGGGGCGACGGCCGTCGCGTCCACGGTGCTGGGCCTCGGCACGGTGGCCTCGTCGGCACCCGCAGCGCGGGCCGACGCGGCGACGGGGACGGGGACGGGCAGCGTCTCCTTCGACGGCGATCCCACCGACCCCGTGGGCCTCGCCGTCGCCATGATCCGTCAGAACACCAGCAACCCCGGCGACGGCGCGGTCACCCTGCCGCTCGCCCGGATGCTCCAGGGCATCTTCCGGGCCGCCGGGGTCGGCACCGAGATCGTGCCCACTCCGAAGGACGGCAACGTCCACTTCTTCGCCCGCGTCCCCGGCAGCGGACCGGCCACGAAGAAGCCCCTGGTCCTGCTCGGCCACTCCGACGTGGTGCCCGCCATCGGCGACACATGGGAGACGGACCCCTTCGCCGGCGAGATCAGGGACGGCAAGCTGTACGGCCGCGGCTCGCTGGACATGAAGGGCGTCAACGCCGCCTTCGTCGCCGCTCTGCTGCGCCATGTCCGCGAGGGAGCGGCCTTCGACCGCGACATCGTCTTCTGGTCCGACTGCGACGAGGAGCAGGGCCCCTACGGCGTGCGCTGGTTCCTCACGGAACACCCCGGCAAGGTGACGGCGGGTGCGGTCATCACCGAGGGCGGCTGGGTACTCGACCAGCGCGACGGCACCACGCCCATGATCGCCTCGCTCACCTGCAACGACAAGCGCTCCCTGCTGCTGCGCCTGGAGACGGCCTCGTACGCC
The DNA here is from genome assembly GCF_026340595.1 of Streptomyces sp. NBC_01363. Taxonomy (GTDB): domain Bacteria; phylum Actinomycetota; class Actinomycetes; order Streptomycetales; family Streptomycetaceae; genus Streptomyces. Next base: position 2,124,574 of record NZ_JAPEPF010000002.1, read on the forward strand.
ACCCACACGTCCAAGCCGTTCAGCGGACAGGCGGTGATCCGGCTGGGCGAGGTGCTCGACCGGCTCGGGCAGTGGCGTGCCCACATCCGCCCGAACGCACTGTCCCGGCGGTACTTCGCCGAACTGGCCGAGGCCACCACCGACCGGCCCTTCGCCAAGGCTCTCCGGGAGATGCTCGGCGCCCGCACGGACCGGCAGCGGGACAGAGCGGGGGAAGCGGTGGTGCGGCTCAGCGAGACCCCGGAGCTGCACAACGCGATGCTGCGGACCACGCTCGCCTTCACCGCCGCCCAGTCCGGCTACTACCCGAGCATCGTGCCGGGCACGGCGACCGCGGAGTTCCGGGCCGCCTTCCTGCCGGGGGCCGAGGACCCCGGACGCATCGTCGCCGAACTGCGCTCGCTGATCGGCAACCGGGCGACGCTGAGTGTCGTCGGCAACCCCGGTGAGACCGAGCAACAGGCTCTGGACCGGCTGCGCGGCTATCTGGCCACGCCCGACTCCGACTACGACACGGACGTCTTCCGCGCCTGGCAGAGCGCCGTACGCCGGACCCATCCCGGAGTACGGGCCACCGCCTGCCAGTTCGAGGCGGTCACCAGCGCGGTGCCGTTCCGGGAACAGAACATACCCGTGTACGGCATGTATCCGTTCACCGTGAACCGGGACATGCTCAAGCGCATGCACGGCACCGACGAACACATCGGCGTCGAAGCACTGCGGCAGGGCACCGAGACCGTCTACCAACTCCTGGCCGGGCTGCGGACCGACGCCTGAGCCCCTGGACGCACCGCGCGGGCGTGCCCAGGCATGCGCGCCCGCGCGGTGTGTCGGACCGTCATCCCACGCTGACCCAGTCCAGGGTGCGTTCCACGGCCCGCTTCCAGTTTGCGTACCCCTCCGCCCGCTGGTCCTCGCTCCACTGCGGCTCCCAGCGCTTCGACTCCTGCCAGTGTTCTCGCAACTCTTTCTGGTCCTGCCAGAATCCGGTGGCCAGCCCGGCCGCGTAGGCGGCACCGAGCGCGGTCGTCTCGGCGACGACCGGGCGGCTGACGGGGACTCCGAGCACATCCGCCTGGATCTGCATGCAGAGGTCGTTGGCCGTGACCCCGCCGTCGACCTTGAGCACGTCGAGGTGGACGCCGGAGTCCTGTTCCATCGCCTCCACCACATCCCGGCTCTGGTAGCAGATGGCCTCCAGAGTGGCCCTCGCCAGATGGCCGTTGGTGTTGTAGCGGGCCAGGCCGACGATGGCGCCCCGGGCGTCCGAGCGCCAGTACGGCGCGAAGAGGCCCGAGAAGGCCGGCACGAAGTACATCCCGCCGTTGTCCTCGACGGTCCGGGCGAGGTGTTCGCTCTCGCTCGCGTTCGTGATGATCTTCATCTGGTCCCGCAGCCACTGCACCGCGGACCCGGTGACCGCGATGGAGCCCTCCAGGGCGTAGACCGGCGGACTCTGCCCGAATCGGTAGGCGACGGTGGTGAGCAGGCCGTGCTTCGACCGGATCGGTTCCGTCCCGGTGTTGAGCACGAGGAAGTTGCCGGTGCCGTACGTGTTCTTCGCCTCGCCCGGCTCGAAGCACACCTGTCCCACCGTGGCCGCCTGCTGGTCGCCGAGCACTCCCGTGATCGGGATCGCGGCGCGCAGCGGCCGGGACGTGCGCGTGCGGCCGTACGCCTCCGCGTCGGAGGAGGGCCGGATCGCCGGGAGCATCGCCCGGGGGATGCCGAAGATGTCCAGCAGCTCGTCGTCCCAGTCGAGCGTCTCCAGATTCATCAGCATCGTCCGGCTGGCGTTGGTCACATCCGTGGCGTGGATACCGCCGTCGGGTCCGCCGGTGAGGTTCCACAGCACCCAGCAGTCCGTGTTCCCGAACACCGCGTGCCCCTGCTCCGCGGCGGCGCGGACCCCGTCGACATTGTCGAGGATCCACTTGATCTTCCCGCCGGAGAAGTAAGTGGCCGGAGGTAGACCCGACTTGCGCCTGATGACCTCGCCGTGCCCCTCGTTCTCCAGGGCCTTGGCGATCGAGTCGGTGCGGGTGTCCTGCCACACGATGGCGTTGCAGTACGGACGGCCGGTGCGGGGGTCCCAGACGACGGTCGTCTCGCGCTGGTTGGTGATCCCGATGGCGGCGAGATCGGTGGCGCTCAGACCACCGGTGCGCAGAGCGGTCTGCATCACCGAGTTGGTGCGCTCCCAGATCTCCACCGGATCGTGCTCCACCCAGCCCGACCGGGGCAGGATCTGCTCGTGCTCCAACTGGTGTCTGGCCACTTCGTTTCCGCCGTGATCGAAGATCATGAAGCGGCTGCTGGTGGTGCCTTGGTCCACTGCGCCGACGAAGTCCGCCATGGCATGCTGCCTCTCCTGAGTCCGGGCCCGGTGATGGAACCGGGCGTCACTTCTCCGGCGGTAGCGGGATGGTGCCCTCCGGCTCCGGTTCGGCCGTGGGCAGGAAGCGGCTGATGAAGATCTTGTAGACGAAGGCTCCCAGTGGGCCGCCGACGAGCGGTCCCACGATCGGCACCCAGAAGTAGAAGTTCCCGTACTGATCGCGCCACGCCCCTCCGTAGCCGGTCAGGAAGCTCGCGAGACGGGGGCCGAGGTCACGGGCCGGATTGATCGCGTACCCGGCATTGGTCCCGAACGCCATGCCGATGGCCACCACGATGAGGCCCACGATGAAAGGACCGAGGTTGGAGCCCGGCGGGGTGTTGAGGAGATCCGTGACCGCGAAGATCAGCAGTACGAGGATGGCGGTGCCGATGACCTGGTCCCGGAACGCCCCCCATTCGTGGACCGGAAGCGCGGGGTTTCCGTTGGCGGGCAGGGTGGAGAACACGAACTGCGTCTTGATCGTGTGCCCGGGGTCCGCCTTCGCCAGCGCCTCCGTGTAGTTCCAGCGCACCAGCAGTGCCGCGACGAACGCCCCCGCGAGCTGCGCGAGGGAGTAGGGCGCCACCTTCTGCCAGGGGAAGCCCTTGAAAGCGGCGAGCGAGAGAGTCACCGCCGGATTGAGATGGGCTCCGCTCAGTCTGGCCGCCACATAGACGCCCAGAGTGACTCCGAGACCCCACGCCCAGGCGATGCTGTCGTGATTTCCGAGGCCGCCCGCCGGATCGGTGAGCGCACCGCCGGCCACGACCTGGGCCACGACACCGCAGCCGAAGAGGATCAGAATCATCGTGCCGAGAAACTCCGCCGAGAGTTCCCCGACGATTCCGGACTTCTTGAGCCGCTCCATAGGGGTCTCGCTTCCTGTCGATCAACGACTCCTGGCGGCATAGATCCACATCTGAGCGTAAATGGCGGAAATTGGTTCCGCACTCGGTGGCGGACGCGCCGTTTCCGCACCCGCCGGAGCCGGAGCCCTGCGCGGTCTCAGTCCAGGTCGACGCTGTCGAAGAGGTCCAGCATCCTGCCGAGCACCCGTACGCAGGCCGTCACATCGGCATCGGTCAGATCCCCGTCCACCTGGCGCAGCAGGGACTGCTCGCGGGTCAGTGCGGCGGTGATCGCCGCTCTGCCGCCCTCGGTCAGCCGGACCAGGGACGACCGCCGATGGGCCGGGTTGGGAATGATCTCGACCAGTTGCCCGGCCGCGGCGTCGTTGACCATGCGCTGCACGAACTGCCGGCTCAGCGCCTGTGCCCGGCCCATCTGCGGGACCGTCATGGGTCCATGCTCACGCAGCAGATCCAGTACGGCACGCACGCCGACGGACAGGCCCTCGATCGGCGCGGCCTGTTCCACCTTGCGTTGCACACGCCGGTAGAGCGGGCCGACCAGGGCGAAGACCTCCGTGAGCCGGTGGGCCAGTTCCTCGGGTGCCAGGGGCGGATCGTTTTCGGTCATGCGGCCATGATGGCACCTTGGTTGTCAATGTGGGGAAGAGATGGCACCTTGGTTGTCATGAATGCTGCCTCCGAGCTGAAATTCTTCGAAACCGACGACGGCCGCCTCGTGTACCGCGACACCGGGGAGGGCCCGCTGCTGGTGCTGCTGCACGGCGGATTCCTGGACCACGGGATGTGGGACGACCAGGTGCCGGAGCTCGCGCGGGATCACCGAGTGATCGTGCCGGACGCCCGCGGGCACGGCGGATCGTCCAACGCGAGCAGGCCCTTCCGGCACACGGACGACCTGGCCGCCATGCTGCGCCATCTCGACGCCGGCCCCGCGGTCCTGGTCGGAGTGTCGATGGGCGGGGCCACCGCGCTCGACACCGCGCTCGAACACCCCGATCTGGTACGTGCGCTGGTCGTCAGCGGGGCGGGGACGAGTGAGCCCGAGTTCCACGACCCCTGGTCCCGTCAGGTCCTGGCCGAGCAGGCCCGCTCCCTGGCCGCCGGTGACATCGGGGGATGGATCGACGCCTTCATGCTCTTCGCGGCGGGGCCGCACCGCACGCTCGACGACGTCGACGGCGCTGTGGTGCGACGCCTGCGCGCGATGACCGAGCGGACGCTGGCCAAGCACACCGCGGACGAACCCGACCGGCTCGTGCCCGTCTCCGACACCTGGGCGCGGGCGGCGGAGATCGACGTCCCGGTGCTGGCCATCGCGGGCGGCATCGATTCGGACGATCACCTCGCCATGGTCCAGCGCCTCGCACGGACGGTCGCCGACGGGCGCGAGGCGATCGTCGAGGGGACCGCGCACTATCCCCACATGGAACGGCCGGATGCCTTCGGCGAGATCCTCGGGGAATTCCTGACGGCCGTGTCCGCCCGGGAGGGCGGCGCCGTCTGACGGGTGGTCCCGGGGTTCAGCGCAGGGCGGCCACCGTGTCATCGGCCGCCGCGACTTCCTCCGCCGGGGCGTCGTGGAGGCCGAGCCGCAGGCGCTCGACGTGGAAGAGGGCCTGGTCGAGGAGTCCGGCCACGTGGTTGTCGTACAGCGCGTAGATCACCGAGCGGCCCCGGCGCTCGCCGGTGACGAGCCCGAGGTTGCGCAGCAGCCTCAAGCCGGATCGACGCCGTGGCGCTCGACAAGACCGGCACCCCGACCGAGGGCACCCCGCGTGTCACCGACATCCGTCCGCTCGCCTCCTCGGACCTGACCGAGGGCGCCCTGCTCACCCTGGCGGCGGCGGTCGAGCACCCCAGCGAACACCCTCTCGCACGCGCCGTCACCGAAGCCGCCGCCACCGGTGCGGAGGGCGGGGCGCCACGGAACGGGAAACCCGGTGGGGGTATCGTCGGGCCCGGACCGCAGGACCCGTACGACCGAGCATTCGAGGCAGCCGTGGATCGCGGACGGACACGCACACCGGGAGTGTCCCGGCTGCTCGTGCTGTGTGCCGTCCTGTGCGGACTGTTCCTCATGCACGGCGCACCGGCGAGCGCCGCGGAGGGCTGTCACGACGCGATGGCCGTGACCGCGCCCGTGTCCATGACCACGGCTGCCGGTCACTCCGTCGTGCGGGGCGAGCACGACCCCGCTCGCGCTGCCGCCGCCAGGCCGGCGACGGACGGCGAGTCGTGCGTATTCACCCATGCCCGTGACCGGGTGCTGCCGCTGCTGATGGCGCTGGGTCTGGTGCTCCTGGCCGTTCGGGCGCTCGCCGGGCGCCGTACGGCCGTATGCGGACCGGCGCGGCGGGGACCGCCGTTCGCCGGCAGAGATCTGCTGCTCCAGGTGTGCATCGCGCGGACGTGACAGGAATCCGCCGGTCCACGGCCCTCCGAGGCCGGACCGGCCGGACGACCCTGCCCCTTTCGCGCGCCACGGACGTGGCGCATCCACCTGGAAAGAATCCGTGATGTCCGCTTCCCTGTCCTCTGCTGCCCGCCGCCGTACGCTCGCGGCCGCCGGCACCGTCGCCGCCTTCGCTCTGACGCTGGCGGCCTGCGGTTCCTCCGACGGCTCGAAGTCCGACGGTTCGTCCATGCCCGGCATGAACCACGGCTCGCGCAGCGCCTCCGCACCGGCCACCCCCGGCGGTGCGTTCAACGACGCGGACGTGACGTTCGCACAGCAGATGATCCCGCACCACCAGCAGGCCATCGAGATGGCGAGGCTGGCCGACGGCCGCGCCTCCGACCCCGAGATCAAGAAGCTGGCCACCGCGATCGAGAAGGCCCAGGACCCCGAGATCAACACGATGAAGGGCTGGCTGACTTCGTGGGGCAAGCCGCTGCCCGCGTCCTCGTCCTCGATGGGTGACATGCCCGGGATGGACCACGGCTCGGACGGTTCGGGAATGCCCGGAATGATGTCCGGCAAGGACATGGGCGACCTGGCGGCCGCCAAGGGCAGGGACTTCGACAAGAAGTTCGCCCAGCTCATGATCGGCCACCACCAAGGCGCGGTCACCATGGCCGAGGACGAGCAGAAGAACGGCGACAACGCCGACGCGAAGAAGCTCGCCGGCGCTGTCGTCACGGCTCAGACCGCCGAGATCGAGCAGATGAACAAGATCATCGACCGGCTCTGATCCCGGCCGGGGTGCGGGCCTCCCTCGCATGACGGTCCGGATGCCGTCATGCGAAGGCCCGCGCCCTCGGGCCTCTCGTCCGGATCAGGCCGGGCTCGCGTGCTCCGGCGTCGCCAGCAGAGCACCCACCTCCTGTGCGGTGGTCTCCCGGAGCTCCTCCGCGACCAGCAGCCACCGGGTGATGCCGACCGATTCGAGGAACGGCAGATCGTGACTGGCGATCAGCAGTGCGCCCTCGTAGGACTCCAGCGCACCGGTCAGCTGCCGCGCGCTGGCGATATCGAGGTTGTTGGTCGGTTCGTCCATCATCAGCAGCTGCGGGGCCGGTGCGGCGAGCATCGTCGCCGCGAGGGCGGCACGGAAGCGTTCTCCGCCCGACAGCGTGCCCGCCGACTGCTCCGCGCGCTTCCCCCGGAACAGGAAGCGCGCGAGCTGGGCACGGATGTGGTTGTCGGTGACCCCGGGCGCCATGCGGGCCACGTTCGCCGCGACGCTCAGCTCCTCGTCCAGCACGTCGAGCCGCTGCGGAAGGAACCGCGTCGGCACGAAGGTCCTGGCCTCGCCGGACAAGGGGGCCAGCTCACCGGTGATCGTGCGCAGCAGTGTCGTCTTCCCGGCGCCGTTGCGACCGACGAGCGCGATCCGCTCGGGTCCCTGCACGCGGAGACTGCCCTCGCGCAGCCTGCCGAACCGGGGGCGCAACTCGTGCAGGTTCAACACGCTGCGTCCGGCGGGCACCGCCGTGTGGGGAAGGCCCACGCGGATCTCGGCATCGTCGCGGATCGCGTCCGCGGCCTCCTCCCGGCGCTCGCGCGCCTCGCCGAGCCGCTCCTCGTGGACGCCGCGAAGTTTGCCCGCCGACTCCTGCGCGGACCGCTTGCGGCGGCCGGCCAGGATCTTCGGGAGGCTCCCCTCGGCCTCGATCTTCCTGCCGTTCCTCTGGCGCCGGGCCAGCTTCACCTGGGTCTCCTCCAACTCGCGTTTCTGGCGGCGCACATCGGCTTCCGCGGCCCGCAACATCCGTCCGGCGGCCTCCTGTTCGGTGGCCACGGCCTCCTGGTACGCGGACCAGCCACCGCCGTACCAGCTCACGGACCCGGCGCGCAGTTCGGCGATGCGGTCCACGCGCTCCAGCAGTTCGAGGTCATGGCTGACCACGACCAGTACGCCCGAGCGCCAGGAGTCGACGGCCTCGTAGAGCCTCCGGCGCGCGAACATGTCGAGGTTGTTGGTGGGCTCGTCCAGGAGGAGGACATCGGGACGCTCCAGCAGCAGCGCTGCCAGGCGCAGCAGGACGGTCTCCCCGCCGGACAACTGGCCGACGGTGCGGTCCAGTTCGACGCCGCCGAGTCCGAGTGAGCCCAGTGTCGCCAGGGCCCGTTCCTCCACGTCCCAGTCGTCGCCGATCGTCTCGAAGTGCTTCTCGTCGACATCGCCGGCCTCGATGGCACGCAGCGCGTCGCGCCGTTCGGCGATGCCCAGGGCCCGGTCCACCCGCAGTGTCGTGTCGAGGGTGATGTTCTGCGGAAGGTGGGCGAGGCTGCCGCCCACGGTCACCGAACCCTGGGACGGGCGCAGCCGACCGGCGAGCAGCCGCAGCAGTGTGGACTTGCCCGCGCCGTTGGTGCCGACGAGACCGATGCGGCCCCGGCCGATGCTGAGCGAGAGGCCGTCGAAGACGGTCGTGCCGTCCGGCCACCGGAAGGACAGGGCCGAGCAGGTGAGGGAGGCGTGGGGGGTGGTGGGTGTCGCCATGGTGTTCCTCGCATTCGCAAGCGCAGTGATGGGGGCTTCGTATGCGAGCACCACGCGGCGACCGAGCGGCAGAGAAAGGTGCGGCGTCCGGAAGACAGAGGGACGGCTCATGCACCGAGGTCGCATCCACGCGGGGTCACGGGCAGCGCGGAGCACTGCTACAGCGTGACGGGCGTACGGGCTGTGCCGTACGGCGCGATGTTCGCGAACCTCAGATGCGCAACGTCCACCTCTATCGGAGACAACAGGACATCAAAACTATAACCACGGGGAGGAGCGATGGCAATGCCTCCCGGTTTCGTGCGGGGGCCTGGGCGTGGAGCTCGAACGACGACGCGTACGTCCTGTATGAGCGATCCGGGGCAGTTTCCCTTTTAGGTGATATGGGGCATTTAGTGCAATTGCGACTTTCGAACGTAGGGCGATATGCACCTTTTGGTATTTCGTGGCGCGAGTCACGTTCGAGCCCCCGGATGTCGCACCGTGCAATTCGGTTCCCTTTCCGCGCAAGGAAAGGGAACCGTTCGATGTGAGGTGGATTACCCCGATTCCGATGACTCGATCTTGTAAGTGAATTGCGTTCGGAAATTAGGGGCTTGTCCCTTTCGGTCCTTCTCGCCTACGGTCACCGTCAATCCGGACGGAACGCCGAATCCTGCCGCCGTCCGGCAATCCCACCCACTCGTGTACGGCAGGAGCGGGGAACCCAGGTAAGCCGCCGATCCGGTATCCGGAACGGCTCGGGGTGAAGTCGCATTCGTGTGCGGCCGGGCATCTCCAGCCCGAACCCGACAGCTCACCTCGCAGGCGACGGAGAGGAATCCATCATGACCTCAACGGTTACATACCGTCGTCGCAGGGCCACCTCGCTGACCAGGGGCTTCATCGCCCTGGGCACGGGTGCCGCCGCACTCATGCTGCCGCTGATCGGGGCCCACGCCGCCTCGGCTGCGCCGGCGCAGACCGCCCGTGCCGCCGCGCCGACCGCGGCGTATACGGACAATCTGGACGGCTGGATCAAGGAGTCGCTGGCCGTCATGGCCCAGCACGGCATCCCCGGAAGCTACAACGGCATCCACCGCAACGTCATGCGCGAGTCTTCCGGCAATCCCCTCGCCATCAACAAATGGGACTCGAACGCCGCCGCCGGAACGCCGTCCAAGGGCCTCCTCCAGATCATCGATCCGACGTTCCGGGCCTACCACGTGCCCGGCACGGCGATGGACAGCTACGACCCCGTCGCCAACATCACGGCAGCCTGCAACTACGCGGCTGCCAAGTACGGCTCCATCGACAACGTCTCCGGGGCCTACTGACATACGGAACGGACGGTCTCCGGGCCGTCGCCCCCGCGGTCACCCCAGCCGCGGGGGCGTCCAGTCGGCATGGCGCAGGATCGTGCGGACGGTGACGCGGGACGGTGCGAGGCGCAGTGCCGCGTTGCGCAGCGCGACGGCCGCCGGCCGGGACAGCCGCTGACCCATCCGGCCGGCCCGGCGGGCGGCTCGGGCGACCGACTGGCTGCGGGGCCGACGTTCGGCGTCGTAGCGGCCGAGCGCCGACTCGACAGCGGGCTCGGCGCGGAGTGCGGCGGCCGGTGTCGCCGCGTCCTCCAGGGCCTGGTAAGCACCCTGGCCGAGGTGCGGTGTCATGGCATGGGCCGCATCGCCGAGCAGGGCGACCCGGCCCACCGCGCAGGAAGGGAGCGGGACGACCAGTTCGTCGACGTCATGGTGCAGGACGGCTTCCCCCCTCGACCAGGCGGAGCTGCAGGCGGTCGGCGAGCAGGCGGGGATGCCGCGCGACGCCGACGAACTGATGGACGGGCTCGCCGGCTTCGTCGAGCGGCGGCTGGCCGGTCGGGGTCGGCAGAGGTCGCTCGCCCACTACGCGTGCGCGGTCGAGAGTGTGCGTCACCCAGAGCTGCGGGAGATCCTTGTGCCGCGCCAGAACGCGGCACGCGAAGCCGTGCGGGCGTTCCTGGAGGCGCGGGGCGTGGCCGACGCAGAGGGCCGGACGCTCACGCTGCTGGCCTGCGTGGACGGGCTGGTGTTCGACCGGCTGGTGGGCGGCGGGGGAGTGCCGAGGGACGAGATCGCGGGGCTGGTCGCCGCCGCGCTCCGCGACGCGTGATCGTCGACGCGCCGGCGTCACTCCTGGGCGGGCTCCGCCGCCTGCTCCCGGGCGGGGCGGGGCGGCACGGGAACGGTGGCCGCCTCACCCTTCCGGACCGCCTGCACCACCGCATCGTGCAGGCGACGGCTGTCCTCCTCCGAACAACACGGCACGGGACTGCCCGACATGGTGAACCAGTCGATCGCGCCCGTGTACTGCACGGTCACCTGGGCCAAGTCATCCGCCCAAGTCGTGTGAACGGTCAGGTCCCCGGACAGGACACCGACCTCCTCCGTGAGCACGCCACCGTGCCCGGAGAACACACCGCAAGTCGTCCACGACGCCCAAGCCATGACTCCAGGCTGGCACCAAGACCGCGGATGCGCGACCTGCGGGCTCCGCGTCCCGACCGCGCCCCGGGCGCCCCGCCCGTGCGGGAGGCCGCCCCGCCCTTCCGGATGCTGGATACGGGGGAAACTTTCCATCGGGCCGGGCTGCGGTTCCCGCACCCGCCGATCCCCGGACTATGACGCGTTGTTAACGCCAAATCGTCGGATCGGCTCCTCGGAACAACGAATTCCGAAGGTGAACACCTCTTGACCTGCGGAACACGTCAGGATTGCATGTCGCGCTGGGAGCGACGAAACCACTCACCACGTCCTCGTCTGGAGGCGATACCGCTCCCGTGCTCAGACACCGCACCTGTTGATCGGAACCGCACGATGACCGAAACGCTCAGCGCTCCCCAGGCGCTCGCCCCAGCGACCGGCCCCACTCCACAGAAGCTCAAGCGTTCCATCGGCGTCGTGGGCGGAACTCTGCTCACGCTCTCCTGCGTGACGCCCGCCTCGACCCTCTTCGTGGTCGTCCCGGACCTGTTCTCCAGCCTCGGCACGTACACCGCCCTCACGATCGCCATCGGCTCGCTGCTCTGCATCGCGGTCGCCTTCTGCTACTCGGAGCTGGGCACGCTCATTCCGAGTGCCGGAGGCGAGTACGCCATGGTGTCGACCATGGCGGGGCGGCTCGCCGGGTGGCTCGTCTTCGTGCTCTCGCTGCTGGTCGTGATGATCGTGCCACCGGTCATCGCGATGGGAACGGCCGACTACCTCGCACCCATCGTGCACATTCCGGCTCCCGTCGCGGGTGCCGGCGTCATGGTGCTCGCCACCCTCGCCGGCCTCCTCGACCTGCGCGCCAACGCGTGGATCACCGGAATCTTCCTCGTCCTCGAAGTGATCGCGGCAGGTGTCGTCGCCGTTCTCGGCTTCGCCCACTCCGAGCGCGGTGCGTCGGCGCTGGTGCACGGGGCGGTCGCCTCGCCGGGCGGCACGAGCACGACCGTCACCGCGATGATGGTGGTCTCCGGTCTCGCGATCGCGCTCTTCATCACCCAGGGCTTCTCCACGGCGGTCTACCTCTCGGAGGAGCTGGAGAACCCGCGGCGCAACGTGGCCCGCACCGTGCTCGCCACCCTCGCCATCTCCACGGCGGTCATCCTCGTCCCGGTCATCGCCATCACGCTGGGCGCCCCGGACCTGGAGGCCCTGACCTCGGGCGACCTCAACACCATGGTCGCCGCCTGGTCCAACTCGGCCGTCGGTACCTTCGTCAGCCTCTGCGTCGCCCTCGCGATCATCAACGCGGGCATCGTGATGGTCATCCAGAACTCGCGGGTGCTGTTCGCCTCCGCCCGTGACAAGGCATGGCCCGCGCCGATCAACCACGCCCTGTCCCGACTCGGCCGGTTCGGGTCCCCGTGGGTCGCGACCCTGGTCGTCGGCGTTCCCGGAGCGGCGCTCTGCTTCGTCAACCTCGACACCCTGTACGGCGTCACCGGCGTATCCGTCACCGCCATGTACCTGCTGGTCGCCGTCGCGGCCCTGCTCTGCCGCCGCGGCACGCACCGCGAGGCGCCGGCCTGGCGCATGCCGCTGTGGCCCGCGATCCCCGTGCTGCTGATCGCCGTGCTGGCGTACATCCTGACCCAGCAGGAGACCGAGTACCTGCTGTGGACCGGCGGGATCACCGCGGTCGCCACGCTCTACTGGGCGCTCTACCTGCGACCCCGCCGGGATACCCGCTGGCTGGTCAGCATTCCGGAGGACGCGCAGTCCTGACCCGGACGTGTTCCGTGCGGTGCCCGGCCCGCCGGTGGAGATCATCCGCCGGCGGGCCGCTCCCGTGCCGCCCGCCACGCCCCGGTGCGGGGAGCCCGGATCCGGCCATCCGGGGCCCGTCACCGGACCCGATCGCCCGACCGGGCGCGGTGTCGGCCCGGCGACGGGCGGACACACCCCTGATTCCCTCACAGTGGGGTGAGGGCGTCGTCGGAACACGGGGAGTCGTGGCGGGATGAGTGTCGAGCGGGTCGGAGTCGTCGTTCACCAGGGCCATCCCGAGGCCGTCGTCGCAGCGAGCGTCGTACGCGGTTGGTGTGCCCGCGAAGGCATCCCGTGCACGGACATCGACGTGTGGCGCGACGACGAACGCAGGCGCGGCGGGCGAGAGGAGGCCGATGTCGCGGGCAACCCCGATCTCATCGTGACGCTCGGCGGCGACGGGACGTTCCTGCGCGGCGCCAGGATCGCCGCCAAGAACGACGGCGCCGTCCTCGGGATCGACCTGGGCCGTGTCGGTTTCCTCACCGAGGTGCCGGCCGGCGACGTGGTCCGGGCGCTCGACGCCGTGCACCGGGGCCGGGCGGAGGTCGAGGAGCGCATGACCCTGACCATGCGGGCCTCCCGCGTACTCGAAGTGCCCCCGGACATCGATGCCCTGATGGGTTACGGGCGGCGCCCCATGCTGCCGCCTCCCCAGGTCGCCCTGGACGAGGAGGCCGCGGCGGAGGGCTGGGGCGTGGCGCTGGACGTCACCGCGCTCAACGACGTCGTCGTGGAGAAGCTCGCCCGCGACCGGCAGGTGAGCCTCGGCGTCTACATCGGTGGCCGCCTCCTCGCCTCGTACTCGGCCGACGCGGTCATCATGGCCACGCCCACCGGCTCGACCGCCTACAGCTTCGCCGCAGGCGGTCCGGTGGTCTCACCGCGCATGGACGCCGTCCTCTTCACGCCTGTGGCGGCGCACATGACCTTCGACCGCACCGTGGTCGCCGCGGCCGACGAACCGATCGCCGTACGGGTCCTGCCGCACTCGGGCCAGGGCGCGGTGACCATCGACGGGCAGCTGCGCGGCGTGCTGGACGCCGGGGACTGGCTCGGGGTGTACGCGGCACCGCGCCGTCTGCGGGTCATCAGGCTCGGCCCGCACGACTTCTACGGGCGGCTGCGCACGCGCCTGCGCCTCACGGACGCGCCGGCCACGGCGGCCGACGGGGAGAGCGCGCCGCTCTTCCGACCGGATGGACCGGTCCCGCACGACCTGGCCCATCTCCATCTCTCCCCGGCGGACAGGGACGGGGCGGCCGGTGCCTGACCGCGCCGGGTTCCACCCGCTTCCCGCCGGGGGACCGGGGCCACGAGGCCGAAGTGCCGTACGACAAAGGAGTTCCCATGCCCAGCAGTGCCGATCTCCCCGCCTTCACCACCGTGACGGTTCCCGACACCGAACTGGCCTCGGCCGCGACCCAGTTGGTGCGTGACACGACCGACGACCTGATCTACCACCACTCCCGCCGCGTCTACTTCTTCGGCGGGCTCCAGGGACACAACGGCGGGCTGGGCTTCGACCCGGAGCTCCTCTACGTCGCAGCCATGTTCCACGATCTCGGTCTCAACGAGGAATTCCGCGGCAGCGGTCGCCGGTTCGAGGTGGACAGCGCCGACGAGGCACGGCGATTCCTGCAGAGCCGCGGTGTGCCCGAGGACAGCATCCGTCGCGTCTGGACGGCCATCGCACTCCACACGACGCCGGGAATCCCGTCGTTCATGGAGCCCGAGGTCGCACTGGTGACGGCCGGTGTGGAGTACGACGTACTGGGCATCGGGTACGACGACATCAGCGAAGCGGACCGTGCGGCGATCGTCGCCCTCCACCCCCGCCCCGACTTCAAGCGGCGCATCCTCAGGGCCTTCACCGAAGGCATCGAACCCAAGCCGGACACCACGTTCGGCAATGTGAAAGCCGATGTCCTGGAGCGTTACGCACCCGGGTTCGAGCGTGGCAACTTCGTGGACACCATCCTGGATTCCGCCTGGCCGGAGTGACGCGGACGAGCAGCCCCCATGACCTGGTGGAGACGGCACCCGTCGATATAGTTGGCGCCTGCAGGAAAGTGACCGTGCAGAGGGGGCCGGTGCGGGATCAGCGAGCTCGGCCGCAGCGTCATCGCGCTCTTCGCACGGCTCACCGTGCCGGTCAAGTGGGCGTGTGCCCACCGCCGATGGCGCCGGTGGGTACCTCGGTGACGTGGGCGGTCCGGCCGTCGAACGGCTCCGCACCCTCCGCCCGTTCCTCCGCCACCCACGGAAAGGCCATGCGATGCCGGCCGTCCTCGTCCTGCTGCTCTCCGGAACCTGGCTGCTCTCCGGCGCCCTGGTCACCGGGACCGATCCGCTGATCGTCGCCGTGGGCCGAACCGCCGTGTGCTGCGCGGTGCTCACCGCCGTCGCCGCCTCCACCGCCGACGGCCGGGCCGACCTGCGCCGGGCCGCCGCCAGGCCGGGCACCGTATGGCTGCTGGGCCTGCTCGGATTCGCCGGGTACGCGGCAGGGACCCTCCTCGCCATCCCGCGCATCGGAACCTCGCTCACCAATCTCGTCGTCGCGCTGATGCCGTGTGCCTCGGTGGCGGTCGGCGCGATGTTCTTCGGCGAACGGTCCGGGCCGCGCAAGGTGGCGGGGGCGGCACTCGCCTGCGCGGCGGCCGCCGGATACGCGGCGCTCGGCGCGGACGCGGGCGATGCGGACGGGATGGGGCTGCTGCTGGTGGCGGCGGCGACCGTGGCCTTCGCCGTGTACGGGTTCCTGTACCGGAAGCGGCTGTCGGGGCTGCCGCCGCTCGCCGTGCTGCCCGTGCTGCTCGCCGCCGCCACCTGTCTGCTGCTCCCGATGGCCCTGCCCGCGCTGATCGCCCGTCCGCCGACACCCGTCGCGATCGGCGGCACAGTGGTGCTGGGCGCAGCCGTCTACGCGCCGGCCTACCTCGTGCAGCACCGGCTCATCCTGCTCCGCGGGCCGGTCTTCACGGCCGCCGTGCAACTGGCCGTTCCCTTCACCGTGCGGCTGGGCGACTGGGCGCTCGACACCGCGCCCGCGCCCTCTCCCGCAGAGCTGCTCCTCCTCGCTGTGTGCTGCGGGGGCATCGCGCTCGTCACCGTCCAGCCGCAGGCCCGACTCGCCGCCGCCGAATGACCGCGGGACCGTCGGGGCCGGACCGGCTCAGGCCCCGGCCTGATCCCCGACCGTCGTCGCGCCGACCACCAGCGTGCACGGGTGGGCGTGCATCCCGGGAGCGTCGCGCCCGTCGGCCACCTGGGCCGCTGCGGCGGCGCCCAGCGCGGCCAACCCCATGTCGACGGTGGTGAGATGGCGGGTGCGCTGGCCGCTGATCACGTACTCCCAGTTGTCCACGCCGACCAGTGCGACATCGTCCGGGACCCGCCTTCCCGACTCCAGCAGGACCGACTCCACGCCGAGCGCGATCTGGTCGTTGCCACAGAAGACGGCGTCGAACCGGGTGCCGGAATCGATCAGCCGACGACAGGCGGTGACCCCCCAGGCCCGGCTCCAGTCGCCCCGGAGCGTGCCGGTCGCGGGGGAGAGCCCGGCTTCGGCGAGCGAAGAGAGCAACCCCTGCTCACGTCCCGTCGTGGCGGTGTCGGCCGCCTCGCCGGTGATGTGCGCGATGCGTCGCCTGCCCAGCGACAGTAGGTGCTCGCCCGCCAGCCGGCCGGCCATCCGGCTGTCGGGGACGTAGCAGGAATCGCCCTCCCGGTCGGTGAGCCCGAACGCGTAGGCGACCGGAACGGAGAACTCGGCCGTGACGGACCGCATTTCGGCCCGGAGGTCGTCGCCGAGCACCAGCAGTCCGTCGACGCGCCGGGCCTGCAGCCTGCGGACGCTGTCGGCCATCGAGTCCGGGTCGAAACTCGTGTCGTAGAGGAGGCAGGCCTGTTCCCGGCTGCCGAGGTGGGTGAACGCCCCGACCAGTACCGGCTCGGTGAAGGCTCCCCGGGCATTCTGGGCGAGGATGCCGATCGTGCGGCTGCGCCCCAACGCGAAGGACTGCGCCAGGGCGTTGGGGCGGAAGTCCAGCCTGCGCGCCGCCTCGGCTATGCGTGATCGCGTCGCCGTCGAGACCCGGCCGCCGCCGTTCAACGCCCTCGACGCCGTGGAGAGCGAAACCCCGGCGACCGCCGCGACATCGCTCAGTGTGACCCTGCCTCGTTCCGACATGGCATCAGCCTATCCATGGTGCGCAACTGCTTGTGCGATTACGTCGGTTACTGTGCGAACCCTTGACAGGGTCTGTTTGCGGGACCAGTCTGTGCCGCGTTTGAGCAAGCGGTTGCGCAACGGCCCGGAGCCGCATCGGGCTCAGTCCGTCCACGTTCTCCGCAGAGATTCCGCGCAGCACCCCGCGCCCGATGATCAGGGAGTTTCACGCCATGCGACATCGACCACGCAGACGCCTGTCCCGCGCGGCGGTGGCCTTCTCCACACTGCTGGGCCTGCTGGCCTTCGGCCCGGCCGCCGCCTCCGCAGAGAGAGCCGGATCCACCGCCACGCGCACCAACGACTCGGCAACCGCCGTGTTCGGCAAGACACTTGAGGTCCGAGACGCCACCATCGACGCGTCTCCCGGCAGCGACGAGGCGAGCGCCAACGTCAAGACGTACGGCGACCGCGACTGCTGGGAGATCGGCCCCGGCCGCCCCAGCCAGTACCTGTACGTCACCGTGGACGCCCGCCTCAAGCACGAGGGGGCGAACCACGCGGCCGTCGACATCGACTACTTCGACGCGCCCGGAGCCAAGTTCGCGCTGGTCTACGACGCGGGCGCGAACCCGTGGAGCACCTCACGGATCGTGAAGACCACCGGCACCAACACCTGGAAGACCGCGCACTTCTACATCCCCGACGGAGCGTTCGCCGGCGGGCAGTACGGCCGGGACATGCGCATCGCCTCCTGGGCGCAGGACATGGGATCCAGTGAGAAACCGGTCTGCTTCGCCCGCTACGCCTTCGCCCCGTCCCCGGTCGACACCGATGACGTACAGATCGACGTGACCACCCCGGGCAACCTCTTCGACCCGGGCGTGCGGGCGACCTTCGGAATCCTCTCCGCCCGCGACCGCACCGTGCCCTGGAGCGTCCGCGACTACCGGGGCCGCACCGTGCGGCAGGGCGCCGCAGCCATCGACCCGGCCACCCGCGAGGGCGCCGTCGATGCCGGTGAACTCCCGGTCGGCTACTACACATTGACGCTTCGGGGGACCGCCGCGGACGACGCCCCGGTCGCCCGTACGGCCGGCTTCGCGGTGCAACACCCCGGCCCCGACCCGAAGCGCACCACCGACTCCTTCTTCGGCATCAACCACCACCACCGCTCCGCCCCCGGCGACGCCTGGGACGACAGCACCGGGCTCGCCGCCCGCGCCGGTGCCGACGCACTGCGCGTCGACTCCGTCTACTGGAGCAGCATCGAGCACCCCAAGGGCGAGTATCAATGGCCCGAGGCCAGCGAACGCGTCACCGCGGACTTCGGCGCACGCGGCCAGAACGGCCTGATGCTGCTGGGCTTCGGCAACTCCGACTACGGCAACATCCCGAGCACCGACGAGGCGTACCAGGCGTTCGGGAAGTACGCCGGAAAGGTCGCGGAGAAGGCCGGCGGCCGGATCGAGTCGCTGGAGGTCTGGAACGAGTACTACGGCGGCTTCTCCAACGGCGTGTGCTCGCAGAGCGCGAAGTGCTACGCCAAGATGCTGGCCGCCGCGTACTCGGGGGTCAAGGCCGCCGACCCGAAGGTCACCGTGGTCGGCGCCTCGTCGTTCAAGGTGCCCCTGGACTGGTTCGAGGAGCTTTTCAAGCTCGGCGGGCTCAAGCACATGGACGCGATCTCCATCCACCCCTACCGCGCCCCGGGCGACCCCGAGGGCGTCGAGCTCGACATCGCGGGCCTCAAGCGGCTGATGCGTCAGTACAACGACGGCAGGGAACTCCCCATCTGGATCACCGAGCAGGGCTGGACCTCCGCCGACCGGGACGGCATCGGCGTCAGTGAGCAGACCCAGGCACAGGCCACCGCACGAGCCCTGCTGGAGGCCAAGGCCGCAGGCATCGCCCGCTACTACTGGTACGACCTGATCAACGACGGCAACGGGCCGAGCAACGGGGAACACAACTTCGGCCTGCTGCGCAAGACGGGCCCGGAGGCCAACGGGCTCAACCCGAAGCCCGCCTACCTCGCCTACTCCACCGTCGCCCGCGAACTGACCGAAGCTGGGTTCACCGGACGGCTGCGCACCGGCGACGGCGACCTGCACGCGTACACATTCAGGTCCGCGTCCGGCTCGCCCGGCGGCGGCTCGGTCACCACGGCCCTGTGGAGCAGTGACCGCACCGGCAAACCGGTCCGGGTGCGGACCGGGAAGCCGGTCACCGTGGTGGACATGCTCGGCTCGGAGCGGGTGCTGGAGCCGGTGAACGGCTGGGTGCACCTCACGGCCACCGGCGCCCCGGTCTATCTGCGGTCCGCGGTCGACAAGGTGGAGGAGTCACCGCTGCTTTCGCTGTCCGCACCGAAGGACATCGTGGCGGGCGCGGACGTTCCGGTGACCGCGACACTCGACAACCGCGCCCCGGGCCACGGCGAGGGGGCATCGATACACAAGCGCACCGCGGTCTTCGAGATCGAGGGCCGGCGGGTCACCGTCTCGGCGGCGCCCGGCCGACGGGCCGGCGCCGTGCTGAAGGTCCCGGCCGGTGACACGCCCGGCAGCCGTGGCCTGGCCGCGGCGGTCACCCTCGACGGGAAGCGGGCCGGCGCGGTCGCGACCGGCACGGAGGTGACGACGGAGCCGGTGACGGTCGACGTGTCCCCGGAGATGTCGGTGAAGGGCGCGGCCCGCACCGACCGGCTGGCGGTGACCGTCACCAACCACTCGCCGGACGCGCCGGTCCGGGTGACCGGGATCGACTGGTCCTTCGGCGACCGCAGCGGAACCATCGCGGGCCGCGGCACAGGCGACGGCGATACCGTCCCGCCGCTCGCCACCCGCACCTTCCGCGTCACCGTCGACGGAGCCTCCCCCTACGCCGTCCAGCCCGTCGGAGTGACCGCGAGATTCGCGGACGGACGCACCGCACACGACAGCGACTCCTTCGGCTTCAGCCCGATCGCCAGGGCCACCCCGCACCTGGTGGACGGCAAGCTCGCCGGTCTGGGCAACGCCCCGAAGGTGGACCTCTCCGAAGTCGGCTCGTACAACGGCATCGAACCCTCCGTCGCCGACGGTGACATGTGGGCGACCTGGGACGACAGGAACCTCTACGTATCCGCGGTCGTCCGGGAGAAGGACCATCGGACGGCACGGAAGGTGGCCTGGCTGCCCGCCGGCGACAGCATCGGCATCGGGGTCCAGCCGGGCAAACCCGGTGAAGGGCTGGGGCGTTGGGGGGCCGAGTGGTACATGCTCTACGCAGGCGACACCGTGGCGGAGGGGCCGGGTGTCTTCGTCGAATCCCTCCCGAGGGACTACCCGGTGGGATCCGTGGAAGGTGCCGATGTCCGGGTGGCCCGCGACGAGGAGGCCGGGACGACGACCTACCTGGTCGCCGTGCCGTGGAAACGGATCGCCCCGCTGTCGCCCGAGGACCCCTCGTTCTCGCTGACCCTGACCGTCAACAAGAACGACGGTGTGCAACGGGACAACTACCGCTCGCTCGGTCTGGACGGATGGCAGACCTGGGGCGACGGGCTCAACAACTGGAAGCTGGTGCGCTACCAGCAGGTGCAGCTGACCCGCTGACCTGCCCCGGCCGGTGGGTGCCGCGACATGCGACGCCCACCGGCCGTCGTTCCCGACAACCGGCACGTCGAATCAGCAGCGAGAGGGCGAAACCACCATGACCAACACCTCCATCGGCACGGGCGAAGCGGCCGGCTCCCGGCGCCGCGACCGGGCAGGTCTACGACGGCGCTCACCTTTTGCCCGCGTGCCGGTTCTCGCTCTCGCGCCGGCCCTCGCACTGACCCTGATCGTGGCCCTCCCCCCGTCCGCCCCCGCCGCGACGCACACCCTGTCGGTCACCTCACCGAGCCTGATCTTCCAACGGGGCCAGGGTGCCGTGGAGTTCGGCTCCTCGGCGGCCTCGGTCTCCTGGACGGTCACCGATGAGCAGGGCACCCGGGTGCGCGGCGGCACCAGCTGGCTCTCCGGCGGGAAGGCCACGATCCCCGTCGCCGACCTCGCCCCCGGCTACTTCGAACTCACCCTGCACGCGGGCTCCTCCACCGACCCGACCGACCTGCGCACCTCGTTCGCCGTCATCGAACCGGTGCCGGACAGTGTGATCGCCCCGGCCTCGCCGTTCGGCGCCGCCGTGCACATCGGACGCGCCGGCTGGGGCCTCGATGTGCTGGACGAGGCACGGAAGACAGGCATCGCGCACATCCGCGAGGACGCCTGGTGGGACCGGTTCGAGACCGCGAAGGGCAGTTACGCCTTCCCGGCCGCCTTCTCCACCGAAATGGCACGCGCCCGCGCGCTGGGCATCACCCCGCTCATCATCGCGAACGGCGCCAACCCCCTGTACGACAAGGGTCATACGCCGAGCAGCCCCGAAGGCGTCGCGGCCTTCGGGAAGTTCGCCGCGGCGGTGCTGAAGCAGTACGACCGGAGCAACGTCGAGGTGCTCAACGAGTACAACGGCGGCACCTTCAACAACAGCGCCTGCGGGACGAGCGCCGCCTGCTACCTGGAGGTGCTCAAAGGGGTCCACCAGGCCGTGAAGGCCGCGGACCCGGGCGTCTCGGTCGTCGGCCCGGCCACCATCGGCATCGGCAACTGCGTGCGCGCAGACGGCACCAAGTGCTTCGCGCCGGACCTGATCGACCGCGGTGGACTGAAAGCGATGGACGCGTACAGTGTCCACCCCTACCACTACCCGGGCGGACCGGAGTGGCTGGGCAGCTCCGGCGACACCATCGCCGGCCTGCGGCAGCGGATCCGCGCAGCCAACGACGGCAAGGACAAGCCGATCATTCTCAGCGAGATGGGCTGGCCCACCGACACCGGTCACGGCACCACCGAGCGCCAGCAGGCCGACAATCTGATCCGGCTCTACGCCATCGGCCTGGCCAATGGTGTGACCCGGGTCTACTGGTACGACCTGGTCGACGACGGCAGCGACCCCGCCAACAAGGAACACAACTTCGGCATGCTCCGGCAGCCCGTGACCGCCACCACCGCGAACCCGGTCTCGGTCACAGCCAACGCGCCCAAACCGGCCGCGGTCGCCCAGGCCGTGGTGGCCCGGATGCTCGGCGGCAAGACCTACGAGGGGAACGACGGCCTGACCGCACCGGCCTACTCCGTCCGCTTCACCGGCGGCGGCACGACCCGCGTGGTGTGGGCCACCACAGCCCGCAACCTCACGGTGTCGGCGACCGGCCCGGTCACCCTGGTCGACTCCTGGGGCCGACGCTCCGTCGGGCAACCGACGGACGGCCGCTTCGCTCTGGAGGCCGGTCCGTCACCGGTGTTCGTCGAGGGCCCCGTCACCGGCGTCGCAGCGGCAACGCCGTAGCGACGCCGGTCGGGAAACGGGTGGACGGGCGAGTGCCGGGCACGCTGTGATGGCCGGTACTCGCCCGCCGTACGGAGCGGGCCGGAGGCAGGAGCCGGTTCTTGACCGTCGAGCGATCGGTGAACGTCCGCCCCGCTATCGATACCGCACTCGTCGGACGCCTGGTCGACACACAGTGCCCCCAGTGCGCGGGGCTGCCGCTGAAGCAGCTCGACCCGGCCGGATCGGACCATGTGATCCACCGGCTCGGTGAGGAACTGTCCGTCCGGCTGCCCCGCCATTCCGGGGCCGCCCGGTAGGCCCGGAAGGAATCCGAGTGGCTGCCCCGCCTCGCCCCGGGCCTACCGTCGGCCGTCCCGGTGCCGGTGGTCGAGCTGGCGGGGTTCCTGGCCGCCCTTCAGCGCGCCGCGCCCGGTGAGGACCACGAGGGCCTGACCGTACGGTCACTGGCCGACCGGGACCGTGCGCCGCGGGCCGCCATCGCGGAGGTCGACGGCACGTTCGACGCTGCGGCCATGACCGGGCTGTGGCACCTCGTACGCCGCAGGCAACCCCCGGGTCGCCGCGCAGACCGCCCGCCAGATCACCGAGGCCCTGATCGGACAGGACGAGCTCCGCCACCCGGGGTGGTGGGCCCACCGCCCCGGGCAGCGGAAGTCGTACGGGATGCGGACCCGGTTCAGAAGGTGACATCCGAGCAGGCGTGGAACGCGTTGCCGGTGTCGGCGATCGTCCAGACGCCGAGGATCAGGTGCTTGCCCGACTTCTGCGGCAGGACCCCGGCATGGGTCACGGTGGATGCCGGCAGGCGGCCGCCGAAGGGCGCGGTCAGGAAGGGCTGCGGCTCCAGGTCGGCCCGGGTGAGGGGCTTGGCGGGGTCGTACCCGTCCTTGGTGATGTAGTAGCGGAAGTCGGTCGTGGCGTGCCGGGCCGTGATGCGCCAGCGGAAGGTGTAGCTCTGCCCACCGGTGACCTGCGTCGCGGGCCAGGCGCCGCCGCGCGGGTCGTCGAGCTCGGAGAACCGGTCGTTGCCGCCGGCGCAGATCGTGCCGTCGACCGGGCCGCGGGCGGGGAAACCCTTCGGGCCCTCGACGCTCGGCGGCTCCCACTGGATCTGGCCGCAATTGCGCACAGTACCGTCGCCGCAGAGCTGCTGACGGCTGACGGGAGCATCGGTGTAGCCGTGGCTCTGGGCGCTGCCGGTGGTGACGAGGAGGGAGGCTCCGGCGATTCCGAGGCCGAGAACGAACGAGGTGATCCTGCTGCGCATGCTTCGCTCCTGAGGGAGGTGTGGGGGCGCTGCGAACGAGTGGGGAGGGCGCACTCCACCCCACTAGGTCTAGACCAATTTCGAGACTAGCCAGGGCAATTGGTCATGTCCATACCAGCAATGCACCGCCGGGTGACCTGTCGGTAACCCTTCCGATCGGACCGAAGGGGTGTCGTCGGCATGGTGGCTGGTGGACAAAGCAGGCGTAGGCTGGCAAAAACGCCTGTACGCCGCGAATGAGCGATCGAGGCGGCCCATGACCGACCCACACGGCTTCCTCAAATTCCCCCGCCGACCCGTCCCGGCACGCCCCGTCGAGGAACGGCTGAGCGACTGGAACGAGGTCTACGCGGGACAGGCGCGGCTACCCCTCGTGTCCGAGCAGGCCGGGCGCTGCATGGACTGCGGCATCCCGTTCTGCCACAGCGGCTGCCCGCTGGGAAATCTCATCCCCGAGTGGAACACCTACGCGAGGCGGTCGGACTGGCGGGCCGCGGCCGAGCGGCTGCACGCGACGAACAACTTCCCGGAATTCACCGGGCGACTGTGCCCGGCCCCGTGCGAGGACGCCTGCGTACTGACCATCAACGCCGACCCGGTGACCATAAAGAACGTCGAGCAGGCCATCGCCGACCAGATCTGGGAACGCGGGTACGCGTCACCGCGACCGCCGGAGCGCCTCAGCGGGAAGACCGTCGCCGTCATCGGCTCCGGGCCGGCGGGTCTGGCCGCGGCGCAGCAGCTCACGAGAATCGGCCATACCGTCGCCGTCTACGAGCGTGCCGACCGGATCGGCGGATTGCTGCGCTACGGCATCCCGGAGTTCAAGATGGAGAAACGCCACCTGGACCGCCGCATCGAGCAGATGCGGGCGGAGGGAACCAAATTCCGCACGGGGGTGGACATAGGCGGCGACCTCGACGCCGCCGAGCTCGCCGAGCGACACGACGCGGTCGTCGTCGCCGTCGGTGCGCGAGGCCAACGGGAGCTGCCCGTCCCCGGCCGCGAGCTGTGCGGCATCCATCAGGCCATGGACTATCTGACCCTGGCCAACCGGGTGACCGAGGGCGACTGCGACGCGCCTGCCGTCACTGCCGAGGGCCGGCACGTGGTGATCATCGGGGGAGGGGACACCGGCTCGGACTGTATGGGGACCGCACTGCGCCAGGGGGCCGCCTCCGTGGTGCAGCTGGACATCAATCCGGAGCCCGGCGACACCCGGCGGGACAACGAGCCCTGGCCCACGTATCCGAAGGTCTACCGGATATCCCACGCCCATGAGGAGGCGCGGGGGCGGAAGGGCGCCGATCCGAGGCTCTTCTCCTCGGCCACCCTCCGCTTCGAGGGCGACCGGTCCGGGCGGGTGCACGCGTTGCGCCTCGCGGAAGTGGAACCCGAGGCCAGAAGGCCGCGCCCGGGGACCGAGCGGGGGATTCCGGCGGATCTGGTGCTGCTCGCCCTCGGTTTCTACGGCCCCGAACACGGCACGGGGCTGGTGCGGCAGCTCGGGCTCACGCTGGACGACCGGGGCAACTTCGCCCGGAACGCGGGCTTCGGGGCCGAGACGACGGAGCCGTCCGGGCGGGCGGCCCGTACCCGCACGGACGGGATCTTCATCGCCGGTGACGCGGGGCGCGGCCAGTCCCTCGTGGTGTGGGCCATCGCGGAGGGGCGGTCCGCCGCTGCCGCGACGGACCGCTACCTGACCGGCTCCACAGTGCTTCCGGCCCCGATCGCACCACAGGACCGGCCTCTGATGGCTTGAGCGCCCGGCTGCGATCGCACCGCAGGACCGGCTCTGGTGGCTTGAGCGCCCGGCTGCGATCACATCGCAGGACCGGCTCTGGTGGCTTGTGCCCGGCCGCGCCAATCCGCCGACGTGCGGACCGGCCGCCGCCAACGCCCTTTGCTCGCCGGGTACTTCAGGCCCCTCGCTTGTCCGGCGCGTCGGTGGACGCTCCGCAGACGGACGCCAAGGAGTCGGCCAGCGCGGCCGTGTGCAGTTCGTCGAGGCGCCGCCCGTGGCTCACACGTTCCGCCGAGGCGGTCAGCGCGACGCGGCACAGTGGAGCGGAGCGGCGGTACGGTGCCGCGTCGGCGACGGCCCGGACGAGCGCCTCGTTGAGGTGGTCGACCTCTTTGCGCACTTCGTCGAGGCCAGGACGCTCGGTGGGTGCCTCGGACGGCCGGTCCCGCCACAGCCGGTGCAACCCGCGCTGCACCGCCTTGTTCGCCTCGATCTGGTCCCGGAAGACCAGCCTCGTCAGCCGCGGGTCCGCTCCGAGCCTCCTGGCCTGCTCGGTCACGGAGTCCAGTACCCGCTGTTCCCTGGCGGGGTCGTCGACCGGGCTTCCGGTGCCCCACTTGGCCGCGGCGACCAGGTCACCGGTGGCGATGCGCCGGGCGGAGAGCTCGGCCACGGGGAACAGGGGAGGTCGCCGGGCCGAACCGCCGGGACTCGTCGCAGCCGTGGAGGGCGGGGCGGCCGCCACTCCGACAAGCAGCGCCGCTGTGGTCGCCGTGCTGGTCAGCAAGGGGCGTGAGGGCGAGGTCCGTTGCACAGGTGTTCCTGTCGATCCGGGAGCACATGCTCGAAAAATCGAAAAAGCTTATTGGTACTACTGGTAAATCATATTCATGGCGGCCTGAATGGTCGGGGTGTCACCCGCGGTTCTCGCCATGCTCGCCGCAGCGTATCGCCACGAGGCTTGAATTCGACGGTTGAGGTAGTCGATCGGGGAAAAATAAGTAGGGCGGCCCCCGGTGACGGCACTGGGGTTCGCGGGGCCCATGAGGCGGCTCGCATCACACTTCAGCCCATCTTCCTCGCGCGTGACAGGTGACGTCCGGTGTGCCGGTCACGCGCGTCCGCGGTTAGTATTCAGTTTCTCTTTCGCGGTCCGTGCACCCTTCTGTGCACTGCTCCGTGCTGGTTCCTTTCGTAAGGGTGCTGTGAGTGGAAAGTTGTGAACCGCTGCCCGGCGGTGATCCGGAGGTGAATTCCGGTCGGGTCCGGGGAAAAGTGGTGCCGGTGCCGTCCGTGCGCGCTGTCCTGCGTGTGTCGGCGTACCCATTTCTGCTGGCGAGCACGGTTTCGGTGGCCGCTGCGGCGTTGTGTCTCGATTGGGATCCCGACCGTGTGAGCCCGCTCTTCCTGCTTGGCGTCATCGCTTATCTCACCGTGCTCGAACGTGTGATTCCGCACCGGTGGGCCTGGCACCCGAACGCCGGTGAGTGGCGTTGGTACGGGGTCTATTTCCTGTTGACGATGGTGGCCAGCGCCTTTGCGCAATATCTGGTTTCCACGGTCGTCTCCGTGGTGTCGCCGAACGAGTCGACGCTCAATCTCTGGACGGAAATCCCCGCGGCGTTGCTGACCGGTTCGTTGGCCAGTTATCTGGTGCACCGGCTCGGTCATACCAACGCGATATTGTGGCGACTGCATGGTGTGCACCATGTGCCGGAAAAGGTCAACGTCGCCAATAACGGTGTCAACCACGTCCTCGATATCGTTCTCGCGCAGGGAACCGTTCAGCTGGCTCTGGTGCTGGTCGGATTCTCCCGCGACTCCGTGTTCGTGGCGGGCCTTTTCGTGGCTGCCCAGGGCTATTTCGTCCACGCCAACATCGACGTGCGCATCGGGCGGCTCAATCATGTGCTCGCCAGCCCCGAACAGCACCGCCTGCATCACAGCACCGATCTGTCCGAGGCGGGCCACTACGGCTCGGACCTGTCGATCTGGGACCACTTCTTCGGCAGTTACACCTGGCGGCCCGGCCGCGAACCGGTCGCGGTCGGCCTGGGCGATCCCGCGTCCTTCCCCCGTACGGGGGAGATCGTTTCCAGCCTTCTCCACCCCTTGCGCCGTGCGAAGGGGCCCGGGACCGGTTCTGCCTGAACTGCCCTTCCATGCCGTGCCGCGGCGCCACGATCTAGGAGTACAGCCTTGCCCGACGTGAACAGTGCCTCTGTGAGCGAAAAAGTAGCGATCATCGGCATGGGGTGCCGACTGCCCGGCGGTGCGTCGGACCATCGCGCTTACTGGCAGAATCTCATGGAGGGCAAGGACTGCATCACACCGACACCGGCCGATCGCTACGACGTCGGCAGCCTCGGCAGCAGACACAAGGAGAAACCCGGACGCCTGATCGGCGGTCGCGGGGGATACATCGACGGTTTCGACGAGTTCGACCCGGCCTTCTTCGGGATCAGCCCGCGCGAGGCCGACCACATGGACCCTCAGCAGCGCAAACTGCTGGAGGTCGCCTGGGAGGCACTGGAGGACGGCGGCCAGCGGCCCGCGGAGCTCGCCGGCAGCAACACCGCCGTGTTCGTCGGCGCGTTCACGCTGGACTACAAGATCCTTCAATTCTCCGACCTGGGCTTCTCGTCACTCGCCGCCCACACCGCGACCGGCACCATGATGACGATGGTCTCGAACCGTCTCTCGTACTGCTTCGACTTCCGCGGACCGAGCCTGTCGATCGACACCGCGTGCAGCTCCTCCCTGGTGGCGGTGCACCTCGCCTGCCAGAGCCTCAACAACCGGGAGACCGATCTCGCGCTGGCCGGTGGCGTCCTGCTGCACATGGCGCCGCAGTACACCATCGCCGAGACGAAGGGCGGTTTCCTTTCGCCCGACGGCCGTTCACGCGCCTTCGACGCCGCGGCCAATGGCTACGTACGGGCCGAGGGCGTCGGTCTGGTCGCGCTCAAGCGACTGGACGACGCCCTGCGCGACGGCGACCCCATCCACGCGGTGATCCTCGGCGCGGGGGTCAACCAGGACGGCCGGACCAACGGCATCACCGTGCCCAACGCGGATGCCCAGGTCTCCCTCATCCGGCGCGTGTGCGGCGAGGCCGGCATCACGCCCGGCGACCTTCAGTACGTGGAGGCGCACGGCACCTCCACGCCCGTCGGCGACCCGATCGAGGCGAACGCACTCAGCCGGGCGCTGGCCGTGGGCCGCCGACCGGACGCGCCCTGCTACGTGGGCTCGGTCAAGACGAACATCGGGCACACCGAAGCGGCGGCGGGCATCGCCGGCCTGATCAAGACCGTGCTCTGCCTCAAACACCGCCTCATCCCGCCCCACATCAACCTGGAGCAGCTCAACACCGCCATCGACCAGAGCTCCTCCCCGTACCGCATCCCGACCGAGCCGACCGCATGGCCCGGACACGAGGGACCCGCACGGGCCGGGGTGAACTCGTTCGGATTCGGTGGAACCAACGCGCACATCGTGCTGGAACAGGCACCGGACAGGGACGTACCACCGGCCGCGCCGGGCGAACGAGCCTGGAATCTCCTCCCGTTGACCGCCCATGTCCCGGAAGCCCTGCCGGAGCTGGCGGCCGGCATCCGCCGCGAGCTGGCAGGTGTCCACGGCCCGGGGGTGTCGCTGCCCGACCTCGGCCACACACTGGCCCACCGTCGTCAGCACCTGGAGTCGCGGCTCTCCGTCGTGTACTCCTCGCGGGCCGGACTGGACGAGGCACTCGCCGCCTTCCAGCGCGGTGAACCGCATCCGGGAGTCGTCCACGGCAGGCAGCTCGAAGCCGAACAGCGCGGGCTGGTCTGGGTCTTCACCGGCATGGGGCCGCAGTGGTGGGGGATGGGCCGCCAGTTGCTGGAGGGAGACGAGGTGTTCCGGGACGCGGTCACCCGCTGCGACCGGGCCATCCGCTCGATCGCGGGCTGGTCCGTGATCGAGGAGATGAGGGCCGACGAAGCCGGATCGCGCATGGGCGAGACATGGCTCGCACAGCCGGCCAACTTCGCCGTCCAGGTGGGCCTCGCGGCGATGTGGCGCCAGTACGGTGTGCGGCCCGACGCCGTGGTCGGTCACAGCACCGGGGAGGTCGCCGCCTTCTACGAGGCAGGGGTCTACACCCTGGAGGACGCGGTGAGCGTGGTGGTGCACCGCAGCCGGCTCCAGCAGAAGCTGACCGGCACCGGCACCATGCTCGCCGTGAGCCTGCCCGAGGAGGAGGCGCAGTACCGGGTGGCCGCGTTCGGGGACCGGGTGTCCGTGGCCGCGGTCAACAGCCCCTCGGCGGTCACACTGGCCGGCGACCGCGAGGCACTGGCCGAGCTGGCGGACGGGCTGCGCTCCGAGCAGATCTTCGCCAAGTTCCTCACGGTGCAGGTTCCGTACCACAGCGTGGGCATGGAGGCGATCAAGGACGAACTGCTGGCCTCGCTGGACGGTCTCGATCCCCGGGCGGCGAAGGTTCCGGTGTACCTGACCGGGCAGGAAGGTACGGCGCACGGCAGCGAGCTGGACGCGGACTACTGGTGGAAGAACGTCCGCCACCGGGTCCGGTTCCGCTCCGCCGTCGACCGGCTCGCCGACGACGGGTACGGACTCTTCCTGGAAATCGGCCCGCACCCGGTGCTCGGTCACTCCATCCGCGAGTGCCTCGAAGGCAAGGCGACGGCCGCACGGACCCTTCCGTCGATCCGCCGCCAGGAGAACGAACCGGAGCGCTTCGCCGCCTCGCTGGCGGAGCTGCACAACCTCGGCGTCCCGATCGACTGGGACACCCTGCACCCGGCGGGCAGACCGGTGGTCCTGCCCCGCTACCCGTGGCGGCGCGACCGCTACTGGACGGAGCCCGCACCCGTCGCCCAGGTCCGCCTCGGCCGCGCCGACCATCCTCTGCTGGGCCGCCGCACCGTGGACACCGAGCCGACCTGGCACACCACGCTGGACACCGAGCGGCTGCCCTACCTCGAGGACCACCGCATCCAGTCCACAGTGGTCTTCCCGGCAGCGGGGTACCTGGAGATGGCCACGCAGGCGGTCCGCTCCCTGACCGGCGGCACCCATGTCGTGCTGACGGACATCGAGTTCCGCAAGGCGCTGTTCCTGCCCGAGGGCGAGGACCGGGCCGTTCGCCTGACCCTCTCCTCGCAGAACGCGGCGTTCACCATCGCGTCGGCGGGGCAGGAGGAGGGCGGCCGGGCGGTGCACGCCAGCGGCGTCGTGCGCTCGGGGCAGCCGCGCCCGGCCGGGCGCCCCGCCGACACCGAAGCCCTCCGGGCGTGCGCCCTGCGACGGCTGGACGGCGAGGACTGTTACGCGGCGCTCGCCGCCCTGGGCTACCACTACGGGCCCGCGTTCCGGGCCATCGAAGAGGTGTGGATCGGTTCCGGAGAGGTCCTCGCCCGACTCCGTCCGCCTGCGGCGATCGGCGACGACGCGGCCGGACACCACATCCATCCCGTGCTGCTCGATGCCTGCTTCCAGTCGCTGCTGACGACACAGCTGCCCGAAAACAAAAACGAAACCGAGACCGAAGCCGGCCCCTACGGCACGGACGAATCGGAACGGCAGAACTCCGGGATCCGCCTGCCCCTGTCGATCGACGAGCTGTGCCTCGCCCCGGTGGGAGACCGGCCGATCTGGGTGCACGCGACGGTGACCCGCGGCGACGCGGACGAGCTCGTCGGGGACATGGCCGTGTACGCGGACGGCGGTGAGCCCCTCGGCGGCATCCATGGCTTCCGCGCAGCCGACGTGGAGAAGGCGTCAACCACGGTCGGGCTCGGCACGATCGACTCCTGGCTGGCCGAGACCGTGTGGATCGACAGCCCCTTCGATCCCGCCGCGGACGAGGGCGGAGTCGGCCCCGACTCCCCAAGCCCCGTGTCCACCGGCGGCGACTGGTTGGTGTTCGCGGACCACCAGGGCGTCGGCGACGCCCTGAGCGAACTGCTCGCCGCACGCGGCGAGCGCTGCCACCTGGTGCGCCCGGGTGACACGTACCGAAAAGGCGGCGAAGGCAGCGGGTTCACGGTCGAACCGGGGTCCGTCACGGACCTGGAGCGGCTCTTCGCCGACCTGGACGAGGACAGGGACGGCGCAGACGGTGGCGGGGGACCCGTCGGCCCCATCGTGCATCTGTGGAACCTCGACCTGCCCCACATCGCCGACGCCTCACCGCAGGACCTCGCACGGCACAGCGGCACCGGGGCCTACTCGCTGATCGCCCTCGCCCGGACGCTGCTCCGCCGCGAGTCGGCCGGTCGGCTGCACATCGTGACCCGCGGCGCGCAGAACGTCGAGCCGGGCGAGACCGTCGAGCCGCTGGGAGCGCCCGCGTGGGGAGTCGGCCGGGTGCTCAGGCACCAGGAGCTGCTCTCCCACCCCGGCAAGCTGATCGACCTGGACCCCGGCGCGCGGAGCGACGAGGGACGCCGGGCCGAGGCACGGGCGCTTCTGCGAGAGCTCCTGACCGACGACGAGGAGGAGATCGCGCTGCGTGGCGCGGCTCGCCTCACCAGCCGGATCCGGCAGGCCGAACAGCTGACGCACCCCCTTCCGCTGCGCCTTCGCACCGATGCGAACTACCTGGTCACCGGCGCCTTCGGAGCGCTCGGCCGACTGCTCTGCCGCACGCTCGTCCGCCGTGGGGCGCGCAGCCTGATCCTGATCGGACGCACCGCACTGCCGGAGCGCTCCGCCTGGCGGGACCTGGACCCCGGCAGCGCCGAAGGCCGTGCCACCGCCTTCGTCAAGGAGCTGGAGGCGCTCGGGGCACGGGTTGTCCTGGCACCGCTCGACATCACCGACGAAGCCGCGTTCACGTCCTGGCTGGATGCTCACCGGCGCACCGATCCGCTGCCCGTCCGAGGTGTGTTCCATCTCGCCGGTCAGGTCCGCGACACACTCGTCGAGGACATGGACCGTCGGACGTTCGCCGAGGCCCACGATCCCAAGGCCATCGGTGCCTACCTGCTGCACCGCCACCTTCGGGACGAACCGCTGGACCACTTCGTCCTGTTCGCCTCGATCGCCTCTCTGCTGACCACCGCGGGCCAGACCAACTACGCCGCGGGCAACGCGTTCCTGGACGCGCTGGCCCAGCACCGCCGGGCACTCGGGCTGCCGGGACTGAGCGTGGACTGGGGCCCGTGGGCCACCGGCATGATCGAAGAGCTGGGACTCGTCGACCACTACCTGCACAACCGAGGGATGAGTTCGCTCGCACCGGACGTCGGCATGGCCGTGCTGGAACGCGTCATCGGCCAGGACCGCGCCCAGCTGCTCGTCGCCACGGTCGTCGACTGGCCGGTCTTCCTGGCCTGGTACGCATCACCGCCCTCACTGGTCACCGATCTGGCGGCGGCGGCCCCCGCCGGAACGGCCACCGGGCCGGGCGAGGGCATCCTCGACACCTTCCGCGACGCTGACCCGGCGGAACGTCTGTCCCTGGTGACCGGGCGATTCATCACGCTGACCGCCTCGGTGCTGCGGACAGGCCCCGACCGGATCGATCCGCAGGCGGGACTCAACGCGCTGGGACTCGACTCGCTCCTGGCGATGGAGCTGCGCGCCCGGATCAGCTCCGAGCTCGGCGTCGCGCCACCCGTGGTGGCGCTGCTCAGCGGAACGCCCGTCGTCGAGCTGATCACCCAACTCCACGATGCCCTGGCCGAGTTGGCCGCCCACGAGGCCGGCGGTACCGAAACGGCCGCGGTGGAGGTGTTCGAGGACGAACTCCGTCACCCGCTGACTCAGAACCAGAAAGCCCTGTGGTTCCTCAGGCAGCTCAATCCCGAGGGCTACGCGTACAACATCGGCGGCGCGGTCGAGGTCCGGGTCGCACTCGATCCCGACCTCATGTTCGAGGCCGTCCGCCATCTGGTGGCACGGCACCCCGCCCTGCGTACCAACTTCCTCACGGTGGACGGCGTCCCGCTGCAACAGGTGTCGCCGGAGGCGAGCGCGGACGTCGAGCTGTTCGACGTGCAGGACCAGGAGTGGGAGGACATCCACCGCACGATCGTGGCCGAGTACCGCAGGCCGTACGACCTGGAGCACGACCCGCTGTTCCGGTTCCGCCTCTTCAAGCGCGCCGACGACCGCTGGGTGATCATGAAGGCGGTGCACCACATCGTCTCCGACGCGATCTCGACGTTCACCTTCATCGAGGAGCTCCTGGCGGTGTACGAGGGGCTGCGCCAGGGCAAGGCCCCCTCGCTGCCGCCCGTCACCGCCCGCTATCTGGACTTCCTCAACGCGCAGAACCGCTTCCTGGCCGGCCCCGCGGCGCCGCGCATGCTCGACTACTGGCGCTCGCACCTGCCGGCCGAGGTCCCGACCCTGGAACTGCCCGTCGACAAGCCCCGTCCCGCCGTGCAGACACACAACGGTGCCTCGGAGTTCTTCGTACTGGACACCGCGCTCACCGCCCGGGTGCATGCCCTGGCGCGCGAGCACGACGTGACCCCGTTCATGGTGCTGCTGAGCGCCTACTACGTGCTGCTGCAGCGCTACTCCGGCCAGGACCAGGTCATCGTGGGCAGCCCGGTGACCGGCCGTACCGAGCAGGAATTCGCCTCCGTCTACGGCTACTTCGTCAACCCGCTCCCGCTGCACGCGGATCTGTCCGGCGACCCCTCGATCGCCCGACTGCTGCAAGAGGTCCGCACCACCGTGCTGGGCGGCCTGGACAACCAGGAGTACCCGTTCGTCCTGCTGGTCGACGAACTGGGGCTCCAGCACGACCCCAGCCGCTCCGCGGTGTTCCAGGCCATGTTCATCCTGCTCACCCACAAGGTCGCCACCGAGAAGTACGGCTATCGGCTCGATTACATCGAACTTCCCGAGGAGGAAGGGCAGTTCGATGTGACGCTGTCGGTGTACGAGGACGAGGCGGAGCGCCGTTTCCACTGCGTCCTGAAATACAACACCGACCTGTTCCTGCCGGAGACCATGCGGCGGATGGCATCGCACTACACCGAACTGCTCGACAGCATGACCCGGGCTCCGGCGGACCGGCCCGTCTCCCGGCTGGAGATGCTCGGCGCCCAGGAGCGCGAGCGACTGGTCGGCGAGTGGAGCGGTGCCGGGCGCACCGCCCTGCCCGCGGGGGCGGGGGACGGCGAGGCGGACGGCTTCCGCCCGGTCCACCGGCTGATCGGTGAGACCGCTGCCCGCTGCCCGGACGCGGTGGCCGTCACTGTTCCGGCGTTCCAGGGGCCGGCCCACCGGCTGACGTACGCGGAACTGGACCGCGGGTCGGATGAGTTGGCCCGGAGCCTGCGCGGGCTCGGGGTCGGTGCCGGGTCGGTGGTGGCGCTCTGCCTGGACAAGTCGCCCGACCTCGTCGTCGCACTGCTCGCGGTCCTCAAGGCCGGCGGCGCCTATCTCCCGATCCCGGCCGACCACCCGGCCGACCGCGTCGCCCACACCGTACGCGCCGCGGGCGCCACCCTCGTCGTGGCCGAGGACGACGCCTGCCGCGACCGGATGGCGGAGCTGCCGGCCCGGACGCTGACGCTGCGGGAACTGCGTGAGGCGGCGCCCGCGGCGGACGACCGGAGCGGGACCGGCTCCGGTGCGGAGGACCCTGTTGGTCCCGACGCGCCCGCGTACATCATCCACACCTCCGGTTCGACCGGCCTCCCCAAGGCCGTGCGGGTCAGCCACCGCAATCTCGCCTCGGCGTACGGAGCCTGGCTCCAGGAGTACCGGCTGGACCGCGTTGTCCGGGTGCACCTCCAGATGGCCGCCCCGTCGTTCGACGTCTTCACCGGAGACGTCGTGCGCGCGCTCTGCTCGGGCGGCAACCTGGTGCTGGTCGACCGCGATCTGCTCTTCGACACCGAGCGCCTGTACACCACGATGCGCCAGGAGCGCATCGACTGCGCGGAGTTCGTGCCCGCCGTCGTACGCGGCCTCATGGACCACTGCGAACGCCGGGGACTGCGACTGGACTTCATGCGCCTGCTGGTCGTCGGATCCGATGTGTGGAAGGTGGGGGAGTACCGGAGGCTGCAGGAACTGTGCGGCCCGGAAACCCGTCTGATCAACTCTTACGGGGTCACCGAGGCGACCATCGACAGCGCCTGCTTCGAAGGACCCGTCGACGACCTGGAACCCGGGCGGACGGTGCCGATCGGACGGCCCCTGGGCAACAGCACGCTCCATGTGCTCGACCGGCACGGCGAACCGGTGCCGCCCGGCGTGCCGGGCGAGCTGTGGATCGGCGGCGACGGCGTCGCGCTCGGCTACGCGGGCGACCCCGCGCTGACGGACCGGCGCTTCGTCACCCGGACCCTGAGCCGGGAGCCTGGTGCGGGCCCCGTACGCCTCTACCGCAGCGGTGACGCGGCACGCTGGGACGCGGACGGCCGGGTCCATCTGCTGGGCCGGGCCGACGACCAGATCAAGCTCCGGGGCCACCGGATCGAACTCGGCGAGATCGAGGCACACCTCGCCCAGTGGCCCGGACTGACCCGGGCGGTCGTCACGGTGCGCCCCGACGCCCGGGGCGAGGACGTCCTTTGCGCCTACTGCGTACCCGCCGAAGGGGCGGCACCGGACCGGCGCTCCCTGCGCCGGCACCTCGCGGACCGGCTGCCCGCGTACATGGTTCCGGCGCACTTCGTCACCCTGCCGGAACTGCCGCTGACCGCCAACGGCAAGGTCGACACCGCCGCCCTGCCGGCACCCCGGTTCGACGCGGACGACGAGCCCGAGGAGAAGCCGCGCACACCGTTCGAGGTGAGCATGGCCCGGCACTGGAAGGAACTGCTCGGACTGGAGCGGGTCGGCCTGACGCACGAGTTCTTCGAGGTCGGCGGCAGCTCCATCAAACTGATCGAGCTGATCCACCGGCTGCGCAAGGAGTACGGCGTCGGCATCCCCGTCAGCCTGCTGTACCGGGTGACGACCCTGCACGGGATGGCCGCGTCGCTGGAGCGCATCGCCACCGGCTCGGACTTCGACGACCTGCCCTGCCTCAGCTTCAACAGCGATCAGGAACGGACCGTGTTCTCCTTCCCGCCGGCGGGCGGCCACGGACTCGTCTACCGGGAGTTCGCCGCCAAACTGCCCGAGTACCGGCTGATCGCCTTCAACTACGTCCCCGGCACGGACAAGGTGGCCCACTACGCCGACCTCGTCGAGTCCCACCGGCCCGAGGGTAGATGCCTGCTGCTCGGCTACTCGCTCGGCGGCAACCTCGCGTTCGAGGTGGCCAAGGAACTCGAAGGCCGGGGACGCGACGTCGCCCATGTGATCGTGCTGGACTCGCACCGCATCCTCGAACCGTACGTACCCGGCCCCGAGCACATCGAGTTCTTCGAGGCGGAACTGGCCGAACACCTGCGCAAGCACACCGGATCGGACGCCGTCGCCCGCGAAACCCTCGATCACGCCGCGGAGTACCTGGCCTTCTGCGGCCGCACACCGAACCTGGGAACGGTCTCCGCGACCGTCAGCGTGATCACCGACGAGGAGAAGACGGATCTCTACGCCGCCGACGCGCGCGGCACCTGGCACGGCAGCTCGATCACGGCCACGGCCGTGCTGCGCGGTTCCGGGATCCACGCCGACATGCTCGACCCCAAGCACGCGGCCCGCAACGCCGATCTGGTGCGCGGCGTCCTCCAGGACGGCGGCGCCGATGTCCGATGAGGCGGAGGACGAGTGGAGCACCCGTGACCTGGCGGGAGACGGCGGCCCCCGGGTCATCGTCATCGGCGCCGGCGTCGCGGGAATGTCCACCGGGTGCTACGCGCAGATGAACGGGATGCGCTCCCGCATCTTCGAGAGACACGTACTGCCCGGCGGCTGCTGCACGGCCTGGTCGCGCGACGGCTACATCTTCGACTACTGCATCGAGTGGCTGATCGGCACGGCCGCCGGCAACGAGGCCAACCAGGTGTGGCGCGAACTGGGGGCGCTCGACGGCAAGACCATCACCAACTTCGAGATGTTCAACCGGGTCGTCGACGAGACCGGCCGTTCCGTGACCTTCTACAATGACCCGGACCGGCTGGAACGCCACCTGCTCGAAGTCTCGCCCGCCGACGCCCGGCTGATCCGCTCGTTCTGCCGCGACCTGCGCCGGTTCATCGACATCGAGTTGTACCCGTTCCTGACCGCCCCCGCCCTGCGGACCGTACGCGAGAGAGCGGCGCTGCTGCGCACCGTCCTGCCCGCGTTCCGGCTGTTCTGGCGCACGGCCTCGACGCCGATGCACGAATTCGCCGACCGGTTCCAGGACCCGCTGTTGCGCAGGGCGTTCCGCAACATCTTCTTCCAGGACCCGGAGGGCTTCCCGCTCCTCCCGTACCTGTTCAACATGGCCGGTGCCCACCACCACAACGCCGGTTTCCCGCAAGGAGGTTCGCTGGGCCTGTCCCGGTCGATCGAGGAACGCTACACATCGCTCGGCGGTCGGATCAGCTATCGGGCACGCGTCGAACGGATCCTGGTCGAGGACGGGCGCGCCGTCGGGATCGAACTGCGCAACGGCAGACGGTACTACGCCGACCACGTCGTCTCCGCCTGCGACGGCCACACCACGATCCACGGACTTCTGCAGGGCCGGTTCACCGGCCCCCGGATCGACAAGCTGTACAACGAACTGCTGCACCGCCCCGGCACCCTGTTCCCCGCGGTGGTCTCCGCCTTCGTCGGGGTCAGGGGCGAGCTGGGCCCCGGCCGGCCCCACAGCACCACGTATCTGCTCACCCCCGAGGACGCCGTACAACTGCCCGGCGCGCTCCAGAGCAGTGTGGTGGTCCAGCTGCGCTCCGACTACTCGGACGGATTCGCCCCGCCCGGCAGATCGGTCGTGCACTGCACCTACTTCAGCGACTTCGCGTACTGGAAGGCGCTGCGCGCCGCCGACCGCAAGGAGTACCGCGCGAAGAAGCGCCAAGTGGCCGACTTCGTCAGGGGATTCCTGGAACGCCGGATGCCGGGGGTGGGCGAGCGCATCGAGCTGGTCGATGTCGCGTCCCCGGCGACCACCCGGCGCTACACCGGCAACCACGACGGCTCCATCCTGGCCTGGAAGGCGTTCTCCGAGGCCGACGACATCGCCGCCAAGCTGGTCGGAAAGGACCGTATGCGCCTGCCCGGTCTGAGTGGATTCTCGATGGCCGGGCAGTGGGTCGGCATGGGCGGACTGATCCGCGCCGCGTCCACCGGGCGCTTCGTCGTCCAGTACCTCTGCGACGAGCTGGGACGCGGGTTCACGGCGTCCGAGAGCCGGGGCACCGAGCCCTGGAACCCCGGGAAGCTGGGCCGGCTGCCCCAGCTCGACAAGTGGTCCATGCGTGGTGACAGCCGCACATGAACACCGAGGAGAACAGGTTCATGCCGCCTTCCGAACGACAGTCGATGATCATCATCGGCGCAGGGCTGGGCGGTCTCTCCACCGGCTGCTACGCCCGGATGAACGGCTACCGGACCCATGTCCTGGAGATGCACGAACTGCCCGGCGGCTGCTGCACGGCCTGGGACCGCGGTGACTTCAGGCTGGACCCCTGCGTCAGCTGGCTCCTGGGCAGCGGCCCCGGCAACGAGATGCACCGGATCTGGCTGGAGCTTGGCGCGTTGCAGGGCAAGGAGGTCCGGCACTTCGATGTGTTCAACGTCGTGCGCGGCACGTGCGGCCGGGCGGTGTACTTCTACTCCGACCCCGACCGGCTTCAGGCCCACCTCACGGAGCTCTCACCCGCCGACTCCGCCCTGATCAGCGACTTCTGCAAGCAACTGCGCGCCTTCCGCGAATGCCTCGCCGTCTATCCGTTCCTCAGACCGGTCGGACTGATGCCGGTGATGGAGCGCTGGCGCATGCTGGCCTCCTTCATCCCGTACTTCAACGTCGTGCGCAAATCCATCGGCGTACTCATGACCGACTACTCGGCGAGGTTCAAGGACCCCCTGCTGCGCCAGGCGTTCAACTTCATCCTGTACGAGAAGCATCCGGCCTTCCCCGTACTGCCGTTCCACTTCCAGCTCGCCTCGCACGCCAACCTCTCCGCGGGCGTCCCGGAAGGAGGATCGCTCGGACTGGCCGAGTCGATCGAGCGGCGCTACCGCAGGCTCGGCGGCGAAGTGACGTACAACGCCAAGGTCGAGGAGATCGTGGTCGAGGGCGACCGTGCGGTCGGCGTGCGGCTCAGCGACGGGCGTGAACTGCGCGCCGACATCATCGTGTCGGCCTGCGACGGACGTACCACGATGATGGACCTGCTGAAGGGCCGCTACCTCAACGAGTCGTACCGACGTCTCTACACCCGGACCATCGAACAGCCCGGCATGGTGTTCCCCGGATACTTCACGCTCTTCCTCGGCCTGCGCCGCGAATTCCCCGACGCCGACCCCTGCACCACCTATCTGCTCGACGAGACGGAAGCGGCCGGACTGACCGGCATTCGGCACCCCAGCATCAACGTCCAGTTCCGCAACAGGCACTACCCCGAGCTGTCCCCGCCCGGGACGAGCGTCGCGTACGTCACCTACTTCTGCGACATCGCACCCTGGCGCGCCCTGGACGAAGGCCCCGAACAGGCGACCCGGACCCGCGGCGGGCAGGAACTCCACACGCTTCCGGTACGCCACGGACGCGGCTACTACGCGGCCAAGCGCCGGGCCCGCGAGACACTCGTCGCGTTCCTGGAACGGCAGCACCCCGGCATCGCCGACGCCATCGCCGTACGCGATGTGTCCAGCCCGCTCACCCAGGTCCGCTACACGGGCAACTACGACGGCACGGTGCTGGGCTGGCAGCCCTTCGTGGAGAGCGGGGAAACGCTGGAGAAGCTCATCAAGAAGCACGGCCCCGGCCTGCCCGGACTGCGCAACTTCTACCAGTCCGGCGTCTGGGCCACCACGGGTGGCCTGATCCGCGCGGCGGCGGCCGGCCGGCACGTCGTGCAGTTCATCTGCCGTGACGACGGCCGCGCATTCACCGCGTCCGTGGACGAGAGCGGTCCGCCACCGACCCATCGGGTCATCGAAGTGTCGCCCCGGCCGGTTTCACGGTCCGTCGTGGAGGGCCGCCCGGTCCTCGCGGAGAGGAAGGGAACGGGATGAGGGCCAGGAAATGGGTGGTGCGCGAGCACATCGAAGGCGTCCCCGACGTCGAACGGGTCTACGGACAGGTCGAGGAGGACATCGATACCGAGTTGGCCCCGGACGAGATGCTCCTGAGGACGCGCTACGTATCGGTGGACCCCTATCTCCAGGGGATCGCACTGGACACCCCGCTCGGTGCGCACATGGGGGCCGACTCGATCATGGAAGTGCTGGAAGCGGGTCCGCAGGCGGCCCACCGCCCCGGTGATCTGGTGCAGGGGTTCGGCGGCTGGCGCACCCATCTCGTGAGCAACGGCGCGCCCACCCCCTGGCAGACCGGGACGTTCCCGATGGTCTTCCCGGCCTTCCGCCGCCTGGACCCCGGCTGGTACGACGACGCGCTGCCGCTCCCCACCGCGCTCAGCGCCATGGGCGGCCCCGGCATGACCGCCTGGGGCACCCTCACCAAGTTCATGTCGGTCCGGCGGGGGGACACCGTCGTGGTCAGCGGCGCCTCCGGCTCCGTGGGCTCGCTGGTCGGCCAGCTGGCCAAGCGCGCGGGCGCCCGGGTCGTGGGCACCACGTCGACGACGGAGAAGGCGGACTACCTCGACGAGCTGGGATTCGACGCGGTCGTCGTCTACCGCCACGGAGACAACCGCGAGGCCGTACGGGATGCTCTCCTGTGGGCCGCGCCGGACGGCGTCGACAAGTACTTCGACAATCTGGGCGGCACCGTCACCGACGCGGTGTTCTCCATGCTCAACATCGACAGCCAGGTGGCCGTGTGCTGGCAGTGGGCCACCCAGGTGGGCCGCGACGTCACGGGACCGAGGCTGCTGCCGTACATCATGTTCCCGCGCGCGCATGTGCGGGGCATCTTCTCGCTGGAATGGTTCACCGAGGAGAACTGGCGCGCGCTCCACGACGAGCTCGGCGGCCTGATCCGGCGGGGCGAGGTGCGCTGCGGACACACCCTCCACCACGGCTTCGAGAACATCCCCGACGCCTACCGGAGCCTCTACCAGGGCACCGGAGCCGGTCGGGGCAAGGTGCTGGTCGAACTCTGACGCCGACCACGCAACACCGCTTCCCGCCCTTCCCCGCCCAGCAGTTCGTCGTTCCCGCGCAAGCCAGGAGGTCCTGTGTCCTGCCCCGCCGACTCCCACGTCCGCCCCGGCCCGTCCACGCCCCCGCTGCACCGTCTGGCGTTCGATCCACCCGGACCGCCCCGGCCCGTCGAGTCACCCGATGGGACTCGGGCCTGGCTGGTGAGCCGCTACGCCGACGTCCGCAAGGTCCTGAACGACGGTCGATTCGGGCGCGCAGGGCTCCACACGCCGGACTCCCCGTCCCTGTCCGGCGAATCCGGCCTGGTGAGCAGCGTCGACCTGATCTTCAACCAGGACGGCGAGGACCATCTGCGCCTGCGCCGCACCATGCGGCGAGCCTTCACGCCGCGGGCCGTCGCCCGCTGGCGGCCCTGGATCGCGACGATCGTCGAACAGTGCCTGGACGAACTCGCGGACAGCGCACACCCGATGGACCTGGTGGCCGGCTTCACCCTCCCGCTCCCGGTCGCGGTGATCAGCAGACTGATGGGTCTCGACACCGAGGCCCGGGAACGGCTGCGCCACTGGAGCCAGTACGCCTTCTCCGACGGCTCCCACCCCGAGGAGGAAATGGCGTCCGCGCTGGCGGAGTTCGCCGCCTTCGGAGCGGAACTGCTGGCCGAGCGACGCAGCGCGCCGGGCGAGGACCTGGCCAGCGTGCTGGTCGCCGCGGCCGATGCGGAGGGCGGCGTCCCGGAGGGACAACTCGTCGATCTCGTATGCGGGTTGGTCGTGGGCGGTCACGACAGCACCATGACCATGCTCGGCAATTCGCTGCTCTATCTGCTCGGTGAACGGCCGGAGGTCTGGCCCCGGCTCGGGGCGGACGAACAGGCCGCCGGGACACTGGCGGAGCGTCTGTTGCACCTGATTCCGCTCGGCGACGACCGGGGGACCGCGCGCTACGCCGCCACCGACACGGAGGTCGGCGGCGTGATGATCCCGGCAGGTTCGGTGGTTCTCGCCGACTGCGGCATGGCCAATCGCGATCCCGAAGTGTTCGCGCCCCGGCAGCTCGACGACCTCTTCGCGCCCTTGGAGGCGCCCACCCTGGCGTTCGGCGCCGGAGCGCACTACTGCCTGGGCGCCTGGCTGGCCCGGCTGGAGCTCCAGCTCGCCCTGCACCGGCTCGCCGCCCGCTTTCCCGGCCTGCGCCTGGCACAGCCCGCCGACACCGT
Organism: Streptomyces sp. NBC_01363; assembly: GCF_026340595.1. Classification (GTDB taxonomy): domain Bacteria; phylum Actinomycetota; class Actinomycetes; order Streptomycetales; family Streptomycetaceae; genus Streptomyces. The sequence continues at coordinate 2,166,996 of NZ_JAPEPF010000002.1, forward strand.
CGAGTGGCACCTGGGCACCACCTCCCGCAGCCCGCGGCGGATCGCCGTCACCTGGTAGGAGCGCTCGTACGCGGTGCGGGAGTCACGCGGGGGGCTTCGGCCAGTCCTGGGCGTCCGCCCACGCGGTGTAGGAGGTCCAGGGGACGGTGGGGAACTGCGTTCGCAGCGCAGCCATGTCCACCCGGTAACCGGTGTTCGCGAGGAAGGTGTACATGGCAAACATATCGGGGTTGGTGGTGCGCAGGTCCTCCAGCGACGACTGACGGAACGCGACCGTGCCGCCTGCGGCCCGCCCGATCTCCGCAGCCATCCGGAGCGGTGTGGGATCGTCGCCCGCCACCTCGATCCGCTGCCCGATCCAGCGGTCCGGATCGGCGACGACCGCGGCCACGACACGGCCCAGATCCTGCCGCGCCACCTGTTGCAGGGGAGTGTCACCGGGGACCGGCATGGTGAGGAGGCCGACCGCCACCTCGTCCACGGAGCCCAGGGCATTGTCGTAGAAGTAGGCCGGTGCCACCACCGTCGCCGGCAGTCCCGAGGCGGCGAGCAGCTTCTCGGTCCTGGCCTTGGTCTCGAAGTGCGGGACACCGGTGTCCTGGTCCGCACTGGCGACGGAGGCCATCACCAGATGCGGCAGTGCGGCGTCCGCGGCCGCCCGTACGATCGCCGCGCCCTGGGCGACCTCGGCGTCGAGTCCGTCCTGGAACGGGGTGGTGACGGCGAACGCGGCCGTCGCGCCCCGGAACGCATCGGCGAGCGAGGCCGCGTCGGACAGATCCCCCGGCACGACCTCCGCCCCGGCCGCGGCCAACGCACGGGCCCGCCCGCTGCCGGGATCGCGCACCACGGCCCGCACGCCATGTCCCGCCTCCAGCAGGGCGGTGGCCACCGCGCCTCCCTGACCACCGGTCGCGCCGAGTACCGCGATGGACATGAGGTCTCCCTGTTCGAGCGACATGTGTCCATGCTGACCAGAGCCGGCCGAAGCTGCCACCGGGAGGGCTCAGCCGCCGGAGCCGGAGCCGGCCGCGTTGCGCCAGACGGTGAGGTCCAGAGTCATGTACTTACTGGGCGATTCCTCGCCCGAGAGCCCCTGGACCGTCACGAGGCCCATGTGCCCCGTCCCCGTCGTGACACAGATCTGCCGCCCCTTCGAGATCGTGTTCAGGTAGATGGTCTCGGTGAACCGGGTGTCCGCGCGGCAGGCCTCGAGTGATCCCTCCTGCCCGGGATCGAGCAGCACCAGGCTTCCGCCCGTGGTCTCCGCATCGAGATATCCACCGGTGTCGTAGGAGAGTTCGTACCCACCGTCCTCGCCCTGCTGGGGCCGCACGTTGTCGTCCCCGAGCGTCAGGTGGTAGCCGGCCGTCAGATCGATGCCCTTGTACTCGACGGGCTTCGGCTCGGGCTTGGTACTCGGCTTTGAGCCGGTCTCCTCGTTGCCGTCCTTGTTCCCGTCGCTCGTCCGACTGCCCTGCGAGGAGGTGTCTGCCTTCGTCTGCTCGCCCCTGTCCTTGAGTAGGAAATACAGCGTGCCGCCGCCCACGACACCGAAGACCAGCGCGGCGGCGATCGCGATGACCGCACGCCGCTTGCCGGAGCTCTCCGGGGGTCGGGGAGCCTGAGGCACGGGGTGACCGGGGTACGTCTGCGCCTGCGTAGGCATCTGGGTCGGGGCGTAGGCATGGGCGTGAGCCTGGGCCTGGGCCGGATTGGGCGTCTGGTAGTGGGGCTGGGGTGGGACTTGAGAGGGCTGAGCCGGCTGAGTGGGCTGGTACGCCACGGGCGGACCGTAGCCCTGTGGCGGGGTGTTCGGGGCCGCCGGCGTGGTCGGCGAGTAGGCCACGGGCGGCGCGGAGGCCGGCGGCGGCGGGGTCTGGACGGGCGCCGGGGCCGCCGCGCGCACCGTGATGTCGGCGGTGACCGGGGCCGGCAGCCAGTCCTCGGGGCGGCGCAGCACCGTCTCCGCGTTCGTGGACTGGCAGAGCGCGATGACCTCGGCGATCGACGGCCTGGCCGCGGGGTCCTTGGCGAGGCAACGGCCGACCAGTTCCATCAGCCGCTCCGGGACGCCGGTGAGGTCGGGTTCCTCATGGACGATCCGGTAGAGAACGCCGTGCGAGGTCCCCTCGCCGAACGCCGGGGCCCCTGTCGCCGCGTACGCCGCCACCTGGCCGAGCGCGAAGACATCGGTGGCCGGGGTGACCTTGCGGCCGGCGGCCTGTTCCGGTGCCATGAACGAGGGGGTGCCGATGGTGACGCCGCTGCGAGGTCGCGTCGGCGGCGTGGGCGATACCGAAATCGATGACGCGGGGACCGTCGGCGGCGAGCAGCACATTGGACGGCTTCAGGTCACGGTGGACGATGCCTGCGCCGTGGATGACGTGCAGTGCCTCGGCCATGCCGGCGATCAGCAGCACCACCGTCTCGACGGGCAGCGCCCCATGCGCGACGACCGCGTCGGCGAGCGAGGGGCCCGGCACGTACGCGGTCGCCAGCCACGGCTGCGCGGCGTCGGTGGCGGCGTCGATGACCGGTGCGGTGAACAGACCCTGTACGCGTTGCGCGGACTGCACCTCCTGGGCGAACCGGCGGCGGAATTCGGCGTCCTCGCCGAACTCGGGCCGGATCACCTTGATGGCCACGGGCCGCCCGCCGGGTGTGTACGACAGGCACACCTTGCCCATACCGCCCGCGCCGAGCTTGGCGGCGAGCCGGTATCCGGCGATGGTGGTCGGGTCGTCTCCACCGAGCGGTTGGAAGACCTGAGAGGCCCTTCCCGGGTCCGGCTGCTGACCACTCATCACTTACGTCTCCCACGCAGAACGCCGATATCGAACGGCACCCTGTACAAGGACGGGCTGTTGGCGCCCGTTCCGGCCAAGTGCTCAGAACCGGGAGGACGTTGTAGGCGATGGGTCCGGTTGCAGATCCGGGTTCTGAGGCAGCCTGCGCGCGGCGTACGAGCCCGCGCCCGCCGCGAGCAGCATCACGCAGCCCGTGAAGATCAGCCCGGCCTGACGCAGTCCGAGCCAGGTGGCCATGGCGCCGACCCCGACCACCGGCACGGAGATCCCGGCGTAGGCGACGACGAAGAACGCCGAGATGGTGCCGCCGCGGTGCTGCGCCGGGGCCGCGCCGCTGATCAGGGTGAGCGCGGCACGGAAGGCCAGTCCCTGGCCGCTGCCGCCGCACAGGGCGCCGAGGACGAGCAGGATCAGGGATTCGGCGATCAGCGACGACGCCACCAGCAGCAGGCCGACCACGAGGATGCCGCAGCCGACCGGGAGCGCGCGGCGTGCGCCGATCCGTTGGGTCAGGGCCTGCCCGACGGTCGAGGCGAGGAAGACGGAGAAGACCACGGCACCCGCGACAGCCAGATTGTGCACACCCAGCGTCTTCGAGGCGAAGCTCGGTGCGACCGCGGTGAACAGGCCGAGAAGAGCGAACCCGGCGAAGGCCGCCAGCGAGGCGGGCAGGAAGACACCCTTCACCTCGGGTGGAACGGACAGTCCCTGCGGCTTCAGGGGCGGGCGGCGCTTCGGCGCGGCAACGGTCTCCGGCAGGAGCCAGGTGATCCCGCAGGCCAGCACCACCAGTCCCAGGTGGACCCAGAACGGAAGTGTCAGTGGCCAGGGCGTGTACTGCGCGAGGATCCCGGAGAGCAGCGGCCCGCATCCCAGACCACCCATGTTCGCCGCGGTGGCGGCGAATCCCGCACGTGCCTTGTGCCCAGAACCCGCCAGTTCGATGACGGCCGCCGTCGCCGCGCCGCTCAGCAGCCCGGCCGCGCAGCCGGACAGCAGCCGCCCCGTGAAGAGCAGCGGCAGACCGCTTTCCAGCAGGAAACACCCCGCGCTCGCCGCCGACAACGCCATGGCGCACAGGAGCACAGGCCTTCGGCCGACCTCGTCGGAGTAGTTTCCCGCCACCAGCAACACCGTGATGACCGCGAGGGCATATACGGCGAAGACGACGGTCACCATCAGCTCGGAGAAGCCGATCTTTTCCTGGTAGAGCCCGTACAACGGGGTGGGCAGAGTGGTCCCGGCCATTCCGATGGCGAACACCAGTGCCGCGGCCACATAGCCCGGCCGCCACCCGCCACCGACGTTCCGTGTGCATTCGCGAACGTTCACGCGCATCACCTCGCGGCCGGTGCCCCGTCGCGGCCGGGCCCGGGACGGGTCAGTCCCAGAGCTCGTGTGTCACGACCCGCTCCGTCTGCGCCGGCCTGCCGTCGGTGTAGACGAGGTGGAGCCGAGTGAATTGCCGCAGTTCCGGATGGGTCTTCCAGGCCTCCGGGCGGTCGAGGCGCACGATGACGGGGTAGGAGTGGAACTTACCGGCCGCGCAATAGGGCTGACAGTCGTTCACCGCGTCAAGTGCCGTGCCCGCGGCGGATGTCGGTCCCCAGTGGGACCAGTGGATATCGATGAGGCGGTTGTTGCCGTCCCCGCAGGCGAGCAGGAAGTCGCCGGGGCGCACCTGCGCACCCGAGAAGCAGTCGACAGCCACCACCTGAGCCGATGGGCGGGACTCCGAGGACGCGGATGCGGCTGCTGATGCGGAGGTGGCTGCGGAAGTGGCTGCGGAAGCGGATGCCGGTACGGGGATCGCCGCTGCGAGCGCTGTGGCGGCGCACAGCATGACCGCTGTCCTGAGGTTGCGTTTTTGCATGTCGGCTCCTCGGCTGCCTCGTGTCGAGCCCACGCCGCCCGGAGCAGCCGTCGGTCGTGGCGCCTTTCTTCCAGCCGTCGTTCCTGAATCGACAATATGGCCACACCCAGTGATACACCACCTGTACGGGTGGGAACAGTGTGAAAATGGTGCGAAAGGTATTCGATTAGTCGCCGGACGTCATTTGTTACCGGTCAGGAGTGCCTTCCGGTCACTCCGGTCACTCCGGTCACTCCGGTTGCTCCGGACGTTCAGGTGGCGTGGTCCGGATGCCCCATGACCGACTCCCACTCCGCACGTGCGGGGCCGTCGAAATCGGGCGTGAAGTCCGGGTGTTCGCCCAGCCAGTGCGCCAGACGGGCGCGGACCTCTTCGGTGCCGTATGCCTGATCGGCGGTCAGGACGAGGTGGCGGACCTTCGCTCGTGCGCGCATGACCAGCGGGTCGTCGAAGGCGCAGGCGGCGAGGGCGGCCCTCTCGCGGCCGGCCGCGGTGGGAGGTTCGCTCGACACCCTTGCGGGATCGCTGAGTTGAGCCGCACTGGCCTGGTCCGCGGCGACCTGGACGTCGAACCACGGGCGCAGGGCCCGCGCGGTCCATCGGTGGTATTCGGCGGTGAACGACGCCGGGTCCGATGGGGTACCCGCATGGTGGGCCACCCACTGCCCCGCCCGCAGGGCCATGGCGACTCCCTGCCCCATCGTGGGATTGGTGTACGCGAGTGAGTCCCCGATGCCCACGAGGCCGGTGACCACGGGCCCGTCGGCGTCGGCCAGTGCGGTCCAGCGATTGTGCAGGCCGCCCATCGCGAGCACTCCGGAGACCGGCTCGGGCTCCAGGTCCAGCCAGGCCGCGATGGCGGGAAAGGTCCGGGCGGCCCGCTCGAACACCACGGGGTCCCGCAGGGCCGCGCGGGTGGGATCGGCGGTGGAGACCGTCAAGGACGCCGCGAAGATGCCGTTGTCCGACGGGAACACCCCGCCGACCGCGAAGGCTGAGAACGAGCCGGGTCTGACGCGTCCGGGGTCGCGCGGTCCATCGGGCCGCAGCCGGTACCAGCGGCAGAAGTAGGCGATCGGGACGCGGTGGTTCTCCACGACCGCCTCCCGGCAGCCTGCCTCGGTGAGCCACCGGGGCACCGGGGACCGGCGCCCGCCGGCGTCGAGCACCAGCTCCGCGCGGTGAGTCCGCGATGCGGACCGCACCCCCGTGACCCGCGGGATGCCGCCGTGCCGGTCGACGAGGAGGCCATCGACAGGCTCCCCGAGTCGCACATCGACGCCCGGCTCGCGGTGCACCGCATCGTGCAGAGCGGCCTCCAGCACGATGCGCCGGGTCCGGATCGTCACCAGATCCTGGTCTCCCGCGCGGGCGGGCGGACGCTCGGTGAACCAGGCGAGTTCGTTGTGTTCGCGGGCCCCCATGCGCACCATCTCGCGGTACACGTCCGGAGCCTCCGCGCGCAGCACGGTCCGGACCGGAGCCAGGAGTCCGTGCGGCTGGACCGCGTGCGGCACACCGGGGCGGTGCCAGCCGAAGAAGTCCCTGTCGAGATCACGGCCCGGCCGGTGGCCGTCCCGCTCGAACAGGGTCACCTGATGGCCCCGACGCCCCAGGAACAGTGCTGCGGCCAGGCCGCCCATCCCGCCGCCGACTATCGCAACCCGCGTCAATGTGGTCCCCTCCACGCCGTGTTGCCGACCCACCGTATCCCAGGGTCTCAGGGGGGCCGCCCCGCGGGGCGTCGGAGCGCTCAGCCCCGTTCCACCAGCCGCTCGGTCGCCGACAGCGCCATGCGCAGTGCACTCGCCCGGTCCGCTCCCCGCTGACCGAGGACGACGCGCGTACTCAACCCGTCGAGCAGGGCGAGGAGTTCGGAAGCGCGTGCCGCCGTGTCGAGGTCCGCGGCGAAGCGGCCCTGCCGTACGCCCTTGGCGAGGAGTGCTTCGAGGTCCTCCTGCCAGCCGCGGTCGATCTCGGCCTGGGCCTGTCGCAGCGGCTCGTTCGACGCCGTGCGCGCCCACAGTTCGATCCACAGCGTCCAGCGCGGATCGCGTGGCCCGCGGGGAAGGTACAGCTCAAGGAACTGGCCGAGCTTGCGTTCGACGCCGGCCCGGCCGGTCAGCAGGGCCCGGCGTTCCTCGGCGAGCGCGCTCTCGCTCCAGCCCAGCACCTCCAGGAGCAGCCGGTCCTTGCTGCCGAAGTAGTAGAGGATGTGGCCGCCGCTGGTGCCGAGGCGCTTGGCGAGTGCCGACATGGTGAGTGCGGCCAGTCCGTCCTCGGCGATGGCCGCCATCGCCTCCTCCAGCATGCGTTCCCGGGCCAGGTGCCCGTCACGCCGTCGCGCCGTCGCTGCCACGCCACCCCTCCGCCCCTCCACTGCGATGAACCCGGTGACGACCTTAGCCGCCGATTTCGGCAGAGGTCTTGACGGCCCCCGGAAACACATCTTGAATGCCGTTCTAACTTTTAGAACGGCATTCAAAGTACTGTTCCGGGCTCCCGGAGCACGCACGGATGAGGGGCAGGCCGCATGACGCAGCAGGAGACGACCGCGAGGGCGCCCGGCGGGCCGACGGCCACGGACCAGGTCTTCCAGGTCGAGACACACGGCATCGACCCGATTCCCGACGAGGACCGCCACGGCAGCGCGAAGGACCTGTTCTGGCTCTGGTTCGGCTCCAACCTGACCTTCACCTACGTCATCAACGGCGCCCTGGCCGTCGCCTTCGGGCTGTCCTTCTGGCAGGCGACCGGTGTCGTCGTCCTCGGCGGACTCGCGTTCTTCGCCATCAGCGCCGCCGGACTGAGCGGTGTGCGTACCGGCACCGCCACCCTGGTGATCTCCCGGGCCCCCTTCGGCGTACGCGGCAACTGGCCCGCCGGCATGCTCAACTGGGTGGTCAGCATCGGCTACACGATCCTCAACACGGTCGTCGGCACGCTCGCACTCGAAGCGTTCTTCGCCGATCTGGGCTGGGCGTCCGGCCGCACCGGGCGGGCCCTCGCCCTGCTGATCACCCTTGCGTTGACCTTCGTCGTCGCCCTCTGGGGCCACGCCACCGTCCAGTTCGCCGAGCGCTGGATCGCGTATGTCCTCGCCGTCGGGTTCGCCGCCCTCCTCGTGTTCCTCCTGCCGGGCACCGACACGGGCGGGGCGGCGGTCCACCCCGGCGCGTCCGGGTGGAGCCTGGCCTTCGTGGTGATGCTGGCCGGGCCGTTCTCGTACGTTCCGATGCCCGCCGACTACACGCGCTACCTTCCGAAGACGACCTCGATGCGATCGCTCACCTGGTACGGAGCCCTCGGCGGCTTCGTCTCCTCGGTCGCTCTGGGCGTGGCCGGGGTGGCCGCCGCCACGCAGACGGACATGACCGACGCCGTGGCGGGCACGGAGAAGCTGCTGCCGGGCTGGTTCCAGCCGCTCTTCCTCGCCCTCGTGCTCGGTGGCTCGGTCACCAACTCGATCGTCACGCTCTACTCGTCGAGCCTGAACCTCCAGGTGCTCGGCGTCCCCTGGAGCCGCTCCAAGGCCATCATCATCAGCGCGGCCGTCACCGCGGCCGGCTCCCTGTGCGCGCTCTTCCTCACCGACTTCACCAGCTCGCTGCTGTCCTTCCTCTCCCTGCTCATCATCGTGTTCGCGCCCTGGGGCGGCGTGTTCCTCGCGGACATGCTGATGCGCCGCTGCCGCTACGACGCCCCGGCACTGCACGCCGGACCCGACGGTGCCTACTGGTACCGGTCCGGCTACCACCCCGCCGGCATGACCGCGCTGCTCGCCGGCATGGTCTTCGCCGCCCTCACCTGCGATTCCGAGCTGTGGACCGGCCCGCTGGTCGCACCGTTGGGCGGCGCCGACCTGACGCTGCTCGGCGCGGTCGTCTCGGGGCTCGTCTACTGGGTGCTCGCACGGCGGACCGTCGCACCGCACACCGACCCTTCCTGACCGGCCGCCACGCGACGCCCACCGGCCGCGTGGCAACGCGCCGCCCGAACCACCGATCCACCGGACCGACCGCACCACCGCACCACAAGGAGTCACCTCACATGGCCAGCCCCGCCCGTCCCGCCCATCTCGTCCTGCGCAACGCCCGCATCCACACCGTCGACCCGGCGTTTCCCGAGGCGCAGGCCATGGCGGTGGTCGACGGCCGCATCGCCTGGCTCGGTGCCGACGAGGACGCCAGAGGGTGGACCGGACCGGAGACACGCGTCATCGATGCCGAAGGCAGGCTCGTGCTCCCCGGGTTCATCGACGCCCACAACCATGTCCGGCTCGGCTCGGACGACGCCTGCGTCCAGCTCTCCGGTGCCCGTACCCTCGACGAGGTCCACGCCCGTATCCGTGACTGGCACACGGCCAACCCCGGCGCCGAGTGGATCGAGGCGGAGGCCTTCGACTACTCGGCCATCCCGGACGGCCGGATGCCCACCGCCGCGGACCTCGACCCGGCCACGGGCGATGTACCGGCCTTCGTGCTCAGCTACGACGTGCACACCGCCTGGGTGAACACGGCCGGCCTGCGCCGTCTCGGCATCGACCGCGACCGCACCCACCTGCCCTTCGGCGAGGCCGCCACCGACCCGGCCACCGGTGAACCCACTGGCTTCATCAAGGACTTCGCGGTCAAGGGCCTCTCCCGCGACGGCCACCGGGCCCTGCGCGAGCTGGGTCTGCCGTGGGCCTCGCCGGACCGGCAGTACGGGCGACTCGCCAAGTCCCTGGACGACGCCATCGGCTTCGGCATCACCACGGTGGTCGAACCCCAGAACTCGCTCGACGACCTCCCCCTCTTCGAGCGCGCACGCGCCGAGGGCCGGCTCAAGTCCCGTATCGTCGCAGCCCTCTTCCACCCGCGCGGCACCACGGACGCAGACCTCGACGACTTCGCCGACGCCGCCCGGCGCCACGACGACGACCGGATCCGGGTCGGACCGCTCAAGCTCTACATCGACGACGTGGTGGAGCCGCGAACCGCGGCCCTCCTGGAGCCCTACGCGGGCTGCCGCCACCACCGGGGCGACACCTTCTACCTGCCCGAGGAGTTCGCCGAGCTGCTGACGAAGCTGGACGCCCGCGGCTTCCAGTGCTTCGTCCACGCGACCGGCGACAGGGGGATCCGTACGGTCCTGGACGCCGTCGAGCGGGCGCGCGCGGTGAACGGGGCGAGGGACGCCCGCCACCAGGTCGTCCACGTCGAGTGCCTCGACCCCGACGACACCCCGCGCTTCGCCGCCCTGGGCGTGGTCGCGTGCATGCAGCCCCGCCACAGCGCCCCGGAGGTCGCCGGCCCCGGCAAGGACTGGGCGGAGAACGTCGGGGCCGAGCGCTGGCACAAGGCATGGCCCATGCGCAGCCTGCACACGGCCGGGGCCGTGCTCGCGCTGTCCAGCGACTGGAACGTGGCCGAGATGGACCCGATGGTCGGCATCCACACCGCCGTCACCCGGCGTCCGCTGAGCGGTGGGGAGCCCTGGATGCCGCAGGAGACGATCAGCGTGGAGTCCGCGGTCCACGGCTACACGATGGGTTCGGCCTACGCCAACTTCCTCGAGGACGAACGCGGTTCGCTCACCGTCGGCAAGACCGCCGACTTCGTGGTCCTCTCCCGCGACATCCTGCGCGCCGCACCCGAGGACATCCCCGGCACCGTGGCGGAGACCGTCGTGGTCGGCGGCGTCGTCGAGCACACCGTGTGAACGGCCCTGACGGCCTCCCGGAGTTCCACGCGTCCGCGCAGCCGGGAGGCCGTCAGGGTTCCATCCGTTCACGAACTCGGCGGGGCGGCCCGGGTTGCGGGCCTCGGATGCCGTACGGGCCGCCCCACCCGTCAGGCGGCCTGGATCTCGTAGACCGCGAAGTTGCCCCACTGGAGGTGGGCGTCGCGGACCGTCAGGCGCAGACGCTCGGTCGTGACCCGCTGCGGCAGGGTGATCGTGCGCCGCTCGACGGCCGACGTGTTGCCGGTCCAGGCCAGTTGCTGTCCGGCGACCCGCGTCACCCACGACGAGCCGTTCCAGGTCTGCACATCGAGCTGCTTGATGCCCTGGCCGGTGGCGAAGGCGGTGTGCAGGGTGACGGAGCCGATGCTGGTGGGCTGCCGGTAGTCCACGTCGATGGTGCCGGGAAAGGCGATGCCTGCGGCCGCGCTGCTCCACGCGGTCGAGGTGTCGCCGTCGGCCATCCGGTAGGGATGGCTGTTGCCGAGCGTGGGGTACGACGTGGTGACGGCCGGGCGGTACGGGGCTCCGGTGAACTGGTGGAAGCCCCGGTCGGGAGCGGTGGCCGGGACCGGGTTGCCGAAGTAGTCCTTGATGCCCTGCGCCACCGCCGCGCCGCGCCCCCGCGCGGGGGAGTCGGCCTGGAGCTTGTAGCCCGCCGGGTCGGTGCCGATGGAGACCAGCTTCGGGTCCGCCCTGATCGCGTTGATGTCGCCGGAGGGGGCGACGGGCGTGCCGGTGCCCCAGTAGAGGTTGGAGTCGTAGACGGTGCTGTTGGCGGTGTCGTAGCCGGCGGTGGTGCGGTTGTAGAAGATGTTGTTGCGGATCTCGATGCCGCTCGCGTTGTTGTAGATGTGCACGATCTTGCCGAGCGGATAGTCGCCGGCCCCGGTGTAGGGCGGGTGCACGGTGACGACCCGGCCGCTCGCGTAGACCGTGTTGTTGTAGATGTGGGTGCCCGACGTCTCGGTGGAGAGGCTGAAGACCTCGTAGCCGTCGTCCTTGCTCAGGTTGTACCGGACCACGGTCTCCTTGGTCGGTGCTCCGTTGAAGGAGACGGTGATGAAGAACCCGCCGTCGTTGTCGTGGCTGTAGTTGTACTGGACGACGCTGTGGTTGTTGTCGGCGTCCGCGTCGAAGCCGTGGCCGTCGGTGCCCGGCCCGTTGAAGCCGGTGCCCGACACTTCGTTGCGCTGCACGAGCAGGTCGTCGTTGCCCTGCCACCAGATGGCGACGTTGCCGCCCTTGGTGTTGAGCCGGCCGCTGGCGGCCTTGTGGACGCGGTTGCCCTCGACGACGGCGCCCCTGGTGTGCATGGGAGTGATGCCGCCGGCCGTCACGTCATAGACGTAGTTGTCGCGGATCCTGACGCCGGTGCTGGGCGTCCAGGTGACGACCTCGCTGTCGGGGATGCCGGTCTCCACCGGGTACAGGCTGGTCATGCCGTTGCGCCGGGACCAGGTGGACCAGGTGATGATCCCGTACGAACGGATCCTGCTGACCTCGTTCTTCTCCACCACCAGGTTGTCGAAGTACGTGGGCGTCTGGTTGCCGCGGACGGAGACCAGCAGCCCGGCAGAGCTGACGGTGCTGCCGCCGGGGCCGTCGACGTCATGGATGTTCAGATTGCGCAGCGTGATGTTGGACAGCTTGCCCGCGTCCTTGGCGAAGAGGTTCACACCGGAGCGGGGGGTGGTGCTGTCGCTCCAGTTGGTCACCTCCAGCCCGTCGAGGGTGAAGTCGTGGACGTTGTCGAGCTTGACCGCGACATCGGTCGTGCCGCCGCCCTCGATCACCGGCTTGGCGCCGCTGCCGTACGAGCCGACGAGTGCCGGGGCGCCCACCGCCCCCGCTCCCTGGACGTCGAGCCGTCCCTTCCACCGCTGACCGGACTTGAACAGCAGCTGGTCACCGGGACCCAGCGTCAACTGACTCGCCCTGGCCAGGGACTTCCAGGCAGCGGACTCATTTCGGCCCGATGCGCTGTCGTTGCCGGATGCGGCGTCCACGTAGTACGTGGTGCCCGCCACGCGCGGATGGTGCTGGGCCGGGGTCGCCGCCTGCGCGGGCCCCGCCGCCACCGCGGAGAGCGGGAGGGCGAGAGCCGCCAGGAGCGCCCCCACGAGATGCCTCCGCGGGGTGGGTGAGGTGCTTGGGATGCGTGAGGTACGCAAGTCTCGGTCCTTCCGATCGGACTGCCGGTCTCTGTCGCGCGTTACTTACCGATCCCCGCAGTCATGCCCTCGACGATGCGGCGGCCCAGCCAGAGGTAGAGCACGATCATGGGATAGACCAGGATCACGATTCCGGCGAACAGGGCGCCCCAGTCGGAGCTGTACTGCATGGAGCCATAGAGGCTGAGAAGGGCCGCGGGCAGCGTGCGCTCCTCAGGCGTGGGTGTGATCAACAGGGCGAGCAACGTCTCGTTCCACAGGCCGATGACGTTGAGGATCAACACGGTCATCACGCCCGGCTTGGCCACCGGCAGCACGACCTGGACGAAGGCGCGCAGCGGACCCGCGCCGTCCAGCTCGGCCGCCTCCTCGATCTCGTGGGGCAGCGAGCGCATGTAGCCGGTGAGCACGAACACGGCGAACGGCAGCGACAGCACCACCTGGAAGACCAGGAGCGTGATGCGGTTGTCCCACCAGCCGGTGACCCAGTCGATCATGAACGTGGACACGGACAGCTTGATCACGATGATGGGGATCACGATCGTCTGGACCGGGATGCTCAGACCCATCGCGAAGTACCCGGTGAACCGCCCCGCGGCGCGCCGGTCGGAGCGGGCCAGGACGTACGCGGCGGGCGCCGACAGCGCGACGATCAGCAGGGATCCGACCAGGGTCAGGACGGTGCTGTTGAGCGCGGCGGCGGAGAAGCCGGCCGCCTTCCACGCCGCGGAGTAGTTGCCCCACTCGACGGTGGCCGGCAGCGCGAACGGCGAGAGCCAGACCTGCCCGGACTCCTTGAGCGACTGGAGGCCGACCCAGGCGACCAGCGCGAGGTTGAAGACGACCCAGGCCCACAGCGCGACGGTCGTCGCGCGCGGCACCAGAATGTCGCCGAGCAGGCGCCTCATGACAGCTCCACACGTTCGCGGCGGGTGACACGCCGGGTCAGTACGATGAGGATCGTCGTCACGATCAGGATGACGACGCCCATGGCGGCACCCGAACCCAGTTCGGGCACACCGCCGCCGGCCACCGAGGCGTACTGCTGCACCGCCACGGTGCGGGCCTGGATCGGCGGGCTGGCCGGAGTGCCGGCCGTGGTGAAGGCGATCACGATCTCGAACACCTTCAGGCTGTTGACCACCCACAACACGGCCGACACCGCGAACACGTCCCAGGTCAGCGGCAGTGTGATGTGCCGGAACTGCTCCCACTTGGTGGCGCCGATCAGCTTGGCGTCCTCGTACAGGTAGGGCGGGATGGAGTCGGCGGCCGACATCATCAGCGCCACGTAGAAGCCGGTGCTCGACCACACGAGCCCGGCGACGATGCACTTGAACACCATGTCCGGACCCAGCCACGGCCGCGCCTCGATGCCGGCCCAGCCCAGGATCGTGTTGACCGCGCCGTCGGGATTGAGGAGGAAGCCGATGGCGACACCGACCGCGATCACCGAGATGATCATCGGCAGGAAGATCACGGACCGGATGAAGGCCCGGCCCTTGACCTGCCGCAGCACCATCATGGACAGGAAGGTGAAGGCGAAGACCAGGGCTCCGCCCCCGAAGGCCAGCACGAAGGTGTTGACGAAGGCGGTGCGGAAGGCCTCGCTGCGCGTCAGCTCCAGGTAGTTGCCGAGGCCGTTCCACGTCATGGCGGAGCCGGGACCGGCCCACTTGTTGAAGCTGACCCAGAAGCCGAACAACGACGGCAGGACGAAGAGCGCGGTGTAGGCGATCAGCGCGGGGAGCAGGAAGGGCCAGAAGGCCCGCTCGCGCGCCGGCCGCACCCGTCTGCCCGCCCTGCCCGCGACGGGCGGCGCCGCTGTCGTGGGCGGGGTGAGTGTTGCTGTCCCCATGGGCTCAGCCCTTGCTGGCGAGGTAGTCGGCGGCCTTCTTCTTGCCGGTCTTCACGAAGGTCGCCGCATCGATCTTGCCGGAGAGCAACTGGTCGTCCAAGGGCAGGAAGACGTTGTTCCACCAGTTCTTGTCCGCGGCCATGTCGTCGTAGGTCCGATGGGTGTACTTCGCCTCGGCGACATCCTTCTGCACGCCAGCCAGATAGCCGGGCGCGGGGACGTCCGGGCGCGCGGGGATGTTGTGTGCGGTGCCGGAGATCTTCTCCTCGTACTTCTTCTGCAGGGCGAAGGCGAGGAATTCCTTGGCCGTCTCCAGGTTGTGGCCCTTGGCGTTGACACCCCAGCCGAGCGTGCCGACCTCCACGGAGTTCTTGCCGCCGGCCGGCAGCTGGAACGAGGCGACCTCGGTGCCCTTGGCCAGCTTCGGTCCGGTCTCGGCGGCCAGCCAGGTGCCGTTCAGGTTCAGGTCGTACTCGCCCTGGGCCCAGGCATCCTGCGCGGCAGGGTACTTGGTGGCCATGAAGTCCTTCTGGAAGTAGCCGCCGTCGGCCAGCTGCTCCACCTTCCTGGCCGCCACGAGAACGGCCGGCTTGTCCCAGGCGGCCGGATCCTTGCCCAGGGCGCTGAGGCTGCCGGCACCCTCGGAGCGGACCAGGGCCGAGTAGAACCAGTACGCGTTGTAGAAGTTGACCGTGCCGTCCTGGCCCAGCGGCGTGCGGCCGTCCTTCTTCGCCTCGTCGAGATAGGCGATGAACTCCTTCCACGTCCTGGGAGCGAGCCCCGCGTGCTTGGACGCGTCGTACCAGACGGCCGTGGAGATCACGGTGTGGGCCATGAAGCGCACATGGTCCTTGTCGGTCGACGCCTTCTGTACGGAATCCGGCAGCACGTCCCGCACCTTCTTGCCCTCGCCCGGTACCTCCATGTCCAGGACGTCGTCGAGCGGCTCGGCGAGATTCTGGGCGACGAAGGCGCCGACGCTGTCGGTGGAGGTGTCGAACAGGTCCGGGCCCTGGCCCGCGTTCATCTCGGTGGGGAGGGTGTCGGTGCCCTTGCGGCCCACGAACTTCAGGTCGACCTTGGTGCCGGTCGCCGTGGTGAAGTCGTCGGCTATCGACTTGATGAGCTTCCCCTGCGGTTCGTCGGCACCCCAGGAGGAGGTGTAGACAAGTTCCTTGTCCGAGGAGCCGGAACCGTTCTTCTTGCCGCAGGCGCCTACGCTCAGGGCGAGAGCTCCGACGGTGAGCATGGCTGTCAACTTACGCACGGGGGTGTGCCTTTCGTGAGGGTGGCTGGTGGGCGCGGGAGTCCGCGGGCGTGGTGCGACGGCCGGGGATCAGTCCGGCAGGAGGGATACGACGGTGCCGGTGCGGCGAGCGCGCTCGGCCGCCCAGACGACCCGGTGCGTGGCGAGGCTCTCGGCGCCGTCGGTGAGTACCAGGGAGGGGTCGTTCCCGCTGATGGCGTCGACGAAGGCGTCGAACAGGGACGCGTCACCGCCGCCGTGCCCGGTGGCTGCCGTGGGATCGCCGTTGGCACCGGTGTCGATGACGGTGACCTCGTCGGTCACGAAGTCGTGCACGCGCAGGACGACGCCGTCGCCGTCGATGGAGCCGCGGGTGCCGAAGATCCGGGTCTTGCGGTGTTCCAGTGCCGCGAACGCGGTGACCGTGCAGGTGGCGGAGGTGCCGTCGGCGAACTCCATGGTCACCACCTGCGTGTCGACCACGTCGTTGTCACAGGAGTACGCGCACCGGCCGTACGGGCCCTCGCGCAGCGCCGCGAGCACCCCCTCCTCGGTGTGGTCGGCCGTGACTGCGGACAGCGGCCAGAACTCCTTGTCCACGTCCCCCAGACAATCGAGGTAGATGCGTTTGGCGGAGTACGGGCAGGTGGACTCCACCGGGCACGCCACGCATCGGTCCGCCGCGCCGTCGGGCCGGTTCTCGGCCCGGAAGTGCACCAGATTGCCGAACGAGGACACCCGTTCGGGCAGTGCTCCCTTGACGTGGGCGATCCAGTCGAGGTCGTGGCAGGCCTTGGTCATCAGCATCGGGCCCGACTCCTCCTGGCTGCGCCAGTTGCCCCGGACGAACGAGTGGGCCTGATGCCACCAGCCGACCTGTTCCAGGTGCTGGATGTTCATCACGTCGCCGATCCGGCCCTCGGCGATGAGCTCCCTGAGCCTGACGGTGTAGGGGGTGTAGCGCATGACGTGACAGACGGCCAGCAGAACGTCATTGCGGTCGGCGGCCGCGGAGATGGCGGCGGCCTCCTCCTCCGTCTGCGCCATCGGCTTCTCCAGGAGCAGGTGGTAGCCGAGCTCCGCGGCCCGCACCGCGGGCGCCGTGTGCATGCTGTCCTGCGTCGAGATCACCGCGGCGTCGGCCAGCCGGTCCCGGGCGAGCAGATCCCGCCAGTCGGCGAAGACGTTCTCGGCCGGTACGTCGTGCGCTGCGGCCATGCTGCGCCTGCGTTCCGGATCGGGCTCGGCGACGGCCACGACACGCGCCGCGCCGGTCTCCAGAGCACGCCGCGCGTAACTCATACCGCGCAGCCCCGCCCCGATGATGGCGAGAGTGACCACAAATACCCCCTCGGACTTGCCACTTACTAATGCAAGCTGTTTTTATTTCTCGGGTACAGAGCCTGTCAAGGGAGTGACGGTGACAATTTCCGGAGGCGACACCTCGCGGCTGCGGCGCATCAACCTGGTCACGACACTTCGCGCCCTGCGCGGCCAGGGCCCCCTCAGCCTCACCGAGGTCACCAGGCGCACAGGTCTGTCCCGCCCGACCGTGGAGAGCCTGACGGAAGAGCTGCTCGGTTCCGGATGGCTGAAGGAACTGCCGCCGCAGCCAGGCCACATGGGCCGTCCCGCCCGGCTGTTCAGCTTCCACTCCACCGGCGACTACGTGCTCGGGATCGACATCGGTTCGTACAGCATCAGAGCGGCCGTCGCCGACCTCGACGGCACCGTCGTCGCGTCCCGCACCCAGCGGGTGAGCGCGGACGCGGGGCGCGCCGAGCGGCTGGCCGCCGTGCGCGCGACGGCCGTGGACGCACTGGAGTCGGCGGCGATCGGGCGCGTCCAGCTGGCCGCCGTCTGCGTCGGCACCACGGGGGTGGTCAGCCATGACGGCCTGGTCAAACGCTGCGTCGGCCTGCCCGAATGGGACGGGCTGGACCTCGCGGGGGAGATGGCCGTCGACTTCGACTGCCCGGTCCTGGTGGAGAACGACTGCAATCTGGCCGCACTCACCGAAGGCTGGATCGGCGAGGCCCAGGGCGTCGACGACGTGGCCTTCGTCCTGTCCGGAGTGCGTACCGGGGCCGGTCTGCTGATCGGCGGCCGGGTGCACCGGGGGCGCGGGGGAGCGGCCGGCGAGATCGGCGCACTGTCCCTGGTGGGCTGGCACCGGGCCACCTCGCATCTGACCGGCTATCCGAAGATGCCGGCGGACACCCTGCCCCAGGAGGCCGCCGAGTACGTCTTCGCCCAGGCCCGCACCGGTGAACCGGCGGCCCGCTGGGCCGTCGAGCAGTACGCCCACGACCTGGCCGAGGGCATCGCCGCCCTGGTCCTGGCCCTGGACCCGGAACTCGTCGTGATCGGCGGCGGGGTCTCGCGCTCCGGTGACGTACTGCTGGAGCCGCTGCGGCGGCACCTCGACCCGCTGTGCCTGGAACCCCCGGCGCTCGCGGTCTCCTCCCTCTCCGACCAGGCCGTGGTGCTGGGCGCCGTGCGGCTCGCTCTCGATCACGTGGACGCCCGGCTGTACGACGTCGACACGGTGCTGCCCGAACCGTCGTCCTGAGCGTGCCCGCCGGAGCGGTCCATACAGGTCCGGTCTTAACCAAAGTCTCTGTATATGTAGGGCGGGTGTCCTCGGGACACGGGCCCGTCGAAAGGAATCGGCAGGAATGACGCCCCCCATGTTGCTGCCCCGGCCCGTCACGGTCCGACCCGCCCCGGGAGAGTTCCCACTCGACGCGGCCACCACGATCAAGGCCCCCGGCGAACTGACCACGACCGCCGCCTGGCTGCAGTCGGCCCTGCGCCCCGCGACGGGGCTGCCCCTGCCCCTCACCGACGAGAAGCCCGGACCGGGCATCGCCCTGACGTTGCGTCCGGAACTGGGGGCCGAGGCATACCGGCTGGAGTCCGGGCCGGCCGGTGTCCGCATCGAAGGCGGGGACGCCGGCGGGGTGTTCTACGGCTGCCAGGCCCTGCTGCAACTGCTGCCGCCACGGATCTACCGCAGCTCCCGGACCACCGACGAGCGGTGGGCGGTGCCGGGGACGATCGTCGAGGACGCGCCGCACTTCCGCTGGCGCGGAGCCATGCTGGACGTGGCCAGGCACTTCCTGCCCAAGCGGGAGGTGCTGCGCTTCATCGACCTGATGGCGATGCACCGCCTCAACACCCTCCACCTCCATCTCACCGACGACCAGGGCTGGCGCGTGGAGATCCTGCGCTTCCCGCGTCTCACGGAGACCGGTGGATGGCGCAGTTCGTCCCAGTTGGGTTCCACGGACGACGACAGGACCGAGGACAGGCCGCACGGCGGCTACTACACCCAGGACGACATCCGCGAGATCGTCGCCCACGCGGCGCAGCGCGGCGTCACGGTCGTACCGGAGATCGACGTCCCCGGACGCTCCCAGGCGGCCATCGCCGCCTACCCCGAACTGGGCGTGATGGGCGAGCAGTTGGAAGTCATGACCCGATGGGGCGTCAGCCCCCACACCCTGAACGCGGAGGAGTCGACCATCGAATTCTTCCGGGGGGTCTTCGACGAGGTCATGGCCCTCTTCCCCAGCACCTTCATCGGTGTGGGAGGCGATGAGTGCCCCAAGGACCAGTGGAAGGGCGATCCGCGCACCCGGCAACTCATGGCCGAGCGCGGCCTGTCCGACGAGAAGGCCCTGCAGGCGTGGTTCATCGCCCGGATCGC
The DNA here is from genome assembly GCF_026340595.1 of Streptomyces sp. NBC_01363. Taxonomy (GTDB): domain Bacteria; phylum Actinomycetota; class Actinomycetes; order Streptomycetales; family Streptomycetaceae; genus Streptomyces. The sequence continues at coordinate 2,186,393 of NZ_JAPEPF010000002.1, forward strand.
CGCCCACGTCGCGGAAGGCGGGAGGCGTGTCTTCGGCTGGGACGAGATCCTGGAAGGGGATCTCCCGCCGGGTGTCGCGGTGGCCTCCTGGCGCGGGATGACAGGCGCCGTGACCGCCGCACGCCGGGGCTTCGACGTGGTGTCCTGCCCGGACGACCAGGTCTATCTCGACTACCGCCAGTCGGAACATCCCGACGAGCCGATTCCGGTCTCCGTCCCCGTGACGCTGGAGGACGCCTACTTCTTCGACCCGGTCCCGGACGGCCTGACCGACGAACAGGCCGCGCGGGTGCTCGGGGGACAGGCCAATCTGTGGACCGAGCACATGGACACGCCGCGCATGGTGGACTACTACGCGTTCCCCCGCCTGTGCGCGGTGGCCGAGGCGCTCTGGCGCGGCGCGGGCGACCGTGACTTCGACGAGTTCCGAACCCGTCTGTACGACGCGCACCTGCCCCGGCTCGACGCCATCGGTGTGGAGTACCGGGCGCCGACGGGCCCACTGCCCTGGCAGACGCGGCCGGGCATCGTGGGCGCACCCGCGACGAGGGCCGATCGCGAGGCGCACATGAACCGACGTGTGGCGGCCATCCGTTCCTGAACGGGTGCACGGCGGTCCTCCGCAACCCGCGAGCTCCGGCGCAGGTTGCGGACCGCGCGCTCAGAGCGATGGTTCGAGGTGTGCCCAGGGGCGTTCGGCCTCGATCCCGGCGGCGAGCGCGAGAAGCGTTCCCTCGCCGCCCAGCGGGCCGACGAACTGCACGCCGAGGGGCAGACCGTCGGGAGTGCGGTCCGGTGAGACCTCTCCCCGGGCGACCGATTCGGCCGGACCCACCGCGTCATGGGCTCGGTACTCGCTGTAGTGCATCATCAGGACCCCGCCTCCCTCTGCGTCCCGCGGCTCATGTGACGTCCAGACGCTCTCACAGCGCGTCCGAGGCGTCACCCCGGATGCGAGCGTGCAGATGCTGGTCGTGCCATCCGTCCGCGTGCAGCAGTGCGCCGCGCATGACGCCTTCGAAGGGGTATCCGGCCTTGTGCGCCACTCGGCAGGCGGCAGGGTTGGCCACCGAGTGGCACAGCCGCAGGCGATGCAGCCCCAGATCCTCCAGGGCCCACTCGCTGACGTGCCCCACGGCCTCGACCGCGACACCACTGCCACGGGCCGCCGGCAGGAGCCAGTAGATGATCTCGGCGCTGCCGCCTTCGAGATCGACGTCGTTCAGCCCGATGAGTCCCGTGGCCTCGCCGCCAGGCCGGGCGATGGCCCAGATCACGCCCGTCTCGGCCTGCCAACGCCCGTGCATGCGCTCGATCCTGTTGCGCGCGTCCTGCACCGACTCCACGACGAGGAGGTTCCATCGGCGAATCGCCGGATCCTGGCCGGCGGCTGCCAGCACATCGGCATCGTCCTGGCACCAGGGGCGCAGCCCCAGGCCGTTGGGGAGGCCGAGTACCGGTTGGCGGTTGCGGGCCATCCGACCTGCGGGAACGACAGGGGATATGGGCGCACTGGAGATCATCGGGGCATCGTGCCACAGGCCTTCGGCGCGCGATATCCGATGATCCGCCGCGAAGGCAGTCCGCCGCGGAGACCGCGTACGTGGACCGTCTCGCGCACCGGGAAACGCAGAGGCACCAAGGGCGCCCGATGAGCAGCTGCCCATCGGGCGCCCTTGATGGCGCGTCCGGATGATCCTCGTCCCGCGGCGGGCGTGCCGGCCCGGGGGAGGGGGCCGCCGGTCTCAGACCGCCGGGGCCGGGTAGGTCGGGTACTCCACGCCGGAGACGTGCTGGACGACGCGGATGACCTGGCACGAGTAGCCGAACTCGTTGTCGTACCAGAGGTAGAGGATCGCGTTGTCGCCATCGACCTTGGTGGCACCCGCGTCGACGATCGAGGCGTGGCGCGAGCCCATGAAGTCGCTCGACACCGCGTCGGGGGCGGTGGTGAAGTCGATCTGACGCTTGAGCGGCGAGGTCAGCGACACATTGCGGAGGTAGTCGAGGACTTCGTCACGGGTCGTCTCGCGCCCGAGTCGCAGGCTGAGGATGGCGATCGAGACGTCCGGCACCGGGACACGGATCGAGCTGCCGGTGATCGGCGCCTTGAGCTCGGGCAGCGCCTTGGCGACCGCGGACGCGGCACCGGTCTCGGTGATGACCATGTTCAGCGGCGCGGAGCGGCCGCGGCGGTCGGCCTTGTGGTAGTTGTCCAGCAGGTTCTGGTCGTTGGTGAACGAGTGGACGGTCTCCACGTGGCCCCGCAGCACGCCGTACTCGTCCGCCATCGCCTTCAGCGGCGGCACGATCGCGTTGGTGGTGCAGGACGCGCAGGACAGGATCTGCTCGTCCGGCTTGATCGTGTCGTGGTTGACACCGTGCACGATGTTGGGGACGTCGCCCTTGCCCGGAGCGGTCAGGACGACCTTGTCGATGCCGGGACGCAGGTGCTTCGACAGACCCTCGCGGTCGCGCCACTTGCCGGTGTTGTCGATGAGGATGGCGTTCTTGACGCCGTACGCCGTGTAGTCGACCTCGGACGGATCGTTGGCGTAGATCACCTTGATCTCGTTGCCGTTGGCGACGATCGTGCTCTTCGCCTCGTCGACGGTGATCGTGCCCTGGAACTGGCCGTGGATCGAGTCGCGGCGCAGCAGCGAGGCACGCTTGACGATGTCCTGGTCGCCGCCCTGACGGACGACGATGGCGCGCAGCCGCAGCCCGTTGCCGGAGCCGGCCTTCTCGATGAGCAGGCGGGCGACGAGGCGGCCGATACGGCCGAAGCCGTAGAGGACGACATCGCGTCCGTCACCGCGCTCGATCTTGTTGGCACCCGTGGCACCGGCGACGGCCTCGGCGGTGAACTCCTCCACCGACAGACCGCGCTCGTCGGCCGCGTAGGTCGCGGCGAGCATGCCGATGTCGATCTGGGAAGGGCCGAGGTCGAGCGTGGTGAGGGCCTGGAGGAACGGCAGTGTGTCGGTGACCGAGAGCTCCTCACCGGCGATCTGGCGGGCGAATCGGTGGGTCTTCAGGATGCTGACCACCGACTTGTTCACCAAGGAGCGGCTGTGGAGCAGGACCGTTACGTCCCGCTCCCGGTGCAGTTTCCCGATGACCGGGATCATCGACTCCGCGATCTCCTCGCGGTTCTTCCAGCTGGTGAACGAGTCGTCATTGACAGTCACAGGTTTATCTTTCGAGCTAGGCGGCGCTCATATGGTAACCCCTCGCTACTTTGATCATTCAAACGGGTCACCCGGGCCGGGTGCCGTGATCGGTCCCTTCGGCGGCGCCGACACCTCCGCGTCGCTCAAGTCCCTCGGTGTGCGCGTGGCCACGTTCGGCGCCATGCACCCCCGGGGCGGTCCTGCCGCCGAGGCTGTCTTCGTCGAGGGCACGAACTGCCGTGGCATGGGGGGCTCGGGCAGGGTGCGATACAACAGCCAGCTCAGGGCGGGCATCAGGATCGGCGGTGTGAGGGCCGTCTGCAGGGAGGTGGCGTCGGCGATGCAGCCGATGACAGGGCTGATCGGGCCGCCGATGCTGACGGTCAGCCCGAGGGTGATCCCACTGGCGGTGCCGACGCGCGAGGGCAAGTAGTCCTGGGCCAGGGTGACTTGCAGCGAGAACGGGACGTACGGGCCGACGGAGGTCAGGGCGGTGAACAGAGGGCGCAGGGCGCGGGCGTGCCCGCGGCCGTACCGCCTCCCGTGTGCTGCCGGGCGTAGAACGAGATGAAGGTGCTCAGGCCGACGAAGGCGATGGACCGGCAGACCACGGCGAGCGAAAGCTCCACGAAAGAAGCCTTGTCGTCGGTCCCCGTCGCGGCCGCGGCACCGGGGCCGTCGGATGTCGACTTCTCCAGTGCGCGCAGGACGGGCAGACGCAACACACTGCCGACGATGGCCGGCGCCACGAGCAGTGGGGACGCCGGACCGTACGGCGCCGTTGTCGTCGAACCCGGGCTCGGGCACCTCGAAATGGCCCCCGGAACGGCCCTGTGGATGTGATGCCCCCCATAGGGGCCAGGTCACATCCTAGGGAGGGTAGTAGGAGCAGGGCCGCTCGAACGGCATGGAATCGGCCCAGAATGGTTTATTTCGGACATTGTTCCGTATTGGGGTAGTACGTCACATCATTGACCCCCACCCCGGCCGCCGCTAACCATGGCTGTCGTTGCGGGGAACCGCGACCGGACCGCACGGACACCGCCGGGCCGCTCGCCCCCTCCCGCACCACGCAGGGCCCCGCCCCGCACCACGCCTCCGGCACCGGACGGCGACACCACACCCACAGGAGAGTCACTTCCGCATGACCACGCAGACCCGCACCGGCCGCATCGCCCGCATCCGCACCCTGTCCGTCGCCGCCCTCGCCACCACCGGCGCAGCCGCAGCAGCCCTCACCCTGACCTCGACCTCCGCACAGGCGGCCGAGACGAAGCAGAGCGCCCCCGTCGTCCGGACCGCCCCCACCGGCGACGTCCAGGACACCCAGAAGGCCGGCAAGGGCTACGCCAACAACCTCGACGGCTGGATCAAGGAATCCCTGGCCATCATGAAGGCCAAGGGCATACCCGGCAGCTACGAAGGACTGCACCGCAACATCATGCGCGAGTCCGGCGGCAACCCCACCGCCCAGAACGGCTGGGACATCAACGCCCAGAAGGGCACCCCCTCCAAGGGCCTGCTCCAGGTCATCCAGCCCACCTTCAGCGCCTACCACGTCGCCGGCACCGCCCACGACCTCACCAACCCCGTCGCCAACATCACCGCGGCCGCCAACTACGCCGCCGACCGCTACGGATCCATCGACAACGTCAACTCCGCCTACTGAGCCAGCTGTGCTTGAGTGTCAGGAAGCGACACCGTGTGGACTGTTCGATGGGCCGTTGTGAGGCCCGACGGACCTCGCGGTCGTGCGTACAGGACTGCTGGACGGGCGGGGTGGGATCACGGGGATGATCGAGCGGCTGTGGGCGGCCCCGGCGAGCCCGGTCGACGTCCCGGTCCTCGGCCCGGACGGGCACGTCGTACTCCTGCTGCACCGGGTGGAGGACGTCACCGAACTGATCCGCGCCGCGGTGGTCACAACGGCGGGGACCGGGCCAGGGTGCTGGAGGCCGGCCTCTGCACCCGGGTCGGGGAACTCCAGGAAGCAGACGAGCGGCTCCGGCAGGCCCACGCCCGCGAACGCGAAGTCGCCCCGGCCCTGCGGGCCGCGATGCTGCCGACCTCCGGCCCGGCCGGCCGCCGCCGGGCAGCGGTGCGCCACCGGCCGGCCGTCGGTTCCCTGAACGTGTGCGGCGACCGGTACGACTTCGCCGAACCGACGGGGGACCGGATCGCGGTGGCCGTCGGGGACTTCGTCGGGCACGGCCTGCACGCGGCCGGAGTCATGGGTCGGCTCAGCAGCGCGCTCGGCGCCGCCGTGCGCGTGGCCGACGGCCCCGCTCGACGCAGGCGGGCTGTAGCCCGGCCCGTGCCTGCCGCGCCGCGATCCTCGACGGCGCCGAAGCACCCCCGTTACCGGGAGGAACCTCGTACGGTTCTCAACCGGGCTGCCCCTCACGCATGTTGACACCCATCGATCCGGTCACGAGTTGCGGGCCGTCACTCCGCCGTGTGTGCGCATATGGCACAGTCGTGCCGTGGATGCACTGCGACCCCAGGACCCGGCGCGCATGGGCGCCTATCACCTTCTCGCCCGTCTCGGCGCGGGCGGCATGGGGCAGGTGTATCTCGGCAGGTCGCCCGGCGGACGGCTGGTGGCCGTGAAGGTCATCCGCGACGAGATCAGCGACCACCCCGAGGCATTGGCCCGGTTCCGGCGAGAGACCGCGACCGTCGAGGCCGTGCGCAGCGCCTACACCGCGCAGTTGATCGAGGCTTCGCTCGACGCGCCTCCGTACTGGCTGGCCACCGAGTACGTGGCAGGGCCCACTCTCCGCGGTGCCGTGGGCGCGATCGGTCCCTTCCCGGCGGACAGCGCCCTGCGACTGCTCGCCGCGCTCGCCGAGGGACTGGCCGCGGTCCATGCCCATGGAGTCACGCACCGGGACCTGAAACCGCACAACGTCATCCTCTCCTCGCAGGGACCGCAACTGATCGACTTCGGGATCGCGCGAGGACTGGAGCAGACGATCCTCACCCGGGACGGGATGGTCTCGGGGACACCCGGCTACACGGCACCCGAGGTTCTCCTGCGGAACGAAGTGGGCCCGGCGGCCGATGTCTTCGCACTGGGCGCGACCCTCGCGTACACGGCGACGGGCCGGCCTCCGTACGGCACGGGCGAACCGGCGGCGGTGAGCTACCGGACCGTGCACGAGGAGATCGACCTGGCGGGGGTACGGCCCGCGCTGGCCGAGCTCATCCGGCAGTGCGTCGCCAAGGACCCGGCGGACCGGCCCGATCCGGCCGCCGTGATCGCCCGGTGCGCGGTGGACTCGCCGCTGGCGTCGGACGCCCACTACCGGATGCTGGCACGTACCGCCGAACCCGTCCCCGAACCAGAGTGCGTGGACACGCCGCCCACATCGTCCGGCGCGCACACGGAGCCGGAGACGTCGCCGGAGACGGGGACGGTCCGGGCACCGCGGAGCGAGGCCGGGACACGGCCGAAGAACCACGAGCCGGTCGCCGACAGGGCGGAGCGGGCCGCTACCACCGCACCTACGGGCCTGCCGGACACCGCACCGGACGACCGTCCGGATCCGCAGCGACGCCCCGGCCAGGCCGCACGGGGCAGAGCCTGGCTCGCCGTATGCGCGGTGGCGCTCGCGGTGCCCATGACGGTCTGGCTGCTTCCGGAATCGGACACGAGGGACACCGGCGCCGCTCCCGCGACGGAGGTCACCACGTCGGGGCAGCCGACCACGCCGCGGACGGCCACCAGAGGCCCGGCCAGTGGACCGCCGGACCACATCGTGAACGATCGCGTCTCGCAGGACCGCTGGACCCTGTCCGACGAGCCGGAGCAGGCGGCCCAGGGCATCGGTTCCTGCGATCTGTCCAGCCTCGCCGATTCCTCACCGCCCTCGGGACTGCAGTCCTCCGTCTCCCACACCACGGGCTCGGACACGGCCTCGCTGGAGTTGCGACCCAAGAACGCCGGCGAGGGGAAGAGACCTGCGCCGTACTACATAGCCGTGGGGGTGCGTCCCCCGCACGAGACGGACCGTGCCACCGGACGACCCCTCCGGTCCGTCAGCAAGGGCATCGGCTTCACCAGCAAGCCCGTCGACATCTACTCCCGTTGGACCTCCGGCGGAACCGTCAAGTTCAAGTACCCCGGCGACTTCCGTGCCCACTTCGGCCAACGCACCGTCGACGCGCTCCCGGTGGGAGACGACAGGGGCGACTGGACCGTGGTGCTTTACCACGTCGAAGGCGGGCCCACGAAGTACACCTCCGTCGTGTGCAACGGCTTCCACGCCTGAGACGCGGCGCCTCGACGACGCGGGCGGTGCGGCCGGTGCGGAGCGTGCAGTCGGTGGGCTTCTCCCGGACCGGGACGTGTTGTGTCCGGATACGCCATGGATGCGAGGTGTGCCCCGAGGAGCCTGTTCCACCACGCTCCATAGGGCTGTCCCCATTCCGGGTACCGGCACTCGTCCATGGCGTCGAGACATGACAACAGACCATGAAACGGGTGATGACCGGACAACAGTGGTCCCACAGGGCAATACACCTAGAGCTGCCGAAGATGATCACGCAGTCTGCGGGCCACCTGCGCCATGAGGGCGTCGGCGCCGGGCTGAACACTCGCAGGGACGAGTGACTCGGTGAGGACGGCGATGGCGAAGGCCTGGCCGTCGGAGTGCTCGACGACGCCGATTTCGTGCCGGAGGTTGAGGAGAGTGCCGGTCTTGGAGGACCAAGTGGTGGCGTCGGAGCTGAAGTCGGGGGCGAGCCGGTGCCGGATGAGGTTGTGGGCCATCAGGCCACGTACGCGTTCGGCCACGTCCGGATGGATGGTGGACGGCGTCCACAGGGCTTGCAGCAGCTCTACATGGGCGCGTGCGCTGCCGCTGCTGGCGCGGGTGGTGTCGAGCTGGGGCACCCGATGTCCGCGACCGCTGGTGCCGGCGTCGATGGCGAGGGAGAGGGCGAGATGGGCCTGGGAGGCATCGAAGCGTTCCAGTGGGGTGTCGGTGAGTTCGTCGAGACTGTGCCGGACAGTGATGCCGCGGAGACCGAACTCACGGAGCATGTCGGTGACCCGGGCGGGCGGTGTGAGACCGAAGAGCACGTCGGCGGCTGCGCCGTCACTCACGCAGGTGCTCATGTAGAGCAGGTCGTCGATCGCGATCCTGGCGGGGTGACGGAAGCGGCTCAACCCGGTGGGGCCGGGTGTGGTCGTGCGCCCGGGGCGTACGTCGAGCATCGTCGCCCCGTCCAGTTCGCCCCGGCGGATGCGCTCCGCCGTCGCCAGTGCGAGCGGAACCTTGACCAGGGAAGCGGCGGGCAACTGGGTGTCCGGAGCGATTCCCACTTCGTCGCCCGTGTGGAGATCCCGCACGAGCAGACAGCCGTGCAGTCCGCCGTCGTGCAATTGCCGACGCATCTCGCTCAGGAGTGCTTCGGTGCTCACGCCGCCGCCCCTCCCGCACTGCCCGCCCCGGTGCCTGCGCCCAGGCAACGGCCGATGGCCTCGCCCAGCCGCGCCTCGATGTGTCGGGGATTGCCGCCCGCGGCGGCGACCAGGGCGAAGCCCCGGCTGAGCGTGAGCTCACCGATGGGCCGCCAGTTCAGGGCGAGTTCCTCGGCCTGTGCGGGGGAGCACAGCAGCAGGTCGCCCGTGCAGAGCACTTCCGCCGCGGCTGTCGTCAGGTCGGTCGCCGCAACGAGCTGCGCGGGCCGCAGACCGACCGCGTCCCGCAGCCGGGTGAGCGGGTCACGGATGTGCGGCACGTCGTCCTCCGGCTGGATCCAGATCCGGCGGGCCGGGCCCGTCGACGCCCGCCCGATCCGTAACGTCTCGATGTAGACGCGCCGCACGCCGGGATCCTGGACACCGGCGAGCCCGAGCGGCAGGGACCACGTCGCCTCGTCCACGGGCACGGCGAGCAGCGCGGCACGTACCAGCTGCGAGTGGATGAACTCGACGCGCTGCGCGGGCGCGGCGATACGGAGATCGAGTGTGATGCCGTGGCCCCGTGCCTCCGCGATCAGGCGGGCGAGACCGGCTGTCGAGCAGAGGCCGGGCACCGCGAGCCGCCAGGGCTTGCACTTGGCGGCATCGGCCTCGTGCAGCAGCACGTCCGCCGCCTGCACGAGCTGTCTTGCCGCCGGCAGCATGTCCCGGCCGAACGGCGTGAGGACGGCCCGCCGCGACATCCGCTCGAACAGCTGCTCGCCGAGGCGCTCCTCCAGGGCGGCGACGCGACGGCTGGCCACCGGCTGGGACATCCGGGCCGCGGCTGCTCCCACGGTGAAACCGCCGTGCTCGCTGACACTGACGAATGCCCGACACGCTCCGACCAGATCCACAGCCCGAACCCTAACGCCATGCCGGATCGGCATGAAACAGCGCGTGGGCGTATTGGACCGCATGGCAGTCGGACGGAGAAGGTGGGCCCGGCACTCATGACCACACCCCGGGATGGGGTCCTGCCGCTCCATCCCCTATGCCCCGCCCGCGGGGTGACCTGGAGGTCCGGACCCCATGCAGCAGCACAGCCCTGCCCGCCGTGCCCTTCTCGGCATGCTGGCCGCGCTCGCCCTCGTACCGCTCGCGGCGTGCAGCGGGGAGGACCCCCGTCCCTCGTCCCCCTCTTCCCCGGTGGCGTCGTCCCCGCACGCCGGGGCGACGGGACCGACCGGGGCCGTGAAGCCTTTCGACCGACGGTTCAAGGAACTCGAGCGCAAGTTCGACGCGCGGCTCGGCGTCTACGCCATCGACACCGGCACCGGCCGCGAAGTCGCCTACAACGACGGTGAGCGCTTCGCCTACGCCTCCACGTTCAAGGCGCTGGCCGCCGGTGCCGTATTGCGCAAGTACTCCGTGGGCGGGTTGGACGAGGTGGTCACGTACTCCCGGGACGATCTGATCAGCAACTCCCCGGTGAGCGAGAAGCATGTCGGGACCGGGATGAGTCTGGGCGCCCTGTGCGACGCCGCCGTCCGTTTCAGCGACAACACCGCCGCCAACCTGCTCCTCGACCGACTGGGCGGCCCCCGGGGCCTGGATGCCGTACTCGCGGGGATCGGCGATGACGTCACCCGGATGGAACACCAGGAACCGCAACTCAACCAGTGGTCTCCGGGTGCCGTGTCCGACACGAGCACGCCGCGGGCACTCGCGGGCGATCTGCGCGCGTTCGTCCTCGGAGACGTTCTCGGCAAGGGCGAACGCGCCCAGCTGACGAAGTGGCTGCGGACCAACACCACCGGGGACGAGCTCATCAGGGCAGGGATGCCGAAGGACTGGGTGATCGGTGACAAGACCGGATCCGGCGGCACCTACGGCACCCGCAATGACATCGCCGTGGTGTGGCCCCCCGACGCCGCCCCCATCGTCGTGGCGATCCTGTCGAACCGGAGCAGGGAAGATGCCGAGTACGACAACGAACTCATCGCGGAGGCGGCGTCCGTGGTCGCCGACACGTTGCCGTAGCAGGGAGTGTGTTTCTCTGGCGGGGAGTCTGTTCTCAAGCCGTGCGCGAGGGTACGCCGTGCCGGATCCAGACGTTGGGTTCGACGTGGACGGCGTGATCGTGCAAGCAGGGACACCCCGTCCCGCCATCGCCGGCCCAGGCAGAAACCTCCGCGCGGTCATGGCGCTTCGTCGCCTACGGTTGACCACCGGCCGGCAGTCGCCGTGATGCGGGGGCACGGCTGGGCCATGACGGGCCGCCCGGATCGACGCGGCGGGGACGACGCACGGCGGAGCACCTACGGGAACGGTTGGTCGGATGGTTCACAACGCCAGGCTCGCGACGGCGCAGGCAGCCGCGGACAGACAGGCCGCGCATTTCCACCGGCTGCTCACCTGGGCGGTCTCGCTGCTGCTGCCGTCGGAGGCGCGCCCACCCGCCTCGGCAGAGTTGAACGACACCGCCCTCGCCGCCCGGAGCCGGCGCTTCGACGCGCTGCTGCACAGCGGCGAGGACGGGACGGCGGCCCACGCCCGGTCCGCGCCGACACCGCAGGCCCGCCCCGAGGAGGTGATCGCCGCACTGCGTGCCGCCGGCACCGTGCTGGACGCCGACGTGGTACTCGCCACAGGCCCCGTCGACTGGCCGGCGCTGGCTGCCGCACACGGGCGTGAACCGTTCGCACGCACCCAGCGACGGGCCCTGATAGCCCGCGCCGACTGCCCGGACGACTTCACCGCCGCCCTCCTCACACCCTGGGACCCCAGGATCGCGAACCGACTGGTGGCCCGTCGGCAGGAGCTGCCCACCTCCGCATGGTGGCCCTGCCTGGAGCGGATCGGGGAGACCCGGCCCGCACTGCTGCGCCACGTACTCACCGGGGCGAACCTGCCCGAGGTGCTGCGTTCGGCGCGATACCTCGACCACCTGGTGCGCGCCGTGAACGGCTACGACCACAACAACGTTCCCGCGGCCGAGGCGTTTTGGACAGCGGTCGGCGCGGTGCTGCACGCGCGACTGGGCGACGACCCGCGAAGCTGGTACGTCGCCGCCCAGCGCTTCCCCCTTCATCACGGCACGTTGGAGCGGCTGATCCAGGGGCTCGGCGAGCCTGCGAAGGGTGCGGAACGTCCCTTCCCTGACCTGCGCGTCCTGCTGACCGCTCCGGCCGATGTGGTGGTCGCCATCGTCGCCGAACTCGACGACGAGGAGCTGGAGCAGGCGGCCGAGGACTCCTGGCACGGGGTCCGCGACCAGCCCTCGTTCCGGTCGGCCGTCACCGCGCGACTGCACGCGGCCGGTGTGCCGCGCCGGGCACTGTTCGCGCGCTGGGCCGCACCGTACCGAAGCTCTGCGGACTGCCTCTGGCTGTACGGCCTGGACGACCGGCTGGACGAGCGCCTCGTCAGGCAGGCGGATCACGACCGGGCACTGCGCCGTGGGCTCGCCGCCCTCGGACGGCCCTTGCCCCTCGGCCTGGACCTGGTCGCGGAGCTGCGGCCCTGCACCGATTCCGTCGCGGCGCAGGCCGTTCTGGACGGTGCCTGTGGCGACGCCGCGACCCCGTGGCCGGAACTGGTCCGCGCCCATGCCACCGAGCCGCTCTCGCTGCCCGTGCTGTACACGCTGGCCGCGCGCCCGGGATTTCCCGACGTTCTCGCGCAGGAGCTGCCGGGCTCGACCCGGTTCTACTGGTCGACGCACGGCCCCGCCGCCGCCCGGTCGGCGCTGTCCGACGTCGGCGATGCATTCATGTCCGACCACGTGATCCATCGGGTCCGCGCGTCCGGCGTGCTCGACGACGAGTCGGTGGTGGCCGCCATCCAGCCCGCGAGCGCGGCGCTGCGCCATGGATACGAACAGCCACGGGACGCAGCGGGCCGCGACGCGTGGCGGGCCGTGTGCGCGCAACTGGTCCGGCGGGCCGCAGACCGGGGCGGGCCCGGCCTGTGGCGCGTACTGGCCGAGCGGCTGCCCGACTGCGAAGGCCCCCTGCCGGAACTGCTCGACGCGGCCGCGGCCGAAGCCGCGGTCGAAGCCGAAGCCGGCGCGGGCTGAGCGACCGGAAACCCCGACCGGAGCGGTGCCCGGGACCGGACGGAACCCGCCCGTGGAAGGAATTCACCAACTGCTCCCGCACCAAGCGCCTCACGGACTGAGCAGCACCGGACGGGGACGTGGGCCGGTCGCACCGCAGCCGGTCGCGGACGCTCCGACGGCTCCCGTACGTCCCGGACGGATGCACCCACCGCGTGGTGATCCGAACGAGACCGGCTACGGCTGCTCGCCCCTGAGCCACTGAAGGATCTCGGGGGTCACGGGGTCGGTGATGTCGGCGAACTCGTCATGCTTCTTGAGGTACTTGGCCACATAGGGGCAGACGGGAACAATGCGCATGCCGCTCCTGCGTACGTCGTTCAGGGCCTCCGTCACGAGGACCGAGGCCAGGCCCTGTCCAGCGAAGGAGTCGTCGATCTCCGTGTGGTAGAAGACCCGCTGTCCGTCCCGGTCGCGGTAGACGGTGAAGCCTGCGGTCGCACCGTCCACCCGGATCGCGTACCGGTGCTTCGCGTCGATTCGCTCCACGACGGGCGTGGAGGCATTCTGCGTCATGGCGTTTCCCATTCCTTCAACTGGTTGCGGAGGCTGGTGGTTCAACGGCGCGACGGGTTCCCGCGCGGCTGGATGGTGGCGTTCGGCAGGATGGGTGCGGGGAGGCGGTCACCGGCGTAGCCGTGGACGGTGCCGAAGCGTTCGGAGGCGTCTTCCCAGTCCTCGCGCGCCTCGACGATGTCCTTGTGGCTACGGCCGATGAAGTTCCACCACATGACGATCTCCTCCTCGAACGGTGTGCCGCCGAGCAGTAGCAGCCGTGCCGTGTCATCGGAGGCATTGGTGAGCGTCAATGTGTCGGGTCCCGGGCCGACGTAGCCCAACTCGGCCCGGAGTATGGGGGTTTCACCCAGGCGGATGCCTCCCTGATCGACGAGCACGCCGTGCTCGAAGCCGGTGTCCACGGCGAGGGTGACTCTCGCGTGCGGGTCGAGGAGGAGTTCGGCGCCCAGCAGGGGGGTGAAGGTCCGCACCGGGGATGCGTTGCCGGCGAGTGCTCCGAGGAAGACCCTGGCCTCGCCCCCGTCCAGGCGGACGGGCTCGGGGACGTAATGCTGGAAGTCGCGCTCCGCGTGCCGGTGTTCCTCGGGCAGTGCCACCCACAGTTGGGCACCGTGCAGGACCGTGGTCCCCGGGGTCGAGACCTCCGTGTGGCTGATGCCGTGCCCGCCCGTCATGAGGTTGAGCTCACCGGGACGCACGAAGGCGTGGCTGCCCATGCTGTCGCGGTGCTCGATCTCCCCACTGAAGAGCCAGGACACGGTCTGCAGCCCGGTGTGGGGGTGGGGCGCGACATCCATGCCGCCCGTCTCGGCGACGTTGTCGGGGCCGTAGTGGTCGGCGAAGCACCAGGCGCCGATCAGAGTGCGGCTCCGCTGCGGCAGGGTGCGCCGCACCGTCATCGCCCGCGGGCCGCCCAATGGGACATCGCGCGCGGACAGCACCTCGACCTGCGGCGTCCCGTCGCTGTGCCCTTCGTCCGGCGAAGCCGCGCAGTGTGTCCTGGCCGACTCGGTCTCAGCGTCGTTCATCGCGTGTCACCCCCGGCACGGTACTTGTTGGATATTCAACTATCATGGTTGGATCCTAGAGCACCGGCGTCCGAAGCGCACGGCAAGGGCGGGCGGACCGGTATGGCCAGAAGGAGAACCGAGTGAGCGACGTGACGGCAACACCGGGCAACCGACGGGTCTTCGTCGACAAGCAGTCGCCCAAGGCGTACCACGCCCTGGTCCAGACCTCCGAGGCGGTCCGTGCGACAGCCGCCGACGCGGGCCTCGACCGTGTACTGGTGGAGCTGATCAACCTCCGCGTCTCGCAGCTCAACGGCTGCGCCTACTGCCTCGACGTGCACACCAGGGCGGCGCTCCGCGCGGGTGAGTCCACGCAGCGCCTCGGGGTGCTGGCGGCCTGGCGGGACACGGAGGTGTTCACCCCGCGGGAACGCGCGGCGCTCGCTCTGGCGGAGGCGACCACCGATCCCGCGAACGCCGCCGTGCAGGAGGCCGCCTACGGTGCGGCCCCTGAGGTCTTCGGTGACGACGAGATCTCCGCGGTGATATGGGTGGCGATCACGATCAACGCCTTCAACCGGGTCTCCATTCTGAGCAAGCATCCCGTACGCAGGGCACCCGGAACGTCTGCCTCGGGACGCTGACTCCCTCGCGTATGCACGGCGGTCCGGGATCATGACGCGATGGAACGTATTCATCGGACAATCGGTTCCGGGTCGCCGCTCGAACCATAGATCGGGTTCTCGCGGGCAGTCCGCAAAGGGGCACATGTCGCGGTCGCCGGCACTGCTCCCATCGGCGACGACGGAGCAACCGTGGCGAAGGGCGATGTCCATGCCCAGACCGTCAGGTGCCTCGACATCGCGGAGGCCGCACTCAAGGCGGCCGGGGCATCGCTGCCAAAGCGCCTTGGTCAAAGCCTCTTTGGAAAGCACCCCTCGTGCGCATCGACTTCCACGACTTCCGCGTACGGCTGCCCACACACCTGGTCCGGCTCGGCGCGCCGGTGGCCGGGACCGGGGGAGCGGCGGTGGAGCCGCCTCCCGCGACGGCGCGGAGTCCGTCGATGGATGCGTAGGCTGACGGCTCGGTGTCGCCAGGCAGGTACTTGAAGCCGCCACCGGGGTTGAACTGCTGAGCGAATACCTGGCCTTCGACCTCGCCACCCCGCTCGGCTGGGACACCGGGCGCGCGGTCACCGACTTCGTCTGCATCACGCTGGCCGGCCCGGCCGTACTCACCACCGTCCGCCGAGCCGCCCGCCGCGCCCGCTTCCGGGCTCCGGTCCGCTTCGCGCCCTCCCGCACGGCCGCACCCGACAGGAACTGAGGCCGACGGCCGGGAGAGCGCGACCGGGGATTCCGACGGCGCTACCCCGCCCCGCTTCCCCGCGAACGGTCCAGCCAAGGGCCGAACTCGCTCTCCCGGACCAGGCGGCCGAGCTTGCGGTACTCCTGGAGCACGGCCGAGACGATCTGCTCCATGCCGAGCGGACTGCCCGATTCCGCCGCCAGATAGGCGGCGGTCACCGCACAGGCGCGGATCGATCCGCCCGCCAGCTCGAAGCGTCCCGCGCAGAATTCCAGGTCGAGTCCGGCTTCGCGGGGGATCGCCGTCCCGAGGCAGCGGTCCCACAGGGCCAGTCGCTGCCGGGCGTCCGGCATGGGGAACTCCGCGATCACATCGAGGCGCCGGGTGAAGGCCTCGTCGAGATTGCCCCGCAGATTGGTGGTGAGCACCGCGATCCCGTCGAAGGACTCCATCCGCTGCAGCAGATAGGCCGACTCCACGTTGGCGTGGCGGTCGTGCGCGTCCTTGACCTGTGAGCGCTTCCCGAAGATGGCGTCCGCCTCGTCGAACAGCAGGATGCCGTTGACGTCGGACGCCTCGACGAAGATCCTTTCGAGGTTCTTCTCGGTCTCGCCGATGTACTTGTCCACCACGGTGGACAGATCCACGACGTAGAGCTCCATGCCGAGCTCCGACGCCACCACCTCGGCGGACATGGTCTTGCCGGTGCCTGACTCGCCCGCGAACAACGCGATGATCCCGCGTCCCCGGCCACCGCCGGGACGCATCCGCCACTGCCCGAGCACCTGCTCGCGGTGGCGTGCGCGCAGGGCGAGTTCGGACAGCTCCTGGCGGGTCGCGGCGGGCAGCACGAGGTCGTCCCAGCCGACCGCCGGCTCGATGCGACGGGCGAGTCGTTCGAGCCCCGCGCCGTTCTGTGCCCGGACCGCCGTGCGCAGATCCTGCGCGTCCACCGGGCGGTCCTCCAGAACTGCCAGCCGGGAGGCGACAACGGCGGCCTTGCGCACCTGCTCGGAGTCGAGCCGGTAGGAGGCGGTGGCCTCGATGAGTTCCTCGTCGGCCGCCACGCTCCCGGCGGGCAGCCCGACCGACGTGCCGGCCTCGGCGAGCGCCCGGCGCCACTGCCGCGCCACGCCCGCGGGGCCGGGGGACAGGACGTGGACCGGAACCGGACTCTCCCCGGTCCACAGGGGATCCCAGTTCTTCTTCCCGTACGCGACCAGAGGCGCACCGCTGACCGCCGCACAGAGGCCGCCGAGCAGCCGGGCCCTCTCGGGCCGCTCGGGGGCGAGCGCTTCCAGTGGCCCGAGGACGACCCCGCCGCCGCTCAGCCGGGCCTCGGCCGCCAGGGTCCGTACGACCTCCGCCGGTTCGGGAAGGGCGGCGAGGGCTGCGATGTCGACCACCAGCGCACGACGTCCCGCGGCGAGAAGCGCCTCGACCGCCAGTCTGCCGGGGTCGCCTCCCCGGTCGAGCAGATGCACCAGGCCGCTGCCCGTGCCCAGCGCCGCCGCGACCCGCAGGGCCTCCGGCCCGGTGTCCGGCTCCTCCGCGTGCGCGACCGCCCGGACGAGGCCGCGCAGCCTCCCGTCGATCTCGTCGTCGCCGAGCAGGTGGGCGGTGATCCGGTCCGGTACGCGCAGCACCCGTGAGAGCAGCGGGCGGTCGGCCTCCAGGACCTCCAGCAGTCCGCCCGCGACCAGTGGGGCGGACGGTGAGAACCGGAAGCGGCCCGAGCTCGCGGCGGGCAGCCCGCAGAGGTCGAGCGCCAGGCCGATGGTGGGCCTTCGCCGGGTGAGGTCGTCGTTGAGGTAGCCGTAGAGCCGCTCGAACCGGTTGTCGATGTCCGGGGCCATCGCGACCAGCAGGAGGTCGATGTCCAGCGGCATCAGGCCGAAGTCCTCGGCGAGTTGCCGGATCCGGCTCCCGGGCGGTGACTGCGGCGAAGGCTCGGAGCCGTGCGCCGGTACGGGTGCGAACGCGTCGCGGGACTCCACGATCCGCGCGGCCGCCTCGGGGGTGAGGTACTGCCCCCGGTACGGATCGTCCGGTTGCGGGTCGGCGGCCCGCCGGAGAGCCACGGCGTTCCTGACCCGCTGCTCGATCTGGATCAACTGCTCCCAGAGGTCCTCGATGACCGCCGTCGAGGTGTCGGCCGGTTCGCGGACGCCACGGGTGCCCTGTGTCATGGTCATCGGGCCGCGCCCCCGCGCCTGCGCCGGCCGGGCGGCAACTGCCGTTCCCGTTCCGCGGCGAAGCCCTGCGCGCCGGGGTCGGACGCCCCGTCGTAGCGCAGCCGCCGCCCCGGTCCCGCACCGTCGCCGTCCCGTCCGGGCGCGGTCCTCACCACCAGCCCCTCGGTGACCGGCGGGCCGGCGTCGGTCCGTTCACCGGCCAACGGTGCCCACACGCGCAGGTCGATCGCGGCCTTCAGCTCACCGCCGAGCGCGGACCAGACGTCCGAGGCGGACGGCCCGTCGGTGCCCGGACCCGCCGCCTCGATCGCCACGGCCAGCCCGAGCTCGGCGAGGCTGCCCGTGTGCATGCGGGAGGGCAGGACGTCCGACCGCACGAGGCAGCGCAACACCTCGGCGAGCAGACGGTGTTCGTCCTGCGGGCGATTGGTCCAGGCGGTCACCAGATAGGTCAGCTCGAACCAGCGCGGCGGGGTCCGCCAGCCGATGACCACTCCCTGGTCGTCGTGCTCCTCGGCCGTGCCGGTGCGGCGGCGGGCCGCATCCTCACGGATGCGGTGGAGGAAGACGCTGATCGTGGGGGCGTTGCGCCGGGCGGACCAGTCCTTCGTCGGTGCGTCGAAGACCAGGTCGACGCCGCTCTCCTGGAGGCCGGCGTCGACCAGCAGCAGCCGCAGCCCCTCGTCCACTTCGTGGATCATCGGCGCCCCACCTCGTCCGGCGGGACGATGGTGCCGGCGACCACCAGGAAGGGCGTGGTGACCGGGCTGAACCCCGGTCCGCTGGCGGTGATCGTGCGCGGGCCCGTCTGGTCCTTCGCCAGGATCAGCAGCTGCGCGATGAACGTACGGTCCCGGCGCGGGAAGGTGGGCGGTGCGGCTGCCGTGATCCCGGGCTTCCAGCTGAGCTTCACCGGTGCCCCGGGCGGGAAGTCCTTGCCCCGTACGGAGGTGACGAACCCGGGTTTGCCGACGGCGGGCACCGCGACGATCCGGGGCTGGAGGATGCGCAGCGGTTTCCTGGAGACGTTGTCGCCGGTGTCGGCGTCGGTGCCGGTGGTGGTGAGCGTTCCGGTGATGGTCGTCCTCAGCGCCCGGTCCGGCTTGAGCACGACACGGACGACCGTGGAGGCGCCGGGTGCCAGGTCGGGCAGCGTGCACACCCCGGCGGCGCAGCCCGCCGGAAGCGGACCTGCCGGGATCCGCGTGGGCAGTCCGAGCCTCAGCCGCAGACCGGTGGCGAGCGCGTTCCGGCCGTTGCGCACGGTGTACGTCACCACCACCCGGCCACCGACGAAGCCGGGGCTGGGCTGTGCCCGCACCGTGACGCCGGGCCCCGCCTTCGGCTCGGGCTCGGGCGCCGGAGGCCGGGGCGGCGAGGTCGTGGGAGAAGGGGTCGGCGTGGGTGTCGGAGGCACGTCCTGGACCGGCACGGTCGTCTCGGTGGCGTTGTCCGTGGGGTTCGGGTCGACCACGGCCCCGGTGACCGACCAGCCGATCCGCTGGTCTCCCGTCGTCACGCCGGTCAGCCGAGCGGTGACCTCCACACCGGCCCCGGGCGGGAGCATGCCGAGGTCGCACTGGGGCGACTCGGTGGCACAGGGCCCGTCCGGGGTTGTGAGCTCCTCCAGACGCACGCCGGGCGGGGCGTCGACGGTGAGCACGGTGCCGGGCGAGGGCGCCGGCCCCCTGTTGGTGACGGTGACCGTCACCGACACGGAGGAACCGACCTCCACCGCGGGTCCGGTGGGCGGTGCGGTCAGGGTCAGGTCGACCGACTGCTGGAAGGCGGGCTCCTTCTGCCGCCCGGTGAGCCTTTCGCCGAACGGCGTCAGCGTGCCGGAGGAGAGGTCGAGCATGGACAGCTGCTCCGGGGAGTTCGGCGCGAGCGCCCTGCGTGAACTCAGTACCAGCCGTCCCGCGTCCGGCGACCAGGCCACGTCGCGGGGCTGGAAGGGCCCGGTCCGCGAGGTGTCGGGGATGTCCTGGTGGCATGCGTCGGGGTTGTTCCGCTGGACGGACGGAAGCACGACCCGGCACTCGCCGCCGGTCAGCGAGGTCACGATGATTCCGGCGCGCTCGTTGACCTGGCCGCCGCCGTCCTTCCGGTTGAAGGCGATCGAGCTGCCGTCGGGGGAGAAGGCGGGGCTGTCGTCGATCTTCTTGCATTCACCGGGGCAGACGGTGACGCTGAGGTCCCGCTGCTGGTCGAGCGCCGCCACCGGCACGGTCCAGACGTGCTTGATGCCGCCCAGCCCCCGGATCACGTGGTTGCGGGTGAACGCGAGGGTGGTGCCGTCCGACGACCAGGTCGGCTGCGCGTCACCTCCTGCCAACTGACCTTCCGGCGGAACTATCCTGCCTTCGATCGCCCCTGTCGCGACGTCCGCGATGAGAATGCTGCTCGGCCCCGGCTGCCCGTCGACCCTGCCGGGAGAGGCCCGGGTGAACGCCAGCTTGGTGCCGTCGGGCGAGAACGTGGGGTCGGTGTCCCAGTCGCGGGGACCGCGCCCGTCGAGCGGCATCGCTGCCTCGTGGGTCCCGTCGGCGTCGGCCAGCCAGATCCGCTCGACGCGCTCCTTCTCCTGACCCTCGAAGCGGGTCAGGACGATGCGCCTGCCGTCCGGTGTGTAGTTCTGCCGCTCGGTCCAAGGGTCGTAGGCGTCCGCCGGATTGAACAGCGGGTCCTTGGCGGGGTCGGTGTTCGTATTGGCCTCCGGGTCCTCCTTCAGGATGGGGAGCCCGAGATCCCGCGGGTCCGAACCGTCCTGCCTGACGTCCTGGAGCGTCACGTCGTTCGCCTCGCGAGGGGTCCGCCGTGCCACGACGGCGGTCCCGGAGCCCGCGGGCCCGAGCCAGGTGGGCGATTCGACCGCACGGTCCTCGCCGAGCGTCAGGCCCGGCTCGTTCCCGTCGAAGGCGGTCGTCCGGTAGACGTGGTCGTAGTCCTTGCACCCGCAGGTCGTGTCGGGGCTGAGGAAGAGCAGGCCGTTCCCGTCCGGCAGCCAGGCGGCCGAGCGGGTGCGCCAGTCCGCCTGGACACCGGCCAGCAGGGGACGGTCGGTCCCGATTCCCTCGGTCACCCGGAGCCGGGGTCCCGTCTCCTCGTCCGTGGTGAGGGTGTACGCCACAAGAGCGCGGTGGGAGTCGTCGTCCACCGGGTTCCACTCCGGCTCGGTCGCGTCGCCGGGCGGGCCGTCACTGATCACCCTCGCCGCGCCGCCGGCCACGGCCTGTTCGTAGATCAGGCCGGTCCGCCCGGGACCGGAGTCGCAGGAGTAGGCGATCCGCGAGCCGTCCGGGGAGAAGGTCGGGGAGGTCTCGTTGTTGGGGGTGTCCGTCAGCCGCCGCAGGCCGGAGCCGTCGATCCCGACGGTCCACAGTTCACGCTGGACCACACCGTCCGGCCCCCGCTCCGCAGAGTCGAACACCACGGTCCGCCCGTCCGGGGAGAGTTCGGGATGTGCGGCGTCCCGGCCGGTGGTGAGCTTGCGCACCGCTCCGCCCGCATCGCGCACGTACACCTGCGGGCGCACGCTGTCGCGCAGGCTGGTGAAGACCAGCAACTCGCCGCGTGCGGAGGGATCCTGGTCGTAGTGGACCGGTCCGGAGCCGAACAGCGGGGCGCTGGTGGCCGGGTCGGTGACCCGGCCGAGACTGCGGTGTTCGGTGCCGGCGTAGGCGATGCGCCCCGCGTCCACCGGCCCTTCGTCCGCCGCCGCGGCGAGCCTCGGCGCACCCTGGGGGGCGGACGCGGAACCCGCCACCAGCAACGGCGCCAGCAGCATCAAAGCGCCCGTCAGTCGGCCCAGCCGGGTATGCCTCGCAGGGCCAGCAGTGCCGGTCACGGCCCACCTCACAGTCCTGTTGATGACTCTCCAAGACAAGCATCGTGCCCTTGCGGCGCCGAGGACAGGTCCCAAGTACCCGGAGCGGGGGAAGGGGCTGTTGCCCTTTGCGGCGCCTTTCCGGCCCCTCGCCCGGTCGCTCCGGCCACGAACCCCGGCGGGCCCCCGCGCGGCGGCGTCCGCGACGCCGTCCGCTCGGGAGCCCGGGGCAGGACTCAGATGAGTCCGTGTCGCATGGTGTAGCCGACGGCGTGGGCCCGATTGCGCAGTTCGAGCCGTGTCACCACCTCATGCAGAACGTTCTTGACGGTGCGTTCGGAGTACGAGGTCTTCTGCGCGATCTCCGCGGTGCCGTAGCCCTCCGACACCAGCCTGATCATCTCCGCCTCGCGCGTCGTGAGGGTGGAGAGCGAGAGTCCCCGGGGGTCGAGGACCGTGCGCTGGAGGCTGCTGACGTGGTCGAGGAGCTTTCCGAGCAGGTCGCCCGGCAGGACACCTTCGCCGTTCGCCATCGCCGTCACCAGGTGGACGAGACTGTCCTGGTCGGCCTCCCCGCGCCTCAGCACGGCGGCGACGCCGCACTCGATCATGGTCTGGAGCGCGCCCGATTCGAAGAACCCGACGACGAGTCCGGTGCGGGTCGCGGTATTGCGCTGGAGACGCTGCAGGAGCTGGACGGTGCGCTCATCCACCATGTCCACTACTACTAAGGAGACTTGGGCCCGGTCCGCCTCGGACTCCGCTATGAGCTCTATCTCGGGCCGTGGGCGCATCTGGTGAACCACACCGGTCCGCAGGATCAGGTCCTCCGCGTACACGGCTACGGAGACTCTGCCCCCGGGAGCCTCCTTGGCGCTGCTTCCGGCGGAGCGCTCCGAAGCGGTGGGCCTGCGGTACTGGCCGTGCTCCACTGCCCTGTACTGCGTATCTGCTGTCGTCGTCATTCGATTGTGTGCCTGTCTTTCTCAGATACTTCCGTCCGATACGCCTGTTGCCGCACTCGACCGCGTCGGGCTCCGGCACGGTGAACGGGCCCGGGGGAGGGTCGCCGGGACATCGTGGCGGTGTGCCCTCAGGGCACCACCCCTGCCCGATCGTTGCCCTCGCGTCTCTGCTGCGGCGCCGCAGGGGTGGCCTAACGTCGCATCGTGACCACATCTGCCGAACTCGAAACGCCTACGGTGACGGTGTCGCCCGGCGCCGAAGCGACGACGACACTGACCGTGCGCAACGACGGCGACATCGTCGAGGCGTACACCCTCGAAGTGGTCGGCGACTGCGCCGCTTGGAGCACCGTCGAGCCGGCGCGCGTGTCCCTCTACCCGGGCACCTCCGAGGTGGTGACCGTACGGCTCGCGCCGCCGCGGTCCCACGAGGTACGGGCCGGTGAGATGCCCCTGGGTGTCCGCGTGCTGCCCACGGAGCACCCCGAGTCGGTGGCGGTCCCCGAGGCCACGGTGATCGTCGGGCCCTTTCACGAGCTCCGGGCGGAGCTCGACCCGCGCCGGCGCTCCGGCTGGCTGGGCGCCCGGTTCCGGACCTCGGTGCAGAACAAGGGGAACACGGCGGTCGACGTCGCGCTCACCGGCAAACAGGCCGGGGAGGAACTCCGCCTGGCCTTCACCCCGGCCCAACGGCGCCTGGAACCGGGCGAGTCCGCCGAGGTGGGCCTGCGGGTACGGGCCCGGAAGCTGATCTGGTTCGGCAAGCCGGTCGTCTGGCCGTTCGAGGTCGAGGCCGCCGAAAGCACCGAAGGGGACACCGACGGCGAGCAGTCCGGCCGGTCCGAGGCAGTGCCCGGTGAGTTCGCGCAACTGCCCGTACTGCCCAGGTGGCTGCTGATAGTCCTGGCCGCGCTGCTCGCGCTGCTGCTCGCGTGGTTCGCGCTGGTCCGGCCCGCGGTGCGGAGCACCGCGAAGCAGGCGGCGCACGAGGCCGCGCAGGAGAAGACGCCCCCCGGCGGGCAACAGGGTTCGGCAACAGGGGGCGGCACGGGCGACCCGACCGGTGGTCAGGGAGATGACAAGGCGCAGGGCAAGCCGAACGCGTCCGGAGGCTCCGGTTCGGGCGGTTCCAGTTCGGGAACGGGCGGGGGGACGGGGGGCACACAGCAGAGCTCGGCGACGATCGATGTGCAGACCGGGTCCGGGGCCAAGAAGAACGGGACATACCGGGTTCCGAAGGGGAAGGTATTCGGAATCACGGACATCGTGGTGGCGAACTTCCAGGGCGACGAAGGAGTGCTGACCATCTCCTTCGGGGAGCGGAAGATCACCACCATCGCTCTGGAGACCTTCCGGAACCAGGACTACCACTGGGTCACCCCCATCGAGATTCAGGAGAACGACACGGTCACCGCGTCCGTGACCTGTGCCAAGCCCGGTACGCCGGCAACCGGAACTCAGGCCTCCGAATGCCACCAAGTACTCAATGTCAGCGGTGTGCTGAGCGATCTCGCACCGTAGAAACAAAGTGCCCGGCCTCCTGCTTCCCCCACAGGGGATGAGAACAGCAGAAATCCCGACCGAGGGAAACCCGGCTTGCCGGTCTTTGGCAGTTTCCTTCTCCTGTGCACAGTGGAGGCCATCCGGGCCGTCCGGGTTCCGCGATGTCGGCAGTGGGTGAGGAGTTTCCGGCCACAGGCTTTCGGAGACCTCTGGAAGGGCACATGGCTCGGTCAAGGATCGGATTCGGTCGCCCGGTACCGAGCGGACGGCCGATATCCGCGAATTCTGGCTGATTCCTGTCTGTTCCCCTGCCGGCAGACGTCTTCCGGAAATCCGCAGTACACCTTGCTGTCACACGATCGGAACGGGAAATGCGGCGGTCGCCGCGACCGGTCCGCAAGGGGAAGAATTTCCTGTCCCACGGGTGCCCGGGAAGGCAGCACCCTTGCCCCGTGCCCAGGACCTTGAGACCTACTGTCCGCCACAGCCGCCGAGGAAGACTCGGCGGCGAACGAACGACCACGCGAAGGAGCGAGCATGCCGTCGTACCTCACCCCCGGTGTATACGTGGAGGAGGTGCAGTCCGGAGCGCGGCCCATCGAGGGAGTCGGCACCGCGGTCGCAGCCTTCGTCGGTTTCGCGGAGTCCGGCCCCTTCCACCAGCCGACGCTGGTGACGAACTGGGACCAGTACGTCCAGACCTTCGGTACCTTCACCGCCGACACGTACCTGACGCCCGCGGTCTACGGCTTCTTCGCCAACGGTGGCGGCGCGGCCTACATCGTGCGCATCGGGGGCCCCGCACAGGACTCGACGCAGGGATCCGCCGCCGAAGCGGTCCCGCCCGCCGCCATCGGGGGATTCCTGGTCTCCGCACGGCCCGGAACGAGTGGAGACCTCTCCGTCGAGGTCGCCGACGCCGAGGGCGAGAACGTTCCGGAGGACCGGTTCCGGCTGCTGGTGCGGCAGGCCGGCAAGGTGGTGGAGACCTACGACGTCTCCACCCGCAAGAACGTCAAGGGCTATCTGGTCGCCCAGACCCGCCAGTCCAAGCTCATCCAGGTCACCGAGCAGCCCGGAGCGGCCCAGACCCGCCCCGAGAACCAGACCTTCGCCCTCGCGTCCACCGCCGCCGCCCCCGGATCCGGTGTCGCACGGCTCGACCCGGCCGAGTACGTCGGTGACGCCGCCGCCCGTACGGGCTTCGCGGGCCTCGAAGCGATCGACGAGATCACCATGGTCGCCGTTCCGGACCTGATGAGCGCCTACCAGCGCGGCGACATCGACGCCGAGGGGGTCAAGGCCGTTCAGCTGGCGGTGATTTCGCACTGCGAGCAGATGGGCGACCGGGTCGCCATCCTGGACACCCCGCCGGGCATGAACGCCCAGCGCGTCCGTACCTGGCGCAATGACGACGCCGGATACGACTCGCGCTATGCGACCGTGTACTACCCGTGGGTCAAGGTCTTCGACCCGGCGACCGGCCAGAACTCCCTGGTGCCGCCGAGCGGCCATGTGGCCGGCGTCTGGGCGCGCAGCGACGGCGAGCGCGGTGTGCACAAGGCCCCCGCCAACGAGGTCATCCGCGGTGCGCTGGACCTGGAGATCCGCCTCAGCAAGGGCGAGCAGGACCTGCTCAACCCGATCGGTGTCAACTGCGTGCGCGCCTTCCCCGGGCGTGGTATCCGGATCTGGGGCGCGCGCACCCTCTCGTCCGACCCGGCCTGGCGCTACCTCAACGTACGCCGCCTCTTCAACTACCTGGAGGAGTCGATCCTCCTGGGCACCCAGTGGGTGGTGTTCGAGCCGAACGACGACCGCCTGTGGTCGAGCATCCGGCGCAACGTCACCGCCTTCCTCACCGAGGAGTGGCGCCGGGGCGCCCTCTTCGGCCGCACGGCCGAGGAAGCGTTCTATGTCAAGTGCGACCGCGACAACAATCCGCAGGAGTCGATCGACCTCGGCCAGGTCGTGTGCGAGATCGGCGTGGCCCCGGTGAAGCCCGCGGAGTTCGTGATCTTCCGCCTCGCACAGTTCTCCGACAGCACCAGCCTCGTCAACGAGTGACCCAGCAGGGTCCGCAAACGGAACAGGTGACACAGAGTCATGGCAGAGGGCGACGCTCTTTCCACCCACGTCTTCGGCGTACAGCTCGGCGGCTATCTCGTCGAGTCGATCCAAGAGATCAGCGGCCTGACCGTCGAGGAGGAAGTCGTCGAGGTCCGTCAAGTGACCGCCGAGGGCAAGCAGATCATCCGCAAGCAGCCCGGCGCACGTCAGGCGGGCGAGGTCACGATCACCCGCGGACTCGACAAGAGCAGTGAGTTCACCAAATGGATCAAGGAGACGCTCAACAACGGGGCCGTCGACACCGCGCGCCAGAACCTGACCATCGAGATCAAGGACTCGAAGGGTGAGACGGTCCGGCGCATCCAGTTGATGCAGGGCTGGGCCAGCAAGTGGGAGGGGCCCTCGCTGAAGGCCGGCGAGTCCAGTGCGGCCACCGAGTCGGTGACCATCACCTTCGAGGAGATCGTGGTCGAATGAGGCGTAGGACCGTTACGTCGGGCGGGCTCGACGAAGTCCTCGACAGCCTCGCGTCCGCCCCGCCCGCCGCACGCGAGGAGGCGGCTCCCGCACCGCCTTCGGCCCGGGACCGCGACCGTGACCAGATGGATCTGCGTACGGAGTTCGAGTTCGAGCTCCCGCGCGGTTACGTCGACGACGAGGGCCAGATCCACCGGCGCGGCTCGATGCGGCTCGCGACGGCACGGGACGAGCTGCGCCCGCAGATCGACCTGCGGGTGAAGGAGAACCCGGCGTACCTGTCCGTGGTGCTGCTGAGCCAGGTGATCACCCAGCTCGGCACCATCACCGATGTGCACGCCGGGGTCGTCGAGCGGATGTACGCGACGGATGTGGCGTTCCTCCAGGACTTCTACCGCCGGATCAACAGCGAGGGTCACACGCACGCCGCGGTGACCTGCCCGCTGTGCCACGGGGCGTTCGAGGTGGACCTCTCGGGTGGGCGCCTGGGGGAATCGTGACGTACGCGCTTCCCCGATTGCGGGAGGAGATCGCGTACGTCGCCTACCACTTCCATTGGCAGCGAGAGGACATTCTCGACCTCACCCACGGCGAGCGTCAGGAATGGGTGCGGGAGATAGCGCGGATCAACACCCGCGTCAACGAAGGCGGGTGATCGTGTGGGGATCGGAAACTGGCTCCGCCGGGGGGACCGGCAGCAGCCCGGAACGCCGCCCCGGGGCGGAGCCGGAGCCGAGACCGGGCACGCTCCGGAACCGGAGGCCGACCGGAGCGACAGCGGGGCCGGTCAGCGGGACGGCGTCCGGGGCGGGGACTGGGACGGCGGCTGGCGGCAGGTCGCGCCCCCGACGGTGACCGTCGCCCGGTCCTCGATCGGGGTGAGCGACGGACTGCGGTTCAGGGACGGCCTCGCCTCGTGGCAGGATCTCGCCTTCGGGAGCGAACTCGGCCATGCCGTACTGCCGTCCGCTCCGGTGGGCCTCATCCATGGCGTCGCCCGCCCGGGCGGCGCGCGTTCCGAGTCTCCCGGTGGACCGCTGCTGTTGCGTGCCGCCCCTACCGCGACGGACGGGGAAGCGGAACCTGCTGCGGGCCTGCCGTCCGCCGCAGCGGGCACCGCGGCCGGCAGGGGCAGGGAGGGCGGGAAGCCGGCCCCTGCGACTGCAACCGTCCAGCGGGCGAGCCGCACGGTGTCCTCCCGTCCTTCGCCCGCCCCTGCCTCGCCCGCCCCTGCCTCGTCCTCCCCTGCCTCGTCCTCCCGTTCCTCCGGGAGCGGGGCACCGGGGCATCGGACCGGCGGTGGTGGCGCAACCGCTCCGGAAGCCACGGCGGAGGCGGCCCCGGCGAAGGGCACGGCGCCCGCCGCGGCTCCGGGACCGGCTTCGAGTCCGGCCGCCGCGTCGGCGTCGCGGCATCCCGCGGGCGCCGCGCCGGCACCGGTTTCGCCCCAGCGGGCCCGGCCCGCGGCCGTACGTCCGCGGCGGACCGCCCCACCCCTGATCATTGCCAGGCGTCCGGCGATGGCACTGCGGCACATCGCCGGGATCCCGCCGGCCACGACCTCCGCATCGGCCACTCCCGTCACCACCACCACCGCCGCTGTGCAGCAGGGCGCGTCGCAACAGACCGCGCCCGCCGGTCCGGACGCCGGCACCGACCGTCCCACCGCAGCACCGGTGCGTCCCGCCCTGGGCAAGCCCCTGAGGGAACTGCCCACCGGGGCCGTACCCTCAGGTCCGGGAGCGCGGAGCGAGGTCGTACCGTCCGCCCCGGAGGGGCAACGGACAGCGGACATGCCCGTACTTCAACGCCAGACATCGGAGACGGAAACCTCTCCGGCAACCCCTTCGGCAACCTTTCCGGCAACCCCTCCGGTGACCGCGCGTTCGCCAGAAGCGGCGAAGCCGCCGGTGCGTCAGCCGTCTTCTCCGGAGATTCGGTCCACGAAAGCCAGGTCTTCGGAGGTTCGGGCCCCGCAGCCGCCACAGCCCGACCGGTCCGGCTCACCGGCTCGTGCCCGCGGCGGGATCGGTACCCCCCTTCCCTCGCTTCCGCCGACGGCCAGGCTCCGGAACGACGCTCCGCTGCTCGGCGACCGTCGTGGGCCTCAGCCGGGAGCCACGGGCCCGCGGCAAGGCGCGACGCCGACGGGGGAGCCCGGGGCGCCCCCGCCCTCCGTACCCGCCAAGCCGATGTCGAATCTCCCGGACGAGCCTTCCGCGATGCCGGTGCGGACGCCCCCCGTGGCTGCCCGGCCCGCCGCGTCCGTACCGCAACCCGCGGTTGTCCAGCGCGCGGCGGACACCACGCGTCCGAGCTCGCCCATCAGCACCCCTGCCCCCGCGGCTCCCGTTGCGCCGGTACGTGTCCGGAGGATCACCCCGGAGCGGGGGAAGGGACGGGCATCCGGCCACGCCTCCTCGGCGGCAGGGCCGATGCCCGCCGTCCAGCGGTCGCGTGCCCTGCTCGCGGGCAGGGCCCTGAAGGTGAGCACCGGCTCCAGGGAGGGCTTTTCGGCGCCTGCGTCAGGCAGCGCGGCCCGGCCGGTCGTGGCAGCCACCTGGCGCCGTGATGGCAGGCAGCCGGGGTCCGATGTGCCGTCGCCGGGGCCCGGGAGCACGCGGACCGGGGAGCACCGGACGCCGCCGGGTGCCGCACCCGGGCCGGCACTTCCTCACCCGGGCACCCGCCCCTCCGATCCCGCTGCGCCGCACCGGACACGTGCGACAGGCCAGGCGCCGACGCCCGGTGGGCCGACGCCCGGGACTGCGGCGCCCGGGACTACGGCGTCTCGAACTACGGCGCCCGGGACCATGGCGCCCGGCGGAACCGTCCAACGTTTCGTGCCCGGGAGCCCGTCGCCCGGCACCACGCGGAGCGGGACGCACTCAGGCCGGACGCCTGCCGCTCACCCCACTCGCGTTCCGGGGACCGGGGCCGGGCCCGGAGCAGCGAGCGGGGCCCGCGTCGGCGCCGACCGGACGGGTCGCGGAACGGGAGTCGGCGGCTCGCTCCTGCGGCTCGTGCAGCGTTCGGTACGCGGCGGCGCGACCACGCCGTCGTCCCGTCCCGACGCCCACCTGCCGGAGCGGAGCCCCGTGGAGCCAGGCTCCGCAGGCCGCCCCGGACCGCCGTCCCCGCCACCACGACCCGCACCCCCGACCGCGTATGTGGCCCCCTCCGCACCCCTGTCCGCGCCGTCCGCCGCACAGCCGGTTCCGGTCGTGCGTCCGCATCCGCCCGCAACGGACCGGCCGGGAGCAGCCGCCGTGCCCATACAGCGGACGGCGTTTCCGGTAGTGGCGGATTCCGGCGCTCCCATGGCCACCGGACCGGCGGCCGGAGCCGGTGCTCCCCTTCCCGGACCACCGAGCCTGTCGGTACGGGTTCCGCAACGCGCACCCGCTCCGGCCGCCGGAGCGGGCGTCTCCGGGGCCACGGCCGAGGTGCTTCAGCGCGCGGCGGCCGACGCCGGAATCACCGGTGTTCCGGTGAGGGCGGCCCCGGTGAAGCCCGCCGCGCCGTCTGGAACGACCGGCCCGGCCGGATCGGACGACTCGGCCACCGCGGACGCTCCGCCCGCGAACCGGGTCACCGCGGCGGACATCGAGGAACTGGCCCGTCGTCTGCTCGATCCGGTGAGTCGGCTGCTTCGCGCGGACATGCGCAGAGGACGGGAACGTACTGGACGGCTGTACGACGGGCGCCGCTGACAGCGGCCCGAACAGCTGCACACGGCACGGCACTTGGAAACAGCAGAGAAGAAGAGAAGCACATGACGGACAACATCTTCGCGACGAGCGTCTTCTTCAAGCTCGTCATCGGCGGCAGTGACCTGGGGGCCTTCCACACCTGCTCGGGCCTGGGCGCCGAGGTGGAGATGGAGCAGTACGCCGAGGGCGGCAACAACGGGTTCACCTGGCAGCTGCCGGGACGGATCACCTGGACCAACATCACGCTGACCCGCCCCGTCACCGCCGACACGCTCAAGATCGCGCGGTGGCTGAACGAGACGATCCAGCGGGTCGAACCCAAGGACGGCGAGATCGTCGCGCTCCGTCCGGACCTCAGCCGCATCATCAGCTGGCAGGTGCACGGCATCGTGCCGGTCCGCTGGCAGGGGCCGTCCTTCGACCCCGCCAGTTCCCAGGCGGCGATCGAGACGCTGGAGATCGCACACGAGGGCCTGGAGCCGTCCTGATGGATCGTCACATTCCTTAGCAGGTACAGGTAGCAGAGAAGATCGGGAAGGAGGAGCGCAATGTCACCCGCTGTCCGTACGAGCCGTGCTCGCGCCCAGCTGACCATCATGGAACCGCCGGCGACCGTCGGCGCCAAACCGGGCGGGACCCTCGCCCGGCTCACCTTGCAGTTCAACCCCGCCAAGCTGTCGCTGAGCAAGAGCACCGAGTGGCGGCGCACGCCGTCCCGGATGGCCGGGCAGTCCGCGCTGCCCGAATTCGTGGGCAGCGGGCCCCGCGCGCTGTCCCTGGAGGTCTTCCTGGATTCCACGGCCACCCACGACAACTCGGTGGAGAAGGCGGTGGAGCAGCTGATGACGGCGTGTGTGCCCACACCGAGCAGCCTGGCCCGCAAGACACCCGCGAGCCCCTGGGTCCGCTTCGACTGGGGCACGTCGAAGACCACCTCGTTCGACGGTGTGCTGTCCAACCTCTCCGTCTCGTACACCCTCTTCGACGTCGACGGGAAGCCGCTGCGCGCCACCTGCGCCCTGTCGATCGAGGAGGCGAGCGTGGATCCGGCGGGCCAGAACCCCACGTCCGGCTCGCGGGAGGCACGTCGTACGCACCGGGTCGTCGCCGGGGACAGCCTGCCGCTGCTCGCCTGGCGGGAGTACGGCGACGCCACCGCCTGGCGCACGATCGCGGAGGCCAACGACGTGGACGACCCGATGCAGTTGATCCCCGGCAGGGAGCTGGTCGTGCCCGGACTGGAAGATCACGCCCCGGAGGGCGGCCGATGACCGCCGCCGGCCGCTCCTTCGCCGCGGATCCGATCGTCGAGGCGCCCGGTGAGCTGCCACCGGCCTGGGCGGCCCAGCTGGTGAGCTGCGTGGTGGACGAGAACGTCGGCCTGCCGGACACCGCAGTGCTGACGTATCGGGACCCCGATCACAAGCTGCTCACCGCCACCGGGATGACCATCGGCACCCCGCTGAAGATATCCGTGGTCACCGTGCAGGAGCGGGTGCGCGAGCGGCTGTTCACCGGTGAGGTCACCGCGGTCGAGCTGGACAGCGACACCACCGGTTCGTTCACGGTGGTCCGCGCCTTCTCCAAGGCCCACCGGCTCCAGCGCGGACGGAAGGTGGTGGCGTTCCGCAACATGAAGACCGCGGACATCGTCCGCAAGGTCGCGGCGGGCGCCGGGCTGGCCTGCGGAAGGATCGAGGCCGCGCCCATCACGTACAAGCAGCTGACCCAGCCCAATGTCTCGGACTGGGAGTTCCTCCAGTACCTCGCGGGCGAGAGCGGTGCGCACGTGCGGGTGGACGACAAGGGCCTGTTGCAGTTCGTGAAGCCCAAACCCGCCGCGTCGGCCCCTTCGCCGGCCACCTCCGCCACCCGCCACCCGATGGTCCTGGAGTACGGGCGCAACCTGCTGGCCCTGCGGGCCGTGCTGACCGGTGCGGACGGGGCGGACAGTGTGGAGGTGCGCGGCTGGAACGTCGACACCAAGACGCGGCTGGTGGCCCGCGAGCAGTCCATCCGAAGCGACACGGTGTCCCCCGGGATGAGCCCGTCGCTGGCGGCCGGGGCGTTCGGCCCGAACGCCCGGATGACGGTCACCGACACCCCGTACCGGACCCAGGCCGAGGCGAGGGCCGTGGCCGGTTCGGTGGCCGCCTCGGTGAGTTCCGGGTTCGGTGAGATCGAGGCGGTCGCCGAGGGCAACCCCCAGCTGCGGGCGGGGGAGCCGGTGGCCCTCGGCAACGTCGGACCGGCGTTCGCCGGGCGCTACACGGCGACCGCCGCGCACCACGTACTCGAACCGAACGGCGGCTACCGCACCACCGTGCTGGTCAGCGCGGCGCCGGACCGCTCGCTGGCGGGACTGACCAGCGGCTCGAACGCACCCTCGCGCGGCCCGCGCATGCCGGGTCTGGCGATCGGCGTGGTCACCGACATCCGCGAAGGCAAGGCCGAACGCGGCTGGGTCCGGCTCAAGTTCCCCTGGCTCGACGACACCTATGTGACCGACTGGGTCCGCACGGTGCAGTGGGGCGGTCAGGGCGGCGGCGGGGTATTCAGTCCCGAGGTCAACGACGAGGTGCTGGTCGGGTTCGAGCAGGGGCTGCTGGACAGCCCCTATGTGCTGGGCGGCCTCTACAACGGGGTGGACAAGCCCTCGCCCCACGACGTCCCGCTGGTCGACCCGACCAGCGGCAAGGTCAACCGCCGCTCCCTGGTGTCCCGTTCGGGCAACCGGCTGGAGCTTCTGGACGCCCCGCGCGGACCGTCCGGTGTCCGGCTGGCCACCGGCGACAAACGGCTCGAAGTCACCCTGGACGAGCGGCGGAACGAGATCGCGCTGACGGTGTACGCCCCCGGCGGCAACCGGGCACTGAGTTCCGTGAAGCTCTCCGCGTCCGGGATCACCCTCGACGCCGGAACGGGCGACGTGAACATCAAGGGCAGCTCGGTGACCGTCAACGGCAAGACGGGGGTCACCATCGACGGCGGGCTGCTCGGGGTGCTCAAGGCCAGACTCATCAAGATCAACTGACGGTCCGCCATCCATCCGATGCCTCCAGAAGTCCCTTTCCCAGCAAGGAGAACCCCGGCCATGCCCCCCGCAGCCCGCACGGGCGACAGCACCGCCCACGGCGGCCTCATCGGTACCCCGCCCCCGGGCGCGGTGGCCGTCGCCACCGTGCTGATCGGCGGCCGGCCCGCGGCCGTCACCGGGAGCCTGCACGTGTGCGTCGTCCCCCCGCACGCCGCACTCGGGCCGGGGAACGTGATCATGCCCAACCCGGCCGCCGCGGTCACCGGACAGGTCCTGATCGGCGGGCTGCCCGCCGCCCGGATGCGGGACAACACCTCCTGCGGCGCACCCATCATCAGCGGAGCGCTGAACGTACTGATCGGGGGCCCGGTGTGAGCGGCGGCGGATTCATCGGACGCGGCTGGGGCTTCCCGCTGCGGGTCGGTGCCACGGGCGGCATCGGCATGGTCGAGCGGGACCGGGAGATCGAAGAGGCGATCGGGCTGGTGCTCGGCACGGCGCCGGGCGAGCGGCCGATGCGCCCGGAGTTCGGCTGCGGCATCCACGACTACGTCTTCGCACCCGGTGACGGCGCCACCGCCGGGCGCATCGCGCACGAGGTCCGCACCTCGCTGGAGCGGTGGGAGCCGCGCATCGAGGTGACCGACGTGGTGATCGCGTTCGACGCCATCGAGGAGGGCACCCTGTACATCGACGTGCACTACACCGTGCGGGCCACGAACGACCTGCGCAACCTCGTCTTCCCCTTCTACACCATCCCGTCAGAGGGATCCGAAGAACCGGGAGTGCGCTGATGGCCCTGCCCTCACCCAACCTGGACGACCGGCGTTTCCAGCAACTCGTCGACGAGGCCAAGCGGTATGTCCAGCAGCGCTCTCCCGAGTGGACCGACCACAACGTGTCGGACCCCGGGGTCACGCTCATCGAGACGTTCGCGTACATGGTCGACCAGCTGCTCTACCGGCTGAACCGGGTACCGGACAAGAACTACTCGGCCTTCCTCGACCTGCTGGGCGTCACGTTGTTCCCGCCGTCGGTGGCACGGGCGGAGGTCGACTTCTGGCTGTCCGCGCCACAGCCGGAGACCGTGCGGCTCCCGGCGGGCACGGAGGTCGCCACCTCGCGCGGCGAGGCCGAGGAGGCAGTGGTGTTCTCCACCTCCGACGACCTGTCGATCGTGCCGAGTTCGCTGGTCCGGCTGGTCACCGCGCCGGTTTCGGGCGACCAGACCGACCGCACCGCACCGCTCGGCGCCGGCAAGGACATCCCGTGCTTCCAGCCCCGGCCGGAGCCCGGAGACGCCCTGCTGTTCGGCCTGCCCACCGCCGTGCCCCGGTGCATCGTCGCCGTACGCCTGGACAGCCGGGTGGAGGGCGTGGGCGTCGACCCGCGGCAGCCGCCACTGGTGTGGGAGGCCTGGGACGGTGCCCGCTGGGTCACCTGCCAGACCGGCACCGACAGCACCGGTGGGCTGAACAGGCCCGGCGAGGTGATCGTGTTCGTCCCCGCCGGACACACCGCGTCGGTGACCGCGGGGACCCGGGCGGGATGGCTGCGCTGCCGGGTCACCGCGCCGGAACCGGGGCAGCCGTTCTACTCGGAGTCGCCGACGATCCGGGAGGCCGAGGTGTTCACCGTCGGCGGCACGATGGGCGTCGAACACGCGGAGACCGTCCTCGATGTTCCGCTCGGCAGCTCCGAGGGCGTCGCCGGGCAGAGGTTCTCCGTGAGCAGGGCGCCGCTGCTGCTGGACGGGGAGCCGCCGGTCGTCCAGGTGTCCTCCGCCGAGGGCTGGCAGGTCTGGACCGCGGTGGAGCATTTCGGCGCCTCCGCCCCGCACGACCGGCATGTGCGGATCGACGCCGTCTCCGGCGAGTTCGCGTTCCCGCCTGAGGTGCGCGAGCCGGACGGGACGATGCGCGCCTACGGTGCGGTGCCCGAGAAGGGCGCGCAGCTGCGGGTTCCCCGCTACCGCACGGGCGGCGGGGCGGCCGGCAACGTCGCCCGGGGGGCCATCTGCGTGTTGCGCAGCTCGGTGCCGTACGTGGCGGGCGTGGACAACCGCGAGGCGGCCCGGGGCGGGGTCGACGGCGAGACCGTGGAGAACGCGAAGGTCCGGGCTCCCAACATCCTGCGGGTGCAGGAGCGGGCGGTCACGGCCGGGGACTACGAGGCCATCGCCCGCGAGGCCGCACCTTCCCTGCGCAGGGTCCGGTGCCTGCCGGCCGTCGCGGGCGAGGGCGGAGCGGTACGGGTCCTGGTGGTGCCCGACGCGGTCGCCGACGAGGGGGGCCAACTGCGGTTCGAGCAGCTGATCCCGTCGGACTCCGTGCTCTCGACGGTCACGGCGCGACTCGACGAACGCCGCCTGGTCGGCACCAGGCTGTTGGTGGAACCGCCCGCGTACCAGGGCGTCACCGTGGTCGCCAGGCTCGTGACGGCCGGTGGTGACGTGGACCGGGTCCGCGCGGAGGCGGTCGCCGCGCTGTTCCGCCACATCGACCCGCTGCGGGGCGGCGCGGAGGGCACCGGGTGGCCGTTCGGCAGGCCGGTGCAGTACGGCGAGATCTTCGCCGTGCTCCAGGGCGTGCGGGGGGTGGGCCTGGTGGAGGAGGTACGGATGTTCCCCGCGGACCCGATCACCGGCAGGCGCGGGGCGGCGGTGCAGCGGATCGACGTCGCCCCGGGCGCCCTGGTCTTCTCGCACCAGCACCAGGTCGAGGTCACCGCGAGCGTGGCCGGTGACGGCTCATGACCAGAGCCGCGGTACCCGGGCTCCCCAGCCGCTACCCGATCGGCGGGCTGCTGCCCGCGCTGTACGCGGACGACGACCTGGCCCAGCGGTTCACGGCGGGCCTCGACACCGTCCTGGCGCCCGTCCTGTCCACCCTGGACAACCTTCCCGCCTATTTCGATCCGTCGCTGGCTCCGGCCGACTTCCTGCCCTGGCTGTCGTCCTGGGTGGCGGCCGATGTCGATCCGGCGTGGCCCGAGGAGCTGCGGCGGGCCGTGGTGTCCCGCGCCGTCGAACTGCACCGGTGGCGCGGCACCCGCCGCGGCCTGATCGAACACCTCCGGCTCTGCTTCGGCGTGCATGCCGACATCCAGGACGGCGGCGGCGCCACGTGGTCGTCCGAGCCGGGCGCGGCACTGCCTCCGCCGCCGACCGGGGAACTGCTGGTGCGCGTCTGGGCGTTGCACGGAGGACCGGTGGACGCGAGTCGCGTCCGGGACGTCGTCGCGGCCTCGTGCCCCGTACACCTCACGTGCCGGGTGGAGATCCTGCCGGGCCCGCCAGACGAGACAGGAGACTGACGCGATGCGCTCGTGTCCGGCGTGCGGTACGGCCAACCGCGAGGACGACGAATTCTGCGGGAACTGCGGTTCCTACCTGGGCTGGTCCTCCCGGGCATCGCGGAACGCTCCCGCCGCCGCGGAACCGGCCGGCCCCGCGGAACCGGCGGCACCGGCAGCCGAGCCCGCGACCGGAACTCCGGCCGAGCCGACGACCGGTCCAGCCCCGGAGACCGAAGCTCCCTCGGCCGGGGCCCCGCCCTCCCCGCCCGCCCCGCGCCCCGAACCGCCGGCGGAACCGACGCGGTCGCGCGCACCGGAACCTGCCGCGCCGCCGGTGGCGCCCGCACCGGAGCAGCCTGCCCCCGTACGGCCGGAACCACCGGCACAGCCCGCCCCCGTACGGCCGGAACCACCGGCACCGGAGGCGCCCGTGGTCGCGGTTCAGCCGGCCAAGCCGATCGCCCGGCGGCCCGTCGTGAGGCCCGTGGCGGCGGACGAGGAGCCGGACGGGCCACCGTGCCCGGCATGCGGCACCCCGAACCTGCCGGGACGCCGGTTCTGCCGCCGCTGCGCAGCGCCGTTGCAGACCAGGGAACAGCCGGCGCCGCTGCCGTGGTGGCGCACGGTGTGGCCGTTCCGCCGCCGGGTGAGGAGCGGATCGGGCCGGGCACTGCGGCGGACCCTGCTGGTGCTGGCGGTCGTCGGGCTGCTGTGCGCGGGCTTCCTGCTCCTGCCCGCCGGGCGCTATGTCTTCGAGGACGTACGGGACAAGCTCGGCGGCACGGCGGAGATCAGCCCGTCCGACGTCACCGCGAGCGCCCACGCTCCAGGCCATCCGGCGTCCGCCGCCACCGACGGACTGACCAACAAGTACTGGGCGGCACCCACGCTCGGCTCGTCGCTGACGTGCGCCTTCGACAAGCCGTTCCGGCTGGTCGGCGTCGTGGTGTACCCCGGGGTGTCGACGGAGCCCGAAGAATTCCGGCAGGGGGCCAGGCCCACCCGGGCCGATCTGATCATCACCAAGGCGGACGGCGAGGTCCAGGAGAAGACGGTGACGCTCACCGACAAACCCGGCAAGCAGACGGTACGGACCGGCATCAGCGACGTCGTCTCCGTCCGGCTCGTGCTGAAGGCCGCGTCCGGCCAGGGCGAGGGGCGGCCGATCGCGGTCGGCGAGGTCGAGTTCTTCAAGCGCACCTGAGGCCGGACACAACCCGGTGACAGGCGGGCAGCGCCCCTCCGGTCCGCGGCAACCCGCTCGCCGCCGTCGGGGCGCAGCCGCAGCCTGCCGTCCGTGGCTACCCCGCGTGCCCGTCCAGCAGTTGCCCGGGCACGAACCCGGCCTCCGCCAGCCGCTGCCAGAGCTCGTCCGGGACCGGGAAGCGGGCGGCCGCCGCGTTCGCCGTCACCTCGGCCGCTGAACGGCAGCCGAGGACGACCGAGGCGACCGCGGCGTGCAGCAGCGGGAACTGGATCGCGGCCGCGGGGAGCGGCACGGCGTACGCGTCGCACAGCGCACGGCACTGCCGCGCCCGCTCCAGGGCCTCCGCGGGAACCGGCCGGTAGTTGAACATGGCGCCGGGAGACGGGTCGGCCAGCAGGCCGGTGTTGAAGACACCGCCGACGACCACCGCGGTACCCGTCCTGGCGCACAACGGCAACAGGGTGGTGAGCGCCTCGTGGTCGAGGAGCGAGAAACGGCCGGCGACGAGCACGACGTCGACCTCGAACTCCGCCACGTACGAGGCGAGCGGACCGCTGTGGTTCATGCCGAATCCGATCGCCCGGACCAGCCCCTCGTCACGGAGCTTGCGCACCGCCGGATAGGCCGTGCGACGTATCTCGTCCGGGTAGTCGTCCGGGTCGTGCAGATACAGGATGTCGACGCTGGAGCGGCCCAGGCGGGTCAGGCTCGCCTCCAGGGACTCGCGGATGCCGCGCTCCGTCCAGTCGGTGATCACCTCACCGGGAGAGCCGTCCGGCCGGGGGCGCAGCAGCCAGCCCGTCTTTGTGGAGATCACCGGATCGGTCACCCCGGACGGGGCGAGCAGGCGGCCCAGGCGCTGTTCGGCGAGGCCGTGTCCGTAGCGGGGCGCGGTGTCGAAGTACGTGATCCCGGCCTCGGCCGCGGCCTCGACGGTCGCGGCGGCGTCCTGCTCGGTGACCTCTTCGAAGAGCCCGCCCAGGGGAGCGGTGCCGATGCCGAGGCGGGGCAGGGCGAAGGGCAGCCGGTTCGCTGCGGCGGTGTCGGTCATTCCGTCTCCCACGGGGAGGCACAGGCCGCGCGGCCCGCGCGCAGCGTCATGGTCAGGGTCAGCCGGATCCGTGAGTTCCCGGGGAGTCCGACGCGGCAGTACGGTCCGTCGACCGGCTGCTCGGGGCCGTCGTCCACGCGGACGGTGGCGACGTGGTGCTCGGCGAACGAACCCGCCTGCACCAGCAGGGTGCGCGCCGAACCGCCGAGGTTGACCAGCTCCACCACCGTGTGGTCCGGGCGGATGTCGGACACGAGCGCGGCGACGTCCGGCGGAAGGCCGGGACGGCGGGCGTCCGCGTCGTGGTAGCGCACGTGCAGTTGGTGAAGGCCGCCGTTGTAGAGCACCTGCGGGGAGCCCGTGGTCAGCTGCAACAGGGCTTCCGTCACCACGGGGTTGAGGTGCTGCCAGTGGTGGATGTCCAGGGCGTCGGGGCCGACGGCCGGGTCGACGGTGTCGTTCTCGATGGCTTCCACCCGCTCGGCGCAACTCGCCAGGGCGCTGCGCAGCATCCGCTCGGGGAAGTGAGGGTTCCGCCCGTGCAGGAACTCGTACCAGGGCTCCTCGTGCCCGGCCTCGTCCTTGATGCGCTGGGTGTGCACGGTGGTCCAGTCCCAGCGGGACTCGGTGCGCAGGTGCTCGATCCGGTCCCGGTCGGCCTCCTCGCGGCTGAAGTGCCACAGTGCGAGCGGGAGCTGGCCCGGCATGACGGTGAAGTCGAACCAGCCGGAGTCATTGTGCCGCTGGGGCACCATGAGGGTGCGCTCGGCCGGCATCGCGCGCAGGTGCGGCTCCCAGCGCTCGCCGAGCGTGCCCATCCCGTCGGCGCCGCGCTGTTCGGCGTGGCGCAGCACCGCATCGAGGGGATTGCGGGCGAGGTCCAGGAAGCCCCGGTCCCCGGTGAGGAGTGTCGCGTTGGCCGCACCTATGACGGTGGCGCTGCCGACGGGGGACAGGCCGTGCGGCCACGACCATCCGTAGTGGCCGCCGTACCAGCGGCCGTCCAGGTATTCGCCCACCACACCGTTCAGGCCCACGTTGTCGGGCACGACGTCGCGACCCGCCAGCCGCTCCTGCCACACGCCGACGTACTCGGCCACCCAGTCCGCGTAGCGCTGCTCTCCACTGAGCAGGAAGGCGTTGGTGGCGAGGCCGGTGGCGGCCAGGTTCACGATCGTGTCACCGCGGCCCATCCGGTCCCACATCGCGCGGCCGTACGCGCGGGCACGTTCGGGCGAAGCGGCCAGGTCGTCGAAGGACGTGACGTCGTCGATCCCGTCCAGCGGCAGACCGTACGGGCGCAGGGCCAGGCTCCACGGGAAGTACGCCTCCTCGTCGCTGAAGCCGAAGCGCGGTCCCGCCGAGCCGTTGTGCGGGGCACGTACGACCCGGTGGGCGGGGTCGTAGTTGGGGCCGCCGGAGAGGTAGAAGTCGGCGAAACTGCATGCCAGTTCACGCAGCTCCGCATCGTCCGGGTCCGCGAGGCACAGGCCGTAGAAGAGGAGCAGGCCCTCGCCCTGGTGGAACCAGTCGTAGCCGCGCTCCAGACCGTCGGCGAGCATGCCCATCCCGGTGAGCTGCGCGGTGACTCCGCGCCAGTGCCGCCGCGCGGCGGTCAGTAACTCGGCGCTGCCCCCGAGCAGATAGAGCGTCGGCCAGTTGAAGAACGGTTCGTAGAAGTCGTCCACGCCGTCCCGGCCGTCCATTCCCCGCCCGAGAGTGTCGCGGAAGACGAGGCGGCCGTCGCCTTCGGTGTAGCGGTCGGCGAAGAGCCGCCAGGCCTTCTCCTGTGTGGCGAACAACTCCCTTTCCAAATAAGCCCATTCGGGGACCTCGGTGACACGCCGGGTCGCGGTCAGCAGAGGTCCGTGCGCCTCGCCCGTGGCGCGCGCACCGCCGGTTCGTTCAGGCCTGAGCATCGAGAACACCTGCACCCTCGTCATGTACGGATTGAACAATCGCCCATCGATAGCCGATAGTTAGACTCACGGGCGGGGAGCCGACGTGTCAATACTCCGGAGCATCCCCCGACGAACCCGAGGAGGAGGAGGAGGAGGCGCACCGTGATCGACTGCCATGTCCACCTGTGGGATCCGGCCGAGGGATTCCCCTGGATCCGGCCGGGCGACGAGCACCACCGAGCCTTCGGCGAGGACGACCTGGAGCAGTCGGGCGCGGGCCTCGACCTGACCGGGGCTGTACTGGTCGAGGCGTCGCGCGGTGATGCGGGAGAGACACTCGCCCTGCGTGGACTGCGCCTGCGCCGACCGGATCTGGTCATCGGGTACGTGGCCAACCTGCACGTCCACGGCGCGGACGGCCCGGACCTGTTCCGTGCCCTCCTGGACGAGCTGGGCGACTCCCGCCCCAACGGGATGCGACTCGGCGGCGCCTCGTGGACGGGCACCCCCGAGTCGGCCCGCGCGCTCGTCCCGGTACTGGCCGAGGCGGGATCGGTGCTCGAACTCAACCTGTATCGAGGGGTGTTGGCGGCGGCGGCCGATGTTGCCGCACAGCATCCCGAGCTGACCGTCGTCGTCGACCACCTGGGTAACCCGCCGGACCCGCGCACGCCGGCGGCGGGGGAGTGGTACCGCGACGTCGAGCGCGCCGCCGCGAGCCCGAACGTGGTGATGAAGATCTCCGGGCTGCTCACCCAGCAGCACGGGGTGCCACCGCAGCGCGTCGCACACATGGTGCGACACGTCGTGGACGCGCTCGGCCCCGACCGCTGCCTCCTCGGCTCCGACTGGCCGATCTGCCTGCCCCGCGGCTCACGGGCCGACTCGCTCGCCACGTCCCGGCTCGGACTCGCCCATCTGACGGCCGATCATCGACATCGCGTGCTGCACACGACCGCCGTCCGCGTGTACGGACTCGGTGGCTGACCGTCCACGTGGTTGACAGTGCTCGAATGCCCCTGCTTCGATTCCCTCGATGATCGATAGGCGATGAACAGTGACCGGCTCCGCCTCGCCGAGAGTCGGTCCCGACCTCCGCGGAGATGCCCCATGGCACATTTCGA
The DNA here is from genome assembly GCF_026340595.1 of Streptomyces sp. NBC_01363. Taxonomy (GTDB): domain Bacteria; phylum Actinomycetota; class Actinomycetes; order Streptomycetales; family Streptomycetaceae; genus Streptomyces. The sequence continues at coordinate 2,228,302 of NZ_JAPEPF010000002.1, forward strand.
CCTTCCCCTGGACGAGTTGGAGGGATATCGCCCCGCTCTCCCCGAATTGGACGACTTCGACGCGTTCTGGCAGGAGACCCTCGCGCAGCAGGAGGAATTCGACCTCGCCGACGCGGTGCGCGCCGTCGCCGCGGCGCGCACGCACCCGCACGCCGACCCGACCCCGCGTCGTGGTCACCGGCACCAGCCAGGGCGGTGGCATCGCGCTCGCCGCCGCGGGCCTCGTCCCCGAGCTCGTGGCCGTCATGCCGGACGTGCCGTTCCTGTGCCACTTCCCGCGCGCCACCACGATCACCGACATGCCGCCGTACACCGAGGTCACCGAGTTCGTGAAGCTGCACCGTGAGCACGCGGCCACGGTTACCCGTACCATGTCCTACTTCGACGGCGCCACCCTGGCCCGCAGGGCCAATGCGCCGACGCTGTTCTCGGTCGGCCTGATGGACCATATCTGCCCGCCCTCCACGGTGTACGCGGCGTTCAACCATTACGGCGCCCAACGAAATGTGGATCAGGCCGACAAGCAGATGCGGGCCTATCCGTTCAATGATCACGAAGGCGGCGGGCCCGCCCGCGAGGTCGTCAAATTGGAATGGCTGGCCAAACGGTTGGAAACCTCGGTGTGATTCCATCGAGAGAAGATGGGTGCGTATTATGTCGCAACTGACGTGCCCCAGTGCAGGATTGGGAATTCATGGCATCTAACGCGTCGGGTGGATTCGTCTCCACACTGGCCACCAACAAGGACCGGTTCCGCAAGACCCTGATCTCGGACCAGGTGTACGAACTGCTCCGCCAGGCCGTTGTCGAGGGCGATCTCGCGCCGAACGACCGCGTGGTCGAATCGGAGATCGCGCGGCGGCTCGGCGTGAGCCAGGCCCCGGTGCGCGAGGCGGTCAAGCGGCTCGCCCGGGAGGGCCTGTTCACACACGTGCCGCGCCGCGGCCACTTCGTCGTCGAGATCTCCTCGCAGGACGCGGAGTACGCCCGTCAGGTACGCGAGCCGCTGGAGGGCCTCGCCGCGCGGCTCGCCACCGAGCACATCACCGAGGACCAGCTCACCGAGCTCGACGCGCTGGTCGAGCGCATGCACGAGGCGGTCGCCGCGGGCGACGTCAGCGGCTTCCGCGACGCCGACATAGAGTTCCACACCCTGGTCAGCCAGTTCGCGGGCAATCCGTTCCTGGCGCGGATGTGGGAGGTCATCGAACCGAGCCTGCGCACCCTGCGGGCCATCTCCGACCCGCTCTTCGACGGCGACCGGTGCGCGATGGCCGACGAACACGGCCGCCTCGTCGGCCTCTTGCGGTCCGGGGACCCCGAGAAGGCGGCCGAGGCATTCGCCGACCACGCCGCCGGCCGCGGGCCCGTGCCGGACGCGCGGGAGGCGAAGAAGCCCCGCAAGAAGGCAGCCGCGACGAAGAGGACGGCGGCCGGGATGACTGCGGCGAAGCCGAATTGATCGCATGGCCACGGGCCCGATCCGGAATTCCGGGTCGGGCACATGGCCATGTCGCGAGCGGGCTACCGACGGGCGCCCGCAGTCCACCTGGGTGCCCCGTACTGATAGGCACCCAGACTCGGCGTCGCATCCGTGGAACCGTCATTGATCCCCGGAAGCGGAATCGCCTGATTGCGCGCCGGGGAATCGGCGGTCAGCCGATAGTCACGGTTCGCCGCATCGACGAACAGCGGATCGACATCCGAGGGAAGGTTGTTGGAGAGAACGAGCCCGCCGTCGGTGGCACCGTCCAGGCCCCGGATCGTACCGACGTTGTTGTAGATCTTGGTGCCGGTCGACTGCCCCGGCTCCTTCACATAGAACAGCGTCATTCCGCCGGTGTTGTTGTAGACGCCGTTGTCGTGCGATCCGGTGCCCAGACCGTTGAGCATCACCGTGCCCTCCCGGTTGCCCCAGCCCACATTGTTCGCGATCACCAGATCGCTCTGGCCGTTGTCCGCGTAGATTCCCGAGATCCCGAACGTGGTGGAGGTCGTGGTCGGCGCCGGATCGTGCAGCACGTTGTGGTCGATGTCCGTGCCCATCATCCAGGCGCTGCAGCAGGTGTAGATCGCGGCCACATCGAGGCTCAGCCGGGCGTACCCGGAGATGTCGTTGTACGCGATCAGGTCCTTGCCCGGGGTGAGACCGGCCACTTCGTTCCACTGGAGGTTGATACCGCTGCGGCCGACGCGGGAGATCGTGTTGTGCGTGACCGTCTGACTGTTGCCCTGCACGGCGATCCCCGCCGCGTAGGTGCCCATGTAGTCGACGTCGTGGATCACATTGTCGGTGGCCGTGTTGTTCTGCCCGCGCAACGCGATGCCGTTCCCGGCGCTCAGCGACAGGTCGCTGTTCACGATCTTGTTCCGGGTGCCGTCGAGGATGATGCCGCTGTCGCCGACGCCCCGCGTCACCGTGCTGCCGCAGTCCGTTGCGCCCCGGGTGATGTCCGTGTAGTGCGACAGGTACTGGCCGTCGATGCCGTCCAGGGTGACCCCGGTACTGGTGGCGCCCGTCCTGATCGTCGTGGCGAACAGGCCGATGCCGTCGATCGTCGTGTGACTGGTGTTCGTCAGGTCGAAGCCGAGGGTGCGGCGCTTGGCCTCGACGGTGTGGGCGTCCGGGTCGACGGTGCCGTACACGTACAGGCGCTTCGCGGTCGGGTCGTAGAACCACTCGCCGGGATGCGCGAGTTCACTGATCTTCCCGGAGAGTGCGTACCGGGTCTCCTTGGGCACGACCTTGTGGACGCACGGCGGCGCCGCGTCCAGTGTCACCGAGCCGACGGCGGAGCTCTTCACCGTGGTGGTCGCCGAGACGTACCAGTAGCCGGTGAGGGCACGCGCGCCGTCCCAGTACCCCGCCGGGCGGGTCAGGTCCGCGTCGGCGACGGTGGCGTCCGCGCTGCCCTCACCGGCGTACTGGAGCGAGGGGGCGAGCAGATCGAGGCCGGGATACGGCCACTGGGCCTCGATGCCCATCTTCTTGTCGGTGAACACCTGCACGGTGCTCACGTCGGAGCCGAGGTCGACGTCCGTGCTGTAGATGTGCCCGGCCGCCACCGCGTCGCCGAACTGCGAGTCCGCGGCGAACGGGTCGGTCTTGGCGATCTCGGTGACATCGGCGGCGGTGACCGGCTCGAAGCCGCCGATCCTGGAGGCACCGCTCACCGTCACCTTCGCGCCGGGGGCGGCGCGATAGGTGATCGGCAGCCCGGCGGTGCCGGACCGGGCCGGCACGACGGTCTCCTCGTACGTGCCGGACAGGACCAGGCACGTATCGCCCGGCACCATCACGTCGGCGCACTTCTGGATGTGCCGGAACGGGGTCTTGCCGCTCTTGCCGTCGGCAGCGTCCTGGCCGGATACCGCGACGTAGTAGGTCTGTCCCGCCTGGGGCCTGACCGGATGGGCAGTGGCAGGTTGGCCGGCCGCCACCACGGTCAGGGAAGCGAGCAGGGCGGCTGCGGACCACGGTCCTCTGCGGGACCGCGGCATCCGTCTCCTCAGCACTCGGAGTTCCTTTCTCTTCTCTCGGCTCTTTCTCGGACGGGGTGCGTCGGGCCCGGACGTCCCTTCACGCCTCATCCCTTCACCGCGCCGACGGTGAGACCGCTGATGATGTGGCGCTGCATGTAGATGAAGAAGATGACGACGGGCGCGACGGCGAGCAGAAGGTTGGGGAACACCTTCGTCAGGTCGGTCGAGTACTGGCTGATGCCGGCATAGATCGCCGTCGTGACCGTGTAGTGCCCGGAGGACGGGCTGAGCAGGATCTGCGGGGAGACGAAGTCGTTCCAGATCCCGATCGAGTTGAGGATCAGCACTGTGACGACCGCGGGACGCATCAGCGGGAAGACGATGGCCCAGAACGTCCGGTACCGGCCCGCGCCGTCGATCGTCGCCGCGTGATCGATGTCCACCGGGATGGTGCGGATGAAGCCGACGAACAAGAAGATGCTCACCGGCAGTGTGGACGCCACGTCGTGCGCGACCAGACCGGTCACGGTGTTGGCCAGGCCGACCTCGCGCAGCACATAGATCACCGGGATGATCACGGCGGCGCCCGGAATGAAGGTGCCGGCCAGGAAGTACAGCAGCACCAGCTGCGTACGCCGCTTGAGGCTGCGCGCTATCGCGTACGCGGCGGGGCCCGCGAGCAGGATGCACAGCACGTCCACGACCACGACGAGGAACAGCGTGAAGCCGTAGCCGCCGATGACGTTGAACTGCGGACTGTTGATCGCGGCCGACATGTGCTCGAAGGTCAGCCCGCTCAGCGGAATCGAGAACGGGTTGTCGAGGATGTCCTGCTGCGACTTGAAAGCGTTCACCACGAGCAGGTAGATCGGCACGATCATGACGACGACGAGCACACCGAGCAGGCCCCACCGCACGGGCGAGCGGGGCTCCTTGCGTTCCGTGCGCCGCGTGTCGTCACCCTTGGCCGGCAAAGCCTTCGGCCTGTCGCGGACCTCTGCCTCTAGTACGACCACCAACGGCTCCTAACTAACCTGTCGCGGCTTGGTCTTGACGGTTGCGCAGCGCCGTCACCAGGAGGGCGAGCACGGCGGACACCACCATCAGGAACACCGCCTGCGCGGTCGCGTATCCGACCTTGGTGCCCTCGAAGGACCGGGCGAGAATGAGATACGTGAACGTCTGTGTCGAGCCGGCCGGACCGCCGCCGGTGAGGCTGACCACGATGTCGTACGCCCGGATGAGCCCCACCAGGTTCAGTATCGTCGCCACGGTCACCACGGGCGCGATCATGGGGATCACGATCCGCAGATTGATCTGCCGCTTGGACGCGCCGTCGATCGCCGCGGCCTCGAGCAGCTCGGCGGGCACCGTCTGCAGGGCGGCCACGAACAGGACGACGTTGAAGCCGAATCCGGCCCACACGATCACGGCGATCAGCGAGATCAGCGCGAACTGCTCGTCGAAGAGGAAGCCGAGCGGTTCGATGCCGAACTTGGCGAGTGTGTTGTTGATGGCACCGTTGGTGCCGAGGATCGCCGCCCACAGGTATCCGAGGATCAGCGCGCTGATGACGTGCGGGAAGTAGGCGACGGCCCGGAAGAAGGAGTTCGTGCGCGATCGGCCCTTGAGGGCAAGCGCGTACACGAGCCCCAGGCCCACCATGAGGACGGTGCCGGCCACGGCGATCAGCGCTGTCACGTACCAGGCATCCGAAGAACTCGGATCGTCGAACAGGTGCTTGTAGTTGTCGAGCCCGGTGAACGTGGCGGTGGAGAAGCCGTCCCAGTCGGTCAGGCTGAGATACACCGCGACACCCACCGGCACGACGGTCATCACCGTGTACAGCAGGACGGCCGGTCCCATCATCCCGAGGGAGACGGCCGAGTCCCGCAGCCGTGCCCGGCGCCGCTGCTTCAGCCCTGCGAGTTCCACCACTTGTCCAATCCGTCGGCGGCGCCCGCGGGGGACGAGCCCGTGTACAGGGACTGGACCTGCTTGTTGAGCTCGTCGCTGAAGCCGGCGATCGGCTGGCTCTTCCCGGACTTCACGAGCACCGACGGTGCCTTGTCCAGGATCTGCTGCACGGACGAACCGAGGCTGGACATCGGGTAGGTGAAGCCTTCGCGCAGATTGCCGTCGGAGGCGAGCTGGCTCCTGATGGCCTTCGGGTCGGTGGTCGCCCACTTCACGAACTCGATCGCCTCGGCCTTGTGGCGCGACTTGTTCACCACGACGTACGGGTTGGAGATGTTGCCGAACTGGCCGGAGGGGTAAGCCCCGTCGGTCGGCATGGTGAACACACCGATGTCGTCGCTCTTCTTCGTGGCGTCCGCGGCGGGCACGAAGAACGAACCCATGATGTACATGGCGGACTTGCCGTTCAGGAAGGCCGTCTGGCCGTCCGCGTAGGTGAGGCCGAGCGCGCTCTTGTCCAGGTAGCCCTTGTCGATCCAGCTCTTGTAGTGCTGGAGGTAGGGCAGGTAGCTGCTCCGGGCGAAGGAGGCCTTGCCGTCGTTGCGCCTGGCCGTCCACTGGGGGTCGGCGGTGAGCACACCCGCGTCGGCCATCATCGAGAACTGGGAGCCGGTGACCCACTGGCCGGCGGCCTGCAGCGGCTTGTAACCCACGTCCTTCAAGCTGCCCATGGCCACGGTGAACTGATCCATCGTACGGATCCGGGCGGGGTCGATCTGCGCCTTCTTGAAGGCCGCCTTGTTGTAGAAGACGAGCGACTGGATCTGCTCACCCACACCGACCACGTAGTGCTTGCCGTCGACGGCGTACTGGTCGGCCAGCGGGGTCTTGGCGGTCCAGGGCTGGTCGGACAGGTCGGCGAAGAGCGACGCGGTGTCGGCGTTGGGCGTGATCTGCTGGGCGACATCCGGCGGATCGCCCGCGGCCAGGTCCTGCCTGAGCTTGGCGTCCGCCGAGATCGTGCCGGTGAGTTCGAGCTTGACCGTCACGCCGGGGTGAGCTTTCTCGTACGTGTCGAAAAGGTCGTTCCAGTACTTCTCCGTCAGGTTCGGCGTGATGTTCACGATGACGCGGAGGGTCGTGCCCTCCGCGGCCTGGTCGGACCCGCCGCCGCAGGCGACGGCCGACGCCATCACCAGGGGAGCCACGGCGAGCCCGCAGGCACGGCGCCACATTGTTCTCATGGGACACGCTCCGTTGCGTAGTCGTGAATAATCGATAGCTGATGTTCGGCCGCGGCGTTCCCGGCGGATCAGCGGTGGGAGGGGGCCGCGGACGGTCATCGGTGCGGATCGCTCGCGGGGGTGGTGCGATGCGGTGGAGGCGGGGCGGGGCCCTCGCCTTCGTGACTATCGTCTATCGATTGCTGATGCTAGGGGTGGCACCTCGCTTCTTCAAGAGTGCTGCGGCAAACCTCTGAGTTCCTTCTTCCGGGTGCCGGACGGCCACGTCGGCGAGCAACCACCGCACGGCTACGCTGCCTTGGTCGCCGGGGGCGCGGACCGTCAGCGTCAGTCGGGTGAGGTGGTCTCCCCAACTCCTCGTCAGCTGCGGGTCGTCGAGCTCCTTGCGTACGACGGAGGCGACCGCGACGCGGGGATCCCAGTGCATCACCAGCCCCTCCCCGCCAGGGGCGGTGACCGTGGCCCAGCCGGCCCCGTGCTCGACGTGTCCGGCCAGCACGTGGTGCAAGACCACGCTCTCCCTGCGCCCTTCCCACCGGTCCTCGACGCTCACGTGCGGGGGAGCGGTCCCGTCGGCCCGGACGAGGCGCACCGTCCGGTCCCATCGGGTGAGCGTGCCGGGTGGGTAGGCACCGCTCAGTTCGGCGGTCATCCCGGTGGCGTCGGGGCCGAGCTCGACGCGTACGTCCCGGGCCCGGTGGGCGGGGCCAGGCTGTTGCGCGGTGCCGGGCTCGGGCACGTTGTGCCAGCCGCTCCGGAACGGCCAGGCCTCGTAACGGTCCGGGCCGAAGGTCTGCGTGGTGTATGTGGGCCGCCCGACGTCCACCACCAGGGGCCGCCCGTGCGCCGCCACCCAGTACGAGCCGACGTCGAGGTGATTGTGGTGCTCGCCGTTGTGGCCCGCCTTCACCGCGAGCGCGAGACCGTCCGTGCACGCCGCCGTCTCTCGGGCCACCAGGAGCTGCAGGCGTGGCAGCCACGATTCTCGGGCCAGCCAGGGCGCGGAAGGCCCCGGCTCGTCGGCCGTGACCGCCTGGCACCACTGTTCGTCGGCCAGCGCGGTCAGCGCACGCCCGAGCCCCGCGCGCGGCGGTGCGGCACTGTGCTGCCGCCGCGCTCCGGCCAATGCGTGCGCCACCGTCTCCGGCTGCCCGAGCCGCGCGCCCCAGCGGAACGGCACCTGCCAGGGCTGGTCGGCGGTCAGCCGGGCGGGCGCGTCGCCCACGTTCACGTACCAGTCGTCGCCGAAGTGCATGCGCTGCGGGTACCTCAGCAGCTTGCTGAGGAGAGGTGCCCGGCGGGCGTCGAGTACGGGCCCGCCGACCTCGGCGAGCAGGTCGAGGATCTCCAGCAACCGGCACGCCCCCACCCACCAGTAGGCGATGCCCTCGTCGATCCCGCCGTCGTCGGGGAGCGTGGCCACGTAGTGGTCGAGGCCCCGGACGACCAGCCGGACGAGGCGGGCGCGTCGGGCGTCGTCCTCGCACAGCAGCAGCAGCGCGGCGGCGAGCACGGCACCATGGATCCACGGGTTCCAGTTGTTGGCGCCGCCGTCGGCGCCGATCCAGCGCCAGTCCCGGCGGCGTTCGAAGGGCAGCAGCACCCGCCGCTCCACCTCGCGGCGCAGTCGTCGCCGAAGCCCCGGCATCCGGCGGTCGAGATGCGGTCCCAGGGCATGGTCCGCCCAGGCGAACAGCGAGGCGACCTCGGCGGCGCCCAGGTCGAGGTAGGGGTCGTCCGGATCGGGCACGAGGTCGCCGCGCTCCGCCGCGAAGCGCTCGTGCGGCGCCCAGCACCAGGTGCTGGCCTCGGCGAACGCCACGAGCCCGTCGATCGCGGCATCCAGATGCGGGCAGGCCCCGGGGACCTCCGTGGCGTCCGCGGACTCGCCGGTGAGGACGGCCGCCAGCGTCAGCAGGGACACCCGCTCCTGGAGCCCCCAGGCCGCGTCCTCGTACGCACCGCGGTCGCCGTCGCGGAAGGCGCGGGCCCATGCCCCGGCGTGCAGGAGCGGTGCCGGTCGCATCAACTCCCCTGACGCATCGGTCAGTACCCGCTCCCGCACGGGTTCCGGGACCGCGTCCCACACGGCGCGACAGGTGGCATCGGGCACCCCCACCCGCCCGGCGGGATCGACGAGCAACCGTTCCAGCTCCCGGTCGCCGTCCGGACCCAGCACCGCCGAAAGGAGCGCGCTCAATGACTCCACCACAGGATCACTCCTCCCCGTCCAGCTCCAGCTCGATCACCGGGAGCAGCACGTCGGGCCGGGCGATCGGCAGGGTCAGGGTCAGGGTGCCCGCCGGCTGGCTCGGCGGCGCGAGGTTGTTGTGCTCGTGCCGCGTGCCGTCCATCTCGTGGAAGCGGATCTCCGAACCGTCGTGCAGGAGTTGGGCGTAGCGCACGCGTCCGGCGAGTCCCGGCAGATGGAGGTGTTTGAGCGGCCAGGCCAGCAGGTGCAGATACAGACGTCGGCCCGACTGCGTGTACAGGGCGTTCGCCGGTGCCTCGAACGCGCTCGGCCCCGCGCCGTGCACGGACCGTGCGTGCGGCCCGGTCCACTCGCCGATGGCACGGAGCGTGGCGCGGGCCCGCGGGTCCAGGGCGCCGCGGCCGGTGGGGCCGACGTTCAGGATGAGGTTGCCGCCGCAGGCGACGGACTGCACCAGCATGCGGACCAGCAGCGCAGGATCCTTGTAGTCGTGGTTGTCGCGGTCGTACCCCCACGAGCCGTTGAGCGTGTGGCAGGCCTCCCACATCACCCGCTCGCTGCCGCGCTCCAGCGGCCGGTCGGGCTGGTACTGCTCGGGCGTCACGTAGTCGCCGGGCATGCCCAGCCGATCGTTGACGAGGGTGTCCGGCTGCAACGTCCGCACGACGGAGAGGAGTTGCTCCGCACCCCACTCCTCGGGGCCCTTCTCCGGGTACGTGAAGTCGAAGAAGAGCAGGTCGATTGGGCCGTAGGCGGTGAGGAGTTCGCGTACCTGCCCCTCCATGTACGCGCGGTAGCGTGCCATGTCACGGGGCTCCTGCTCAGCCGCGGTGCCGCGCAGCGGGTGGTGCTCGTCCACCGTGAAGTCGGGGTGGTGCCAGTCGAGCAGCGAGTAGTACAGGCCGACGCGCAGGCCCTCGGCGCGCATCGCCTCGACGAACTCGCGCACCAGGTCACGGCCTGCCGCGCACACCGAGGTGTAGTCGGACAGCGCCGAGTCGAACAGGCAGAAGCCGTCGTGGTGCTTGGCGGTCAGTACCGCGTAGCGCATTCCCGACTCGTGTGCGGTACGCGCCAGTTGTGCGGCGTCGAACAGATCGGGATCGAATCGGTGCAGGTAACGGTCGTACTCCTGCTGCGGCATGGCCTCCCGGCTGCGCACCCACTCGTGCCGCGCCGCCAGGCTGTACAGACCGAAGTGGACGAAGAACCCGAAGCGCGCTGCCTCGAACCACCCGGTGGAATCAGGGGAATCGGTGGAAGCATCGGTCACGGACGGCTCCTGACGCATTGACATCGCTAATCGATTGGCTGTTATCTACCATCGATAGGCGATGATGTCACTGGCGTGGCGCGCGACGAGCGCGCGGAGAGGCAAGTGCATGCACCCGACAGGGGATCAGGAAGCGCCGTCGACGGGGGAGACCCGCATCAGTGGGACGGAGGAGGCCCGTACCTATGAATCGATGCGAGCGCCGGTCCACACCTCGTCCTACGTACGGCCCACTTCACAGATGGTGGGAGCACTCAAGGACGTGAGTGCGGCGACGGCCTGCGCGAAGCTGCATCAGATGGGCATCACCCGCACGTTCATCGACGGTCCCGTGCCGCTGCACCGCGAACCGGACGTCAAGATCACCGGCGGTGCCGTGACGCTGCAGTTCCTGCCGCAGCGCGAGGACGTCTTCAACGGGGCGGAGCAGGAGGACATCGAGCGCAAGACCGCGCTGTGGGGGGTCCTCGAATCCATCCAGCCCGGCGACGTGCTGGTCGTCTCGGCCCACGGCAGCCACTTCACCGGCTGCCTCGGCGACATGCTGGTGCGTTACTTCAAGCTGCGCGGCGGCGCCGGGATCGTGGTGGACGGACGGATACGGGACGCGGCCCGGGTCCGCGCGCTCGGCGTGCCCATCTGGTGCACCGGCGTCACCCCGCACTACGCCTCGCAGACCGAGCTGTTCCCGTCCGCGTTCAACGTGCCTGTCGGCGTCGGCGGCTCCTTGGTGACGCCCGGCGACCTGATCGTCGCCGACGAGGACGGCGCCGTCGTCGTGCCGCAGCGGAACGCGATCCCGCTCGCCGAGGACTCCCTGCTGCACCAGGACCGCGAGGCGTTCGCGCGCCGCCGCCTCGACGAGGGCGGACGCCTCTCCGACTACTACCCGCTCACCGGCGAGGGCATGACCGAGTACCTGGCCAGTCGGTCGGCCACCTGAGTTCCGGCGGACCGCTCGGACGCGAGCCGGTGCTCCAGCCCTCAGCGGGAGAGGGATGCGAGGCTCGCCAGCAGGTGGGCGGATTCGGGGTGGTGGAAGTCGGAGTGGGCCCCCGCCGGAGACAGCCGGCTCACCCGACCGCCCCGGAAGCGCCAGCCCGCGTCGATGTCGACGATGCGGTGGTCGAGCAGTTCGCGCGTGTACGGCTCGCCGACGGTGAGCATCCGCGTGGGGTAGTGGGGCACCGGTGTCGTGCCCACCCCGGAGTGGCCGATGCCGGGAGCCCCCTCCGCCCTCAGATGCCAGAAACCGGTGGCGCGGTCCCAACGGGAGTGGGTCAGGGCAAGCGGGCCTTGCAGGGGAGCGGCGGGCCGGTCGTCAGTTGCGAAGAGCGTGGGGAACATCGTGTCGAGGCTGTTGCGTGGCGCCGCCATCTGGAAGACAAGGGCGCTGTCCACCGTGAACGGCCGACGCGGGTCGGCCGGGTGGGACCAGCCGAGGACACGAGGGCGTTTTGGCGCCTCGGCCGCCCACTGGACCGCCTCGCACAGGAACCGCCCGCCGAAGGAATGTCCGAGCAGGTGCAGATACTGCCCGTTGCGGTTTCTCAGCACCGCCGGGTCGCCGGGGTCCGTCCGATGGGTGTCCAGGTAGCCCAGCAGGTGCCCCAGGACATGGGCGGCCTGTCCGGTTCCCGGGGCGCTCATCGCGTGCGCGCGTTCACGGATGCGACGGTAGCCGGCGGGGCCGGGCAGGCTGGAGGACGGCCAGCAGATGACCACGCACCAAGGCCGGTACCCGCCCGCCAGCCCGGCATACAGGTCGGGACGTGCGGTGGTCAGCTCCTGGGCCTGCCGGAGCAGCCGGCTCGCGCTTCGCACGGCCACGCTCGGAGAGGTCTGCCAGCCGTGCGCGTACACGTACAGATCCGTCGCCTGCTCCGGGACGCGCAACTCGCGGGCGAGATGCTCCGCAAGCCGGTCGGGGCGGATGGGCGCCGAGGAAGCGGACGAGCGGAGTCTGCCCTTCTCGTCCAGGTGGACGACAGCCGGCGCCACCACCGGTCCGCCGCTGTGGCCGAGCCCGCCGGCTGCTTGTCGGGACCGTTTCACCGGGTCTTCTCCAGTCTGCTGTCGATGCCGCAGTACACCGAGTACGCCAGGCCCAGCGGGTTGTGGAACCGGTCGGCGTACCAGCGGACCAGTCCCATCGCGATCTCGCCCGCCGTGCTGTCCCCGCTGAGATACCGGCCCAGGAACTCCAGGGCGTACTCGGACGCGAAGAGCTGGGGTATGTCGAACTGTGGCCCGATCACCCCGTCCGCTCCCAGGTTGACCAGCGCCGCTCCCAGGTGCTTGATCCCGGGCTCCGGCGCTGTCTGTCCCGTGTAGCAGGCGTTGAGCAGTACGAAGGGGCGGAAGAGCGCATCGCCGGAGCTTGTGTGCCGGCGACGTTTCCGCAGGACGAGATCGGCGTCGATGGGCTGGCTGTCGGTGAGCTTGACTGCCAGATGAGGGTGCGGTGAGCCGTTCTCCACGAATGCGCCGTGGCACCAGAAGTACATGATGTCGTCGTGCAGCACCGGGGCGGCGAGATCGCCCAGCAGCTCCTCCGAGTCGGTCCGTACGGTGAGCTGGGAGCGTTCCTCCAGCAGCTTGCGCACTTCCGGTGCTCGGCCGACGGTGTCGAGCGTGACGTCGGTGTTGAGGCTGGTGACGGGAAGGGGACGTGCCAGGGCCTCCCGCTGGGTGCTGGGGAATGCCTGCGCACCGGTCTGTTCGATCTGGTGCCGGTAGCCGAGGAATCCGTGCAGGAGCGGGGCGCCGTCGGGCGGTTCGACGGCCAGCATCGGCCAGGGCAGGTGCAGGTCCGAGTCGAACGAGACGCGCAGGCCCTCCTGTCCCGCGAGCGTGTCCAGCAGGAAGGCACGCAGCTCGGTCATCCGATGGTCCGCTCCCTCCAACAGGCGTTCCAGGAGGTGCTGCCCTTCATCGGCGAGATCTTCCGTCAGGCCGTGGGAGAGTGCGGCGTGCGCGGAGAGGTCCACCTCGTCGCTGAAGAGGTGTCCGCCCAGGGGCATGCCGTCCGCATCCCGGGGCTGGTAGTGCACCAGCCGACTGCTCCACACGGTGCGGAGCCGGGCCGCTGCCTGGAGGAGCTCGCTCGCGGAGATGTTGAGATAGGCATTGGGGGTCCCGCGTTGTGGCGTACGGCTGTTGGTGAGGAGAGCCGACAGATGCAGCCGCTCGGGACTGTGCTGACGGAGCATCACCACGAGGTCGAGGGGCTGCTTGGCACGGACCGGGCTGCCAGGACGCCGCTGTCGCGGGGGCAGCGCCGTGAAATCGAGCGAAGGATTGTGGAGGACGTCCACCGTGAGTTCCTTGACCACCTGCTCAATTCCTCCTGGTACCAGGGATGTCGGAAGCGGAACGAGATCGTGGGTCGCCCGTCACGTCGATGCCGGTCTCGACGTCCTGGAGCACGACGCCCATGTCACGGTCGTAGACGGTGAGGCGCAGGCGGTGCTCGCCGGGTTCGGACGCGGTGAACACGAAGATGGCGGGCCGGCCTCCGGACACGTACTCGGCGATCGCGGGCTCCACCGTGGCGGCCGAGCGCGTCGCGGCCACCAGGAGCAGCAGAGGCAGCGGCTGTGCCGATGACGGCTCTTCCTGCTCCGAAGGCTCCTCGGACCGCTGGACGTCCGCCTCGTCGGATCCTGGCTGCTCGATGTCCGTCTTGCCGGTACGTTCCAGACGGACCTCCACGTCGACCGCTTCTCCGACGTTCACCTCACCGGCCAGGAGCCTCAGTCTGATCGTCCACGAAGGGTAGGCCGCGGCCAGCCGTTCCCGTACCTCCTGGACTCTGGGGTGGCCGTGTCCCAGTACCCGCTCCCAGTCGGCCGTGAGGCGCGTACCGGCGACGGGACCGTCGCCGGCACCGGCGGCGACGCGGGCGAAGTAGGCGCCGGTACGACTTTCGAGGGTATCGGGGTGGTTCTGCCCGAGGACCTGCGCACGCCCGGAGGAGACCGCCGTGAGGAGCACTGCCGCCCGCTCCCAGTCTCCCGCCTCTCCATATGCCCTGGCGAGCGCGTCGATGGCGGTGGGGTGGCCGACATCCTGCATGGGCTCCCGGCAGGCGATCACGGTCGGCAGCGCGTCCCGGCCCATCGAGTGGGCGTGACCAACACCGTCCGGTGTATCGGGATACCCGAGGCCGAGGACCCTTGAACGGTCGGCGATCACGGCCTCGAAGAGGGCGATGGCGCGACCGGTGTCGCCGGCCAGCAGACGGACGTAGGCGAGCCGTTCGCGGCTGGCGAGGGTCCTGTCGTGGTCGACGCCGAGGGCCCGGACATGGTCGGCGACCAACCGCTCGCACAAGGAGACGGCGTGCTCCGGGGAACTGCCGGGCAGCGAAACCAGGATCAGGGCAAGAGCGCTGCGGGCGTGCAGGGTGCAGTGGTGGTCGGGGCCGTGCACCCGGTGGGAGTCCTCGGCCAGCTCCTCGTACAGTGCGGCCGCACGGGCGTGGTCACCGGCGTCCCGGCAGGCAAGAGCGAGGTCGGCGCGTCCCGTCAGGGTCTCCGGGTGGTCCTCCCCCTGCAGCCGGGTACGGTCCGAGACCAGGACCTCCATCTCCCGCACCGCTGTCGCGTACTGACCCACCAGCCGACGCGTGATCGCCAGTCCACGTCGGCACCCCAGTGTGTCGACATGGTCCGCGCCCTGCACCCGTTCGACGTCCGCCAACAGCTCCACGTACGACTTGAGGGCCTGCGGGCGGTGACCGGCACGGCGGTGAGAGATGGCGAGCCACTTCCGCGTGGCGAGCGTGTCGGGGTGGTCCGCGCCGAGGACCCTGCGGCGATCCGCCACCAGGTCCTCGTACAGGGCCAGACAACGGTGGTGGGCGCCGGCCAGGCGGTGGGCGTCCGCCTGCAGTTCCCGCCGTGCGAACGTGTCGGGGTGGTCGGGGCCGTACACCCGGTGGGAGTCGGCGGCCAGCTCCTCGTAGAGCGCGACCGCACGGGCGTGGTCACCGGCGTCCTGGCACGCATAGGCGAGATTCGCGCGGCTCGCCAGTGTCGCCGGGTGATCGGCGCCCTGGATCCGCGTGCGGTCCGCGACCAGGGCCTCCATCTCCCGCACCGCCGCCCCGTGGCGCCCCGCCCTCTGCAGGGAGAAGCCCAGTCCGTTGCGGCAGAGCAAGGTATCGAAGTGATCCTCGCCCTGCACCCGTACGAGGTCCGCCAACACCTCCTGCCAGAGCTCCACCGCCCGCCGATGGTCACCGGCCGCGTTGACGGCACCGGCCAGATCCCTGCGTGTGTTGAGCACCTTCGGGTGCAGAGGTCCATGAATCCGGGTCAGATCGGTGACGAGCCGCCGGTACTCGGCGACCGCGCTGCGGGATGCGTCCGCACGCCGGCAGGTGTAGGCGAAGTTGGAGCGGCTGATCAGAGTGCTCGGATGGTCCGCGCCCTGGATCCGTGTCCGGTCGGCGACCAGCGCCTCGTAGGCACGAAGGGCTTCGGCGTACCGTCGCGCAGACAGCCATGCCCCGGCCAGAAGCTCTCGGGTGAGCATCGTTTCGGCGTGATCCGGGTGCGCCACGCGGAGTTGGTCACGCAGCAACTCCTCCAGGAGGCGGGCCGCACGTGCGTGACCCTCGGCTGCCCCGCAGGAGAGAGCCAGGTCCTGCCGCATCCGGAGTGTGGTGGGGTGGTCGGGGCCGTACACCCGGTGGGAGTCGGCGGCCAGCTCCTCGTAGAGCGCGACCGCACGGGCGTGGTCACCGGCGTCCCGGCACGCATAGGCGAGATTCGCGCGGCTCGTCAGCGTCGCCGGGTGATCGGCGCCCTGGATCCGCGTGCGGTCCGCGACCAGGGCCTCCATCTCCCGCACCGCCGCCCCGTAGCGACCCGCCTTCTGAAGGGAGAAGCCGAGCTCGTTGCGGCACGACAAGGTGTCGATGTGGTCGGCGCCTCGCACACGGGCGGAGTCCTCGACGAGCCCCTCGAACATGCTGACGGCCTGGCGGTGGTCACCCGCTTTCCGGTGGGCCACAGCGAGGAATCCGCGAGTCTGGAGCGTGCGTGAGTGGTCCTGCCCGAGGACCCGCTTGTGGTCTTCGGCCAGCTCGCCGAGCAGTTCCGCGGCACGGCGGGCGTCCCCTTCCTCGTACCACGTCAGCGCCAGGGACTCCCGGGCACTGAGCACGTCGGGATGCCGAGGGCCCTGGACACGGATCCGGTCCTCTATGAGCCTCTCGTCCAGGGCGGCCGCCCGCCTGTGGTCGCCCGCGCGTCGGTAGGAGAGGGCGAGCCAGGCGCGGATGTTCAGTACGTCGGGGTGGTCAGGACCCAGTACACGGGTGTAGTCCGAGAGCAGTTCCTCGAAGCCGGCGACGGCGCCGGTCATGTCTCCGGCCAGGTCGCGGGCGTGACTGAGGCCGATCCGTGCGCTGAGCGTGTCCTCGTGGTCGGGGCCCAGGACGCGGGCGCGGTCCGCCACGAGGGCGGCGAACTCGGCCACGGCGGCGTCGCACCGTCCTGCGAGCCGCAGGGTGTACGCCAGCGTGCTGCGGCTCTCCAGGGTGTCGGGGTGGTCCGCGCCGAGCACCCGGACGCGGTCCGCGATGACCGTCTCGCACCAGGCCATGGCTTCGGCGTGATCACCCGCCTTCCGGTACGTGTACGCCACGCTGTCACGCGCTTCGAGGGTGGCGGGGTGGTCGGCCCCCTGCGTACGTGTGCGGTGCGACACCAGTGCCTTGAACAGTCGCGCGGCCTGGTCGTACTCCCCGGCCTCCACGTGCGCGAAGGCGAGGCTGTCGCGCGTGTCCAGGGTGGCCGGATGGCTCGCCCCCTGGACGCGGGAGCGGTCGGACACGAGACTGCGGTACGCGCCGATCGCACGCTTGTGATCGCCCTGGGCCCGGTACGCGGAGGCGAGTTTCCTGCGGTCGTCGAGTGTCGCCGGGTGGTCCGGGCCCTGGACGCGCGTCCGGTCCGCGACGACGCCTTCGAGCTCCCGCACCGCCCGGCCGGCATCGCCGGCCCTTTGCCGTGTGACGGCGAGATCGGCCCGGATCCCGATCGTGTCGGGGTGATCGGCGCCCAGGAGCCGGGTGCGGTCCGCCGCGATGGATTCGAGGCCGGCGATGGCCGACCGGTAGTCCTTCGCCCCTCGCTGCGCATGCGCGAGCCAGCCACGGCTGGTCAAGGTGTCCGGGTGGTCGGCCCCGAGCACACGGGCCCGGTCGGTGATCGCTTCCTTGTACAGCAGGATGGCCCGAGGATGGTCGCCGGCATCCGAACACGCGTAGGCAAGGCTGTTCCGGCTGTCGAGCGTCGATGTGTGGTCGGCGCCGAAGAAGGCCGTTCGGTCCTCGACCACGGCTTCGTAGTCCATGACCGCACGCCGGTGGTCGCCCGCCATCTGACGGGCGTAGGCGAGTCCGTCACGGCTGTCGAGCGTGTCGGTGTGCTCCCGGCCGAGGACACGGGTGCGGTCGGCGACGACCGCCTCGAACTCCCGGACCGCCGTCTGGTGGTCGCCGGCCTTGCGAAGTGCGTACGCGTAGGTGTGACGACTGGCGAGGGTCGCCGGATCGTCGAGGCCGAACAGGCGGACCCGGTCGGCGATCAGGCCACGGCACAGCAGCACCGCCTTCTGGGGATCGCCGTCCGCGCTCTGCACGTCGGCGAGGGTGTCCCGGCTGTCGAGCGTCGCGCGGGCATCGGGTCCCCGCAACCGGGTGAGGCCGTCGACGACGGCCTCCATCAGCGTGACGGAAAGCATCTTCTGATCGCGCTCGATCAGCTCCCGTGCCGCCCGCTCGTAGAGCTGAACGGTGCTCTCGCGAGGTCGCCGGCCGGTCGGCCGGTTGGCGGCCAGTGCCTGGATGTGCGGGAGGATCTCCTGCCAGCGTGCCTGCACCGTCCGCTCGGTGCGCGGGCCGTCGGGTACGGACCGCAGGAGGGCCGCCTCCGCCCAGTCACGGCCCGTCTCCAGCAGGGAGCGGTCGGATTCGTGCGTCGGGCCGGACAGGAGCGGGCTGCGCAGCGTGGTCTGGACGAGCCGGTGCACGGTGATGTCCTGATCGGTGAGCGTGATCAGGTTGTATCCGGCGAGGAGGCTCAGAGCTTCGTCGATCGCCGACGGTCCGATGGCCGTCGGCTCCGTCTCCATCGGCACCGAGAGAGCGGCACGCGGTACGGCCTCGGGCGCGTACCAGGCAAGAGTGTGGAGCAGCCTCGCGGCCAGGGGCGCGCTCCGCTCCAAGGTCCGGAGCGTCGTACGCCAGATGCGGGCGATGGTCCGGTCGGCGTCGTGACCGGCGCCGGAGGCGTCCAGCACCGCCGTGGGCGTCTGTGCGAGAAGGGCTCGGTAGGTGGCGAAGGACATGCCGGTCTGCCGGAGATAGGCACCTGCCTGCGCGAGTGCCAGAGGCAGGTGGCCGAGCTCCGTGGCCAGGGCGTCGGCCTCCCGGATCTCGTCCCCGGTCGGCTCCCTTCGGGGCATGGCCAGACGGCACAGCAGGCTCACCGAAGGCCCCGCGGCCAGCACGTCGATACGCAGCGGCTGTGCACTGGGGCGCCAACCGTCCGCGCGGCGGCTGGTGACGAGTTGGTGCCCGTGGCCGTGGAGTCGTCCGAGGTAGGGGTTGAGGTCCGCGGGGCTCTCGGCGTTGTCGAAGACGAGGAGCCAGCCTTCGTGGGACTGGAGCCAGAGGATCGCCCACTCGGTCTGCTGGTCCGGTAACGCGCCGAGGGCCCAGCTCGGGTGGAGGAAGACCGCGAGATCAGCGAGGGCGGCGTCCACCTGCTCGCAGCTCTCGGCAACGATCCACCAGACAAGGGTGTAGTCGGAACGATGCTCACGGGCGTACCGCAGTGCGAGCGACGTCTTGCCCACCCCGCCCAGGCCGTGCAGCGTCTGCGGCTGAGTGATGATCCCCTCGCCGATGGCGAGGGCCCGGCGGATGCCCGCCACGTCGCCGGTCCGGCCCACGAAGGTCTCGGTCACGCTCAGCGGCAGGTTGTCCATACCGGGCGGGGCGTCGATGGTGCCGGCGGCGGAGACCGCCTCGGGCGGCACACTGGCCCGGCGCTCGGTGTGTGGGTTGCCACTGGCTTCGGCCGGCGCCTGTGAGCGGCGCACCACAAGGATGTCCGAATAGGGCTGCTCGGCCACTCTCCACTGGTGCAACCGCTCAGCCGTGATCACATCGCCCCCTTGCCCGCCCTCGTCCGGGAAGCCGCACAAAGCTCCCCGAACTCACCATCCCGTCATGCTAGCGAAGCTCCTGACGCCGTGTCATGTGATCGGTGGCAGGATGCCCGCACGACTCGCGCGCCGAATTCCACCGGGCTCGTATGCCCGACACAGCGCTTGGAGGGCAACGTCCCCTCCACGAGCCCCACCCCCCCAGTTCAAGGGGTGCGATGGGCCCCCGGCTCGGTCAGGAGCCGCGTGATTTTTGGCTGTCGGAGTCACCAGCCGACGTGCCCGTCCCCGTGGTGGCCGGGGCCGCCTGCGCCGCCCTCGGACCAACTGCCCGAGTCCAGGTCGTGGCCGAGACCGTGGCCACCGGTGGTGAAGTCGGCGTAGAGGTCACCGAGTTCGCCGATGAGTTGGCGGGTGAGGACATCGGCGCCGGTGGTCAGTGCCGCAGCGAGTTCCTCGTCGGCGACCGGGGCCGCTCCGGCGGTTGCGGGGGCGAGACGGTGCGTTGCGGCGAGGGCGGCCATACGGTGGCGGTCGGTGATGCCGCGCAGTCCAGGGTAGGCGGCAGGGGCGAGGCGCGCGGCCTGGGCGAGCACGGCGAGGGTGAGGTCGCGGTCGGCGTTGGACCTTGCGGAACCGGAGCGGACCACGCTGTCGAGGCGGGTCAGCAGCGCCCGGCGACGCGGCAGGTCCAGGGAGAGAATGTCGTGGCGGGTACGGCCGCTGGAATCGCGCCACCGACGGACACGGACCGCCTTCTGGTCCTGCAACCGGGAGAGGTACTCGACGGTCAGGGAGCGCGGTGTCCGGCGCAGCCAGTCCTTGATGCCGGGCGGGGGAGCAGCCGCGCCGAGACTGTGCAGGACATTGCTCAGGCGGCGGTCCTCGACGGGCCGGGTGTCCAACACCTCGATCCGCCGGCGCCCGACGGCGATCCGTCCGGCCAGGCCCAGATCCGCCAACTCCGAGGCCCGCAGGGCGAACCGGAGCCGGTCCTCGCCCCGTATCCGTATGCGCCGCCTGCCCGGAACCATCGCGAGCAGGAGCAGTTCATCCCCCGTGGTCATACGTGCCAGGGTAGGCGCGGCGGTCCGCGGAAGAGAGCACTCCGCGCTCCGAGGGACCTACCGCGCCGACTTCCGTGCACACGTCTTGACTGGTGGCTGCTGCCGCACGCACCGTTGCTGGGCCGTTCTTTCCAAGGGGGGTACGTGAACAGCAAGTGGCTCGGTGCGTGTACGGGTCTGGCACTCTTCGCCGTGCTGGGCGCCTTGCCGGCGCCCGCCTCCTCCGAGCCGCGTCCGCGGCCGACGCGTGCCCTGCCGCTGGGCGCCGTCGGCTTGACCGAGACCCGCAGCACGCGGACGTTGCAGCCTGGTGTCACCCTCACGCGGATCGTGCGCGGTGCCGACGCCCCGGCGCTTGCGTGGACGGTCGAGGTCTCCATACCCGGCGGCGCCACCTCGCCGGACCCCGACGCGCCGCCGACGGCGCTGAAGGACCGGGCGAGCGCCGAAGAACTGGCTGCCGACTTGCAGGACGACGGCTTTGACGCCCGGGTCGAGGAGGTCACGACTCCGGCGGTCGCCGACTACGCCGGTGGAACGCTTGGATGGCGGGTCCGGGTCGGGCAGTTCGACTCGCAGTCCACCGGGACGGCGGAGCGCACCCGGCTGAGAGGGTCCGGGTACGCAGGGTCCGTGGTGTACACCGGCTGGGACGGGAACCCGGCGGACCGCGGCCCGTGGCGGATCGACGTGCTCACCATCGACCCGGACCGGTTCCGCGGCGGGCTCAAGGCATCGTACGGTCCCGACCTGGAGAACCGCGAGAGGACCAGCGAGCTGGCAGCCGCCGCCGGCGCGACCGCGGCGGTCAACGGCGGGTTCTTCGTCCTCGACCCGAGCGCCGGAGCACCGGGCGATCCGGCCGGCGTCGGCGTCTACGGCGGCCGGCTGCTGAGCGAGCCGGTGAACGGGCGCCCCGGCCTGGTGATGCGCGACTCCGGCCGACACAGCGGGGTCGCCCGGCTCACCTGGAAGGGGCGGGTCGTCGGCCGGGACGCGTCGCAACCCCTGGACGGCGTCGACCGCGTACCGGGCCTGATCAGGAACTGCGGCGGTACCGCCGACGACACACCGACCTCGCTGCCCCTGCACGACGTGACCTGCACCGACCGCGACGAACTCGTGGCGTTCACGCCGGACTACGGACGGTTGACGCCACAGGGCGACGGCCTGGAGGCCGTACTGGACGCCCGCGGTCGGGTCCTCGAACTCCGCTCACCGCGCGGGGGATCGCTGCCGGCCGGTGGCAGCTCCGTGCAGGCGACCGGCACGCGCGTCGCCGAGCTGGCCGCCCTGGCGCAGGTCGGCCGCCCCCTGCGCATCGAGGGGACGTTGCGGGACGGCAGCGGTCGCAAGGTCTCCCCATCACCGGCGACCAGCATTTTCAATGGCGGCCCCGAACTGGTCCGCGACGGGCGGCTGCACGTTACGCCTGCCACCGACGGAATGGTGCAGCCCGGCAACGCGAGCTTCTACTACGGCTGGGTGCACAGGCGGAACCCGCGCACGCTGGCCGGGGTGGACAACGCCGGCAGGACCGTGTTCGTCACCGCCGACGGACGCAGCACGGATGCGCTCGGGCTGAGCATCCCCGAGAGCGCCGCCGTCGCCAGGGCACTCGGCCTGCGCGACGCGGTCAATCTCGACGGCGGCGGGTCGACCACCATGGTGGTCGACGGAGAAGTGATCAACCACCCGTCCGACGCGGCCGGTGAACGCCCAGTCGGAGATGCACTGCTGATCCTGCCGGACCGGGGCTGACCCGGCCCGGTCCGAGAACACCGGAGCCAGCGACCACCAACCGCCGGGAGCCGCCATGACCGCCGTCCCGATCCGCCGACCCCGCCTCCTGCTCGTCCTTGCCGCGCTGCTGCTCGCCCTCGCATCGACCCCGCCGGTGCTCGCCACCGCGTCGACAGTGCCACCTGCCTGGGAGGCGGGCGGGCCAGGGGTCCCGTCCCGGGGTGCCGAGGTCGTCGCGGTCACCCAGGTCGCCGACCGGCAGGTCGACTTGTCGGTCCGTTCAGCGGCCCTCGGCGGCCGGACGGTGAACGTACGCCTGCTCACGCCCGATGGCTGGGTCCCGGGCGACCGGAGCCGGCACTGGCCGACGCTCTGGCTGCTTCACGGCTGCTGCGGGGACTACACGTCATGGACCGCTCGGACCGACATCGCGCGGACCGACAGCCTGCGCGACGTCCTCGTGGTCATGCCGGAGGCCGGCTGGAACGGCTGGTACAGCGACTGGTGGAACTACGGCCGGGGCGGTGACCCGGCGTGGGAGACCTTCCACACCAAGGAACTGCGCCTGCTCCTCGAGCACGGCTGGGGCGCGAGCAGGAACCGCGTCGTGGCGGGACTTTCGATGGGCGGCCAGGGCGCCCTGCTGTATGCCGCCCGGCACCCCGGGATGTTCAAGGCGGCCGCGGCGTACTCCGGTTCCGTGCACCCGCTGCTCAACGAGGAGTCGACGAACCGCATCATGGGGTTCTTCGCCGGCCAGGACAGCGACCCGCTGAGGGTCTGGGGCGACCCGGTCGCGCAACGTGACGTCTGGGCGGCCCACGACCCGTTCCATCTGGCCAAGCGCCTCACGCCGATCCCCGTCTACCTGTCGTGCGGTGACGGCACCACCGGCCCCCTGGACCCGCCGGGCACCACGAGCGCGCTCGAGGCGGACTTCAACAGGCAGAACCGGGCCCTTGCGAGCGAGCTCGAACGCAAGGGCGCGAAGCATGTGACCACCAACTTCTACGGACCGGGGACCCACGGCTGGCCGTACTGGCAGCGTGAGTTGCACTCCTCGCTACCGATGCTGCTCCGGGCCCTGAGGGCCAACGGCTGAACGGCCGGGTGCCGAGATCACCGGCCGTCCATCGCCGCCTTCGAAGGGCCCTTGGCCATCGCCACACTCACCGGGCGTTCCCGCTCGGTGACTGTGGCGAGCGGATCGGCTCGCCGATCTGATTCATGGCGAGACGCAGGTGAGGCGCTCACCGAGTCCACTCGTCACACCGACATGGTGGGACTCTCCCGCCCCGCCGACCCTGTCGGACAGCACGGTTCGCACCCTGGGCCGACTCCTGTGGGGTTCGGCGGGACCTCAGTCGGTGGACCCGCCGGACATCCCGGCACTCGCGTATACGCGGCTCGCGAACTCGGCGATCTGTTCGTCGCTCAGATTCTTCGCAAGATTTGCCTCCGTGATCATGCCAACGAGGCGGTGGCCGCCCTGGACGTCGATCACCGGCAACCGCTTGATCTGGTGTTCCTCCATGGTCGTCAGGACATCACCGGCGTCCGCTTCGGCATCGATCCAGTGCACCTTGGCCTTCAGCGATCCGGCCTGCACGGTTGCCGGGTCGATGCCCTCGGCGCAGCATTTGACGACGATGTCACGGTCGGTGATCAAGCCTGTGAGCTTGTTGTTGTCGCCGCAGATGGGCAGGCAGCCGACGTTCAGATCGCGCATCATCTTCGCCACGTCGAACAGCGACTGGTGCGCACCGACGCACTGCACGCCGCCGGACATGATGTCTCGTGCTCGCAGTTTCTCAGCCATGATTTCCTCCCGTTCCGACAGCGTTGCCTCCCCCGTCATCGATCACAACACGAATGGCCCAACACCGCTCCTCAAAAGCGTCGGCGATACAGGGATCCCGAGCGTCGGGCCCGACCGGATCGGCCCCGAGCGGCCGAGGCGGACATCGGGAAGGGCCTTGTCGGTGCTGTCGGCTCCCGGGTCGGAGCGCCCGGGGCTCACGAACCCGGAGCTGGTGCGGGTTGCCATTGCAGCTGCCGCTCCGCAGGGTGCGGCCGACGGCCCTACCGCGTCGCCGGCGGGGGAGCGGCCGCCCAGGAATCGGCGGCCTCCTTGTCGGGGTCGAGCACGTCCTCACCGTAGAGATCCTGCAGCCAGTTGGTCTGGTAGATGGTGTCGAGGTAGCGCTCGCCGAGGTCCGGGCCGACGGCCACCGCGGTGAGTTCGCGCGCGTCATGCCGGGCCAACCAGTCCATTGCGCCGCTGATCACCGTGCCGGTGGAGCCGCCGAACAGGAATCCGCGCCTGGCCAGACGATGGCAGGCACGTATGGTGTCCGCCTCCTCGACACGAATCACCTCGTCGACATAGGACTCGTCGAGCAGCGGCGGGCGCATGCTCATACCCAGACCGGGAATCATCCGGCGGCCCGGCGAACCGCCGAAGGACACCGAGCCGACGCTGTCCACCGCGATGATCCGCACCGGCCGGTGCCATCCCCGGAAGTAGCGCGCACAGCCCATCAGGGTCCCGGTGGTGCCGGCTCCGACGAACAGCACGTCCAGCCGCGGGAACTGACGGGCGACCTCCGGCGCGGTCGTGCGGTAGTGCGCCTTCCAGTTGCTCGGATTGGTGTACTGACTGAGCCACACATACCGGTCGTCGGAGGCGCACAGCGCGCGGAGGTAATCGAGCCGCGCGCCGAGGAAGCCGCAGCCGGCCTCCTGTTCGGTGATCACATGCACCTGGCTGCCCAACGCCTCCATCATCATTCTGTTCGACAGATTGCCGCGGGAGTCCGTCACACACAGGAACCGGTAGCCCTTGCTCGCTGCGATCATGCTCAGCGCCACGCCGAGGTTTCCGGACGAGGACTCGACCAGGATCGATTCCGGTGTCAGGATTCCATCCCGCTCAGCGGCCTCCACCATCTCGGTCGCGGCCTTCAACTTGATCGAGCCGGCGAAGTTAAAGCCCTCACACTTCAGGAAGAGCGCGTGCCCGAAGATCGACCGGAGGTCGACATAGAGATCCTCTTGGTTGAAGGCGTAGGGAGTGGATATGACGGGCACCATGGTCTCCTCTGTCTGGAGCAGAGCGCTTTCGGAACTGTCCGACCGCGGGCGGGCTCCTCGCTCGTGCGGGCGTTGACCCTGTCTCCCACCGGTGGGACGGGGCCCTGTGTCAGCGGCCGCTGTCTCGTGCGTCAGGACCGGCTGCGACGTGGCTGGTGGTCTCTCCTGGGATCAGCCTCGACGGAGCCTCCTGCGCTCTCGACCGGCTCATCCGTACCGGCTGAGTTCGTGGAAGAAGTCGTCGACGACGTGCAACTCTCCGCAGCGGGCCACTTCGGTGTACACGTACTTGCCCACCGCGAGGTCGAGCACCCCGAGGCCGAAGGGCGAGAACACCACCGGCCGGTCCGTCGGCACCGTCACCCGCCCGGCCATCACGTCGTCCAACGTGCCGTGCAGGAAGCCCCGGTTGCCCGTGAGTTGCTCGGCCAGATGCGGCGACGTGTCGGCCTTGAGGCAGTGCTCGACGTCGTCGACGATGTTGGTCGAGGCGAGCAGGATCTCCGGCGCGAGGTCGCGCAGCGACACATGCAGCACCAGCGGATTGTGTGCGAACCATGACAGGTCACTGACGTGCGGTTGACCGGCGACCGTGGCGAAGACGACCAGGTCGCTGTTGCGGATCAGCTGCTCGGCGCTGTCGTGCACGGTGATTCGGCCGGGGGTGTCCGACTGCTCCAGGTAGCACCGGAAGCCTGCCGCGCTGTCGGCGGACAGGTCGTGTACGCCGATCTCGTCGAACGACCAGCCGGTGCCGACCAGGAAGGTGTGGATGTAGCGGGCGATCAAGCCCACCCCGAAGAACCCGACGCGCGTGGGTCGCGGCCGGTCGCGGCTGAGCCAGTCGGCCGCCGACGCCGCCGACGCGGCCGTCCGGGTGGCGCTGATGATCGAACTCTCCAGACACGCGAACGGGTAGCCGGTGTCGTGGTCGTTGAGGATCAGCACCGCCGATGCCCTTGGGATGCCGGCCGTCACGTTCTCCGGGAAGCTGGAGATCCACTTAAGGCCGTCCACCCGTGTCTTCCCGCCGATCGAGGCGGGCAGCGCGATGATCCGGGAGGACGGGCGGTCGGGGAAGCGCAGGAAGTACGACGGCGGATTCATCGAATCACCGGCGCCGTGCACCCGGTAGGTGGCCTCGACCAGCTCCGTGATCCGCTTCTCGCATCCGCGCAGCGTGCGCTGGACCTGGGCACCGGAGATCACCGCGAACGGTGGAACGGTGATCGGTGCGACCCTTGCGGGCTCTCTCGTGGTGGAATCGACGGTGGTCATCGAGTGGTCACCTCCACGGTCGGCGAGCAGTCGTCCAGACGCACCGGATCGGCCATGGCGACGAGCACCTCGCGCGGTCCCTCGAAGGGTTCCCGGCTGTGCGCGGTGCGGACGTTGTCGACGACCATCAGGTCGCCGGCCTGCCACGGTTCGCGTGCGGTGTTCGCCTCGTAGACGCTGTTGAGCAGCTGCACGACGTCCTCGCCGATCGGGTCGCCGTTGCCGAAGCGGGTGTTGAACGGCAGCCCGTCGGCGCCGTAGACGTCCACCAGGTACTCGTGCACCTCGGGGGCCATCGTCCACTCGTTGAGGAACGCGATCTGGTTGAACCAGCAGCGTCGGCCGGTGACCGGGTGGCGCACCACGGCGCTGCGGCGCTGTCTGGTGCGTAGTCCACCGTCGGGCTGCCACTCGAACGTGATCGCGTTGGCGCGGCAGTAGCGCTCGACGGCGCCCCGGTCCTCGGTGCCGAAGGCCTCGGCGATGGACGCGCCGATCTCGTCGTTGTAGCTGCGGGTGAGCAGCCAGCCCTCGCGCTCGAACCGCTCGGTCAAGTCGGTGGGCAGCGCGTCGAGCACGGTCGGTGAGTCGGCCACCGCGGTCGCCCCGCCGTCGGTGGGCGCGCTGAGACAGGCGAACATCATCAGGCCGGGGAACTCAAGCGTGTAGCTCAGTTCGTGGTGCATACACATGGGCTGGTTCGGCGGCCACTTCGATGAGGAGTACACCCCGTCGGAGTAGGCCTGCCGGGGCGCGAAAGCCTCCTGCTCGGTCATCAGACCGGTGGCCAGCTTCGAGAATACGGCTCCGGTCTCGGCCGCGTCACGCAGCCCGAGGCCGCGGACCAGGACCGACCCGTGCTCGGCGACGACTGCGCGCAGCGCGTCCCGGTGCTCGGCCGCCCAGGCCGGCGCGTCGCCGGTGACCTCCGCCCGCAGCCGTGGCGGTTTGCCGGATTCCAGTTCCACGTCGACCAGCGACGCCGTGGATGTGGACGACATCTCGATCTCCTTTCAACTGACACTCAGGAAGAAGCGAACAATTCGGTGGCCTGCAGCACAGCCTTTGCTGCCTCGGCCGGACGGGTACGCAGGAAGTAGTGGCCGCCGTCGGCGAGCTCGTGCAGGTCGACCTGTCCGGCCAGAAGCTGCCAGTCGCGGTACCGGCGCGGGTACTCCGCCGTGCTCGGGTCGTCCGCGGCAACGACCACGGTGACCGGCGCGGACAGCTTCTGCGCGGGCGGGCGCTCCAGGGCGTCGGCGAAGTAGCGGTGTGCGGACACGCAGTCGTGCCGGTAGGCGGCGCCGACGTGCTCGGAGTGCCGCGCGCCCAGCTCACCGAGCGCGGTGCAGCCGCCGTCCGTGCTCAGGTCCGCGGCGATCTCGGCGTTGCTCCGCCCGGTCAGCTCGGTGATGGTGGTGCGCCGGGCGTCGGCGTCACCGAGCAGTTGCGCGCCGAGGAACACCCGTTGGACGTCCACCCCGCGCTCCTGCAGCTCTCTGGCCGTCTCCACGGCCAACGCGGTGCCCGAGGAGTGGCCCCACAGCAGGACCCTGGTCAGGCCACGCCCGATGATCTCGTCGACGACCTGCTCGACCACCTGTGCCATCGGCGCGTGCGGCTCGTTCTCGGCGGCCACGTCGTGACCGGGCAGCTCGACGGCGTAGACCGCCGGTCCACCCTCCGGCAGCGCCCTGGCCATCGGCTGGAAGTTCACCGCGTTGCCGCCGGCGTAGGGGAAGCACACCAGGGCTGCGGACTGCGCACCGTCCGATTCCGACAGCGGCTGAAGCAACCCGGCACGCCGCTCGGACCTGCCGTCGACCAGCCCGGCCAGATCGGCGAGGACCGGGTGACGAGTGACGTCCTTGAGGGACACCGCACGGTCGAGGACGATGGCCAGCTTTACTGCCGACAGCGACGTGCCGCCCCGGTCGAAGAAGTGGTCCCGCCGTCCGATCCGGTTCTGCGGGATGCCGAGCACCTTCGCCCATGCGGCCGCCAACCGCTGTTCGGTCGGCGTATCCGGCGCGCGGAAGTCGTCCCGGACGACAGCGAGTTCTCCGGCGAGTTCCTGCAGAGTCCTTCTGTCGATCTTGCTGTTGGCCGTCAGCGGCAGAGTCTCCAGCCAGTGAAAGGCCGACGGGATCATGTACGCGGGCAGCGACTCACCGAGCCGGTCCAGCACGACGTCGACGTCGAGCGGCCGCCGACCGGAGTAGAACGCCACCAGGTGCTTGCTCTGGTCGGCCCGCTCGGCGACCACGACCGCACCGTCGCGAACACCGGGCACCTGCAACAGCGTGTTCTCGATCTCGCCGATCTCGATCCGGAAGCCACGGATCTTCACCTGGGTATCGCGGCGGCCGAGGAACTCCAGCTTTCCCCCGGGCGTCCAGCGGCCGTAGTCGCCGCCCCGGTAGAGCCGGGTACCCTCGCGGTGCGGATCGGCCAGGTAGGCATGCCGGGTGCGCTCGGGGTCGTTGACGTATCCGCGGCCGACGCAGACGCCGGAGAAGACGATCAGACCGGGGGCTCCGAGCGGCACCGGGATCAGGTGCTCGTCGACGACATAGACGTGCACGTTGTTGACCGCGGGACCCAGCAGGACCCGGTCTCCGTCGGGCACGCGGTCCATGACCTCGTGGTTGGTGTCGTCCGAGGTCTCCGTCAGCCCGTAGGCGTTGACCAGCTTGATCCCCGGCTGGGTGGCGAACCAGCGCTGCACGAGCTCCTTCTTCAGCGCCTCGCCCGTGACCGACACGCACCGCAGGTCCGGCAGCTCACGGGGGTGCTGGTCCAGCCAGGACACGACCACGTCCAGGTAGGAGGGCACGACCTGGAGGACGGCGACCCGGCCGTCGACGATCTTGTCGACGAACCGCTGGACGTTCAGGATCACCTCCTGCTCCACCAGCAGGGTCCGCCCCCCGACCAGGAGCCCGGACACCAGCTGCCACAGCGAGATGTCGAAGCATTGGGGTGCGGTCTGGGCGACCACCTGTCCCTCGCCGATCTCCAGGTCGTCGATCTTGGCGTAGAGGTGGTTCAGCATGCCCGCGTGCTCGCACATCGCGCCCTTGGGCTCACCTGTGGAGCCGGAGGTGAAGTAGATGTAGGCGAGCTGGTCCGGTGCGACGTGGAGGCCCAGATCATCGTCGGCATGGTCTTCCCCGTAGGCCGCGCCGATGACGAGCTTCCGGACCCCGGGCAGTGAGTCGAGGGCCTGGTCGAGCGTGGAGGTGCTGCCGGGTTCGGTCAGCACGAGCCCGCATGCGGCACGGGAGAGCATGGTCGCGAGGCGGTCGGCCGGGAAATGCGGCTCGACGGGCAGGTACACGCCGCCGGCCTTGAAGACCGCGAGGACGGCGGCCATCCAGTCCAGGTTGCGCTCGGTCACCACCGCGACGACACCCTCGGGGCGCAGCCCCCGCGCCAGCAGGGCTCGTCCCACCCGGTTGGCGCGCGCGTTGAGTTCTCGATACGTCAGTTGCAACTCCCCATGCACCGCGGCGACGGCGTCCGGGTGTGACGCCACCCGCTGCTCGAACAGTTCGTGGAACCGGTGGTCCGGAAGTTCCCGGTGTGGACCGGCGAGTTCTTCGAGCTGGAAGTGGAGTTCCTCGGCGGAGAGCAGGCTCTGCCGCCCGTGCTCGGCGTCCGGATCGGCGGCGATCAGCGCGAGTGCGCTGAGGTGGTATCCGGCGATCCTGACGGCGCAGTCCTCGTCGAGCGCGTCGGTCCGATAGCGAAGCCGCAGCACAAGGTGGCCGCCGCGTTGCGAAAACCCCACCCACAGCTTGGTGTTACCGGCGACTTCGCCGCCCATGCCGTGCGGATCGAACACGACCTCGATCGACGGCTCGGCCAGGCCCAGTTCGCGCCTGAGCTCATCGACCGGGAAGTCCTTGTGCGCCAGCAGATCCGACGCGGCTCGATGGGCGTCCAGCAGCAGCGTCCGCCACGAGTCGGGTTCGGTCGTCAGCCGGCAGAGCAGCGGCCGGCCGCCCTTCGCACTGACATATCCGGTCGCGACCTCGTGCTCGCCGGACAGCGCGGCGATCACCTTGGCGTGCGCTGCCAGCAGTACCGAGTCGAGCGGCACCGCCAGGTCCTCGGCCAGCCGGCCCAACGCCGCCGCGAGATCGTCCGGGATCGGCGCCTCGTGTTCGCCGACGCCCTTCACCGGATTGAGCGTCCACCGCGGGATTTCGGTGAATCCACCGGCGACGAGCACATCGCGCCAGAACTCCCGGTCGGCCTGCGCTTGCATTCCCATCTGGCCGTCCCTCTCCATTCGCCTTCGCTACCGTGCTGTACCGCGCTGACAAGGGCGGAGCTGCTATCCCTTCCGCGTCAGCGCCTCGGGCTGATTGGGGGCGTCTCGCATCTCCGTGGCGGGGTTTCCTCCCCAGCGTGCGTGCTGGGGGACCTCCTCGCCTTTCATGAGGAAGGAGTCGGGTGCGAGCACCGCGCCGGTGCCCATCGTCACGCCGTAATGGACATGGGCTCCCACACCGATGGTGCAGCCGGCGCCGAGGGTGCTGCGATCGGACTTGAAGGTGCCGTCCTCCTGCGAGTGGCACTGGATCTTGCTGCCCGCATTGAGCGTGCAGTCGTTCCCGATGGTGGCGAGCGTCCGCTCCGTCATATAGCAGCCGTCATCGAAGACCTTGCTGCCGATCCGAACACCCAGCATCCGCCAGATCACGTTCTTGAAAGGGGTGCCGTTGAAGATGTTGAGGTAGGTGTCGGGCACCTTCCAGAGGCGCTCGTGCCACCAGAAGTACGGCTCGTAGATGGAGCACACCTGCGGTCGCAGCGCGCGGAATGCCGCGATGCCGCGCTCCACCAGTACGAAGTAGACAGCGGTGAACCCGAGGCTGAACACCAGGAACGCGGCGATCAGCACATGCCCGTAGGAGTCGTACAGCTCGGCGTTGGCCAGGCCGAGCATCGTGAGCACGAAGAGGTGCAGCCACCGCACGAGCAGGAAGAGGACCATCGAGCGGATGTTGTAGTGGTTCTTCGCAGCGAGGCTGCGGCGCAACTCGTCGCCGGTGCGCAGGTGGTCGAACCGGGAATCGCGCTCGACCGACCGGGGAATCTCGAAGCACGGCGAGCCGAGCAGGCCCACTCCCTCGCGCAGCTCGCCTTCGAGCGGAACCATCACCTTCGTCGCGAGGAGACAGTTCTCGCCTGTCCTGGCCCCCGAGGGATAGGCGATGTTGTTCCCGAGGAAGTTGTATGACCCGATCGAGGCCCGGGACACCCGGAAGGACGTGCTCGAATAGTCGGCGTTGATGATGGAGAGCCCGTCGGCGACCATCGTCCCGCTCCCGACTGAGCACAGAAACGGGGTCTCGTGTTGCACTTCCGTGCCGAAGTTCGACCCGGTCTGCTCGACCCGGGACAAGTCGTATCCGATGCCGCGCAAGTAGTGGACGATGTAGGAGCTGTCACCGAACAGCCATGTGAAGAACTTGATGTTGGTCATGCGCCCGATCGCCCGGTGCACCGAGTAATGAAACCCGTACAGCGGATAGACCTTGTCCGGCTCGACGACCAGGTTCAACAGGCGCGGAACGGTGAACATCACGGCCAGGCCCACGACGACGAAGCCGAAGAACAGCAGCAGGGAAAGGACCAGCGCGTCGATGTAGAGATCCGGCGATGTGAAATCCACCGTGCCCGGCCCCAGCCGGTTGTGCAGCGCCGGGACCAGGGTCACCAGCATGTACGCGCCGCCGACAGCCAGTGGCACGTAGAGGAAGAACAACTGGAGCACGGTGATGAGACCGAAGCCGGCCCGGCGCAGCGTGCCGCAGGCGGCCGGCCCGATCCTCAGGTAGTCGTGCTCCGCGAGCTGTGCCGGGGACCCGTGCCAGCGCTGACCGTCCGGGACCGCCTGGCCCCTGTACAGCGTGGACGTGTGGCCGAGTTGAGCCCCGTCGCCCATCGACGTGTCGATGTCGAGCACGGTCTTCTCGCCGATGAACACGTTCCGGCCGAGGGTGACCCGGCCGGTCTGGATACGGCCGGCGTGCGCCCGGTAGCAGAGGAAGAACGAGTCTTTGCGGATCACCGTGCCGGCGCCGACGCTGAGCAGGTCGGGGCAGACCGGAACGTTGCGGGAGAGGATCGTGACCCCTTTGCCGATCCGTGCGCCCAGCGCTCGCAGGTACAGCACGTACAGGGGATTGCCGACGAAGAAGATCATCGGGTTGGCGTGGATCAGCACCTTGACGGTCCAGAAGCGCAGATAGGTCAGACCCCAGACCGGGAACTCGCGTGATTTCCACCGGCCGACGAGGAGCCATTTGGCCACGATGGGGAAGGTGCACAGACCGACGAAGCCGACGCCTCCGAAGACGAACGACCGCAGGTAGATATCGACCACACCCGACCCGGCGGAGACCCATGTATAGCCTCGGTCGGCAACAATTCCGACGAGGAAGGAGTAACCCAGGAAGAGCAGGAACTGCAGGGCTCCGCAGAGGGCGTACGGCACCGTGCCGGCTGGGGTCACCACCTCGGTCGGCGCCGGGATCGAGGGCTCGACGGGCGCGGCATGCGCGAGCCCGGCCGCCAGGCTGCGGATCGTCGGGTGCCGGTAGATGTCCTTCATCGATGCCGAGGGAAGGTCCGCACGCTTCCTGACTCGTGCACAGAAGTGGGCCATCACCAATGAGTTGGCGCCGAGGTCGTCGAAGAAATGGCCGTCGATCGACACCCGTTCGATGCACATGACGTCAGCCAGCACTTCGGCGAGGTTCTTCTCGATGCCGGTCTCCGGGCCGGTGTACTTGCGTATACCGATTGCGGATTCATCCGGCCCGGGAGTCAGGACGTCGAGGGGTTTCTCCTCCATGCGAGCTCCTTGAGGAACTTTCGAGTGTCGCCGCCAATACGGTCGGCGCCCCGCACTCGCGTTTTTCGATGGCCGGAGCGAGTGGTCCGGAATTCACGAGGTCGGGATCTGTTGTTGTCCGGATCCCAAACCGCTGCCTCAGTCTTAGCTGTCCACCGTCGGGCTGCCACTCGAACTCGGCCGCACTGGTGCGGCAGTAGCTCTCCCGGTTCACTCCTCGTCCACGACCCTGCCCGACGGGACGGCGATCAGCTGCGCATGCGTCTCGACGTACTGCATGCGGGTGGTGCGTACCTGATCCGGGCGGAGCTGCGCCGGGGCGCGGACGGTGACGACATCCGGTGAATCGCAGCTGTGAGGCGGCGGAGCGACATCCGCGCGCTTCTCGGTGGTGGCGCGGTGGCACGCGCGGCCGCAACCATCTGATGTCACTCGATCAGTGCTGTGCACCCGCGCGCCAGGGGAGTGATCGTGGTCATGCTCCGAGACCATTCACCCGCTGGTGTCATTGCGGCTGACGAATCACGAAGCGATCGTGCAGGGCGAACTCGGTACACATCGCACGCGCCGGTGACTTCGTGCTCAGCGGCCCCGGAGCGGGCGGACACGGTAATCGCCTGGTCATCACGGCCCCCGGGCAGTGGGCGAAGCACCCTCTGTTCGGCCTGGGGTTCGCCATTGCGCCGGATGGCCGACTCTTCCGAAACGAGGCCGGGCTATGCCGATACCGCTGCTTACGGCAGAACAGCCATGCAGATGAACGGTATGGCGGGACAGATTACTGCCGTCAAGCACTCGTCTCAGTGGCAGGACGCGCGGCTGAGCACCGCCGTGCTCAGCAAACCAGGACCTCAACCGGGTCACCTGTGAGATGCGCGCGTCGGGCGCCCCGCGGTTCCTGCCCTCGCAAGCACTCCCGGACGCGCCGTGCCCTACGCCGAATCGCGGGGCGTCGGCCCGTGGTGCGCCCGGGCCCGCGCCACCAGGGCGGCGGGCTCGGGGCGTGCCTGCAACGCCTTGAGGATCAGCAGCCACCACCGGTGCAGCCGGTCGGAGAGGTCCTCATGCTTCGCCATCTCCTCGGTGAGGTCGTACAGCCCGAAGAACGCGCACACCAAGGTCGTGGCGGTGCCCGACGGCTCGACCTCGTCGGCCAGTTCGCCCTCGGCGCGCGCCTGGGCCAGAAGGCGCGTGACGGCAGCCGTCCAGACGGCGAAGGGCGTGGGTATGGCGACGTCGATGGTGCGGCGCTCAGCCCACAGACGCGCGCCGGCCCGGGCCATGACGTCGTCGCGCAGTGCCTTGGCGATATCGAAGCTGAGGGCGACCAGCTTCTCCAGCGGCGGGATCCCGGGGGCGGCATAGCGTTCGGCCAACAACGGCCAGGCTGCGAACTGTTCGCGCACGACCGCCAGGGCGAGTTTCTCCTTGCTGGAGTAGTGGAAGTAGACGGCTCCGCTGGTGCGCCCCGAAAGGTCGCTGATCTCATTGATGCTTGTCCGTGCGTACCCTTGTTCAACGAAAAGGTGTGCTGCGGCTTCCAGCAGAGACCTTCGGGTCGCGCGTGCCCTGTCCTGCATGCGTGTTCCGCCTTCGTTCGTCAGTTCCCATTTTTTTGATCCGGGAATGTCGTGCGCCGTGGCGCACTGACGGCGCTCCGTGCCGTTAATGCGTGGAGATTATTATTGTTCTTGGGCTGTACGTGGGTCCGGCCAATGGCGGAAATTCGCGCTTCACCGGTGCTGTCGAGCGCGGTCACCGGTCTCAGGGGTTCGGTGTCGGCCACCAAGTCACCTTCTTTCCAACGGAGTTGGGGGGTGAAGGGTTCTCATTCCCCCGTCGCCGGTTGTCGCGCGCGCTTCGCGAGTACTTGGTAATGAGCGTGCCGTCAAACACTCGAAATGATGATTGCGCCCTCTCGGCTGGGAAATTAACGTAGTCATCACGATGTTTCTGGGGTCATCCGGAGAAGACCGGACGATGTCCATCGCTGGAGGACCCGGAGGCGAAGCATCGGCCTTCACGCGTGGTCGAGCGGGGATCGTTCGACAGCGCACCTTCTGCGGCCGAGCGGGCCTCTCCGCAGTCCCCCTGCTTCTTACTGCGAGCACTGACGACGCGGGGCGGCGCGCTCTTCGAGAACGGCAGGCAAATGACACCTTGTCGCATCTTCACCTGGTCCCCGGCTGCCATCGTCTTCGACTGCGATGGAACCCTGATGGATACCGAACGACACTGGCAGGACGCGCGCAGCCGGGTCTTCGGAGAGTTCGGGCTGAAGCCCCGCCCTGGCTTCGCCGAGCGGGCGAAAGGCGTGCACTACACCGAGTGCGGCACCCTCATGGCCAGAGAGACCGGGAAGCCGCAGCTCGCCGACGACATGACGCATGCGCTCCTGAGACACTTCATGGCGCTCGTTGCCGAAGACCCCGTGACCATGCCGGGTGCGGCGGCACTGGTCCGCCTCGCCGCCCGCCATCTCCCGCTCGCGGTCGCCAGCAACTGCCCGTTGGACGTGGTCGAGTCCAGCCTCGCCCGGGTCGGCCTGCTCGGCTACTTCGCCCATGTCGTCGTCGCGGGGGACGGACTGCTGCCGAAACCCCATCCCGACGTCTACGCCACCGCGGTCCGCCTGTGCAGCGTCCGGCCGGAGGACGCGCTGGCCGTGGAGGACTCGGTCACCGGCGTCGAGTCGGCCCGGAGAGCAGGCATGCGCGTGCTGGGCGTGGGACCTCGACCGGCCGAAGAGGGGGCTGACCAGGCCGACCTGTGGCTGCGCACTCTGGCTGATCCGGAACTCCAGGCATGGGCCCATTCCTGGGCGGACGGGACCGCCTAAGGGCTGTCCCGTGATCCCTGGTGGATCAGCGTGCGGCCTCAGGAAATTCTGCCGGCATCGGACCATGCCCGACAAGGGAGTGCGTAGTCCGTGCCGGCCCGGAGGATCATCATTTCATCCACTATGGGTCACGGCACCGCCTTCAGTCCCCCAGACTCCGAGCGGTGAACCCTGCACGGCCGGCGAGTGCCGTCAACTCCTCGGCCTGCGCCCCGCGCAGACACACCACCGGGTAGCAGTCCGATTCGATGTCGAGGGCGGCGAGCGCCGCGCCGACATCGCGATAGTGCCGACCGCAGGCCGCCAGGAACTCGGCGGTCGGCAGGGACATCTCGTCGGCGTCGAACAGCACCCAGGGGTCCACGGACGGCCGGGAGACGAGCGTGCTCAACTGGGCCCGGATTTCCTGCGGATCCTCCTTCCAGTCGAATTCCGCGAGCAGCCGGTGA
The DNA here is from genome assembly GCF_026340595.1 of Streptomyces sp. NBC_01363. GTDB lineage: Bacteria > Actinomycetota > Actinomycetes > Streptomycetales > Streptomycetaceae > Streptomyces. Next base: position 2,264,957 of record NZ_JAPEPF010000002.1, read on the forward strand.
TCGTAGAGCGCATCCACGAGCGCTATCCACGCGAGGTCCGCGATGGGCTCGTCGATGCCGCGATCCGCCAGCCGGTCCGCGTGCGTCCGCATATAGCTCTCGGGATCGTCGTGGGCGTGCAACACCTGCTCGACCACCTCTGGATGGGCCGGGGCGAGAAGCGATGCCGTGGCCTCCAACGACATTCGGACAGTGTCGGTGCCGGACATGGTGTGTGTGCTCCTTGGGCAGTGGTGCGGTCGAGGCCGTCGCCGAGGTGAGGGTGCCCTCTCGGGCGTTCACGAAGAAGCCTGGCACAGGGGTATGACAACGCACGCCGCGCCGGGCTGCACCGGCAGGACGCGCGCCCGCACGAGCCTCAGGCCCGGTGCGGCCCCTGGGCAGGAACTTGCCCCTGTCGTTGTGGGCCCGGCCCCTCAGGGCCGGGCCCGTCGAACCCGTAGCGCAGCGGTTCGTCCTTCGTCCTTCGCTCGGAGGCCGAGCCGGTTGACGTACAGTGCATCGGCGCGCATGCCCTCCGGCGGGGCCTCGACGACGCACGGCCAGGTGATCTGGATGACCGCGGGCCGACTCGTGACCCGCATGCGCAGCCCACGCGCGGGACCGCCGTCGGGCACCGCGGTCTGCCCGTTCGCGTCAGGCAGGGCGGACTTCCGGTACCGGCAGCGACGCCCATACGGTTTCGGCCAGCGCCACCGGGTCGCCCGTGGGCTCCACCGGATAGCTCTTGCGCTCCAGGTTCCAGGCGTTGTCCCGCTCGAACCAGTCGATGGCGGGCGGCGGCTGCCCGGTGGCCAGGGCCGTGTCGAGGGAGTCGAGGTAGCGCGTCCACCGCTCGGCGTAGAAGTCGTGGATCAGCCCCGACCATTCGCGGTTCGCGTAGTCGCGCAGCCCACCGGACTCGCTGCCGGAGCGATGACCCCAGGTGGTGAGGATCGAACGGGCGTCGAACTCGGCGGCGGACCGCTCGGCATCGGTGCTGCCCCAGGACCTGGCGTCCTTCAGCCAGGGCCCCAGCATGAACCGCCGGTCGGTGGCCAGCAGTCGGTCCAGCAGGGCGAGGTCCCGCTTCCACTCCGCGGCCCGCTGCCGGAAGAGGGCGAGAGCCTTCCCCTCGTACGCGGCCTTGATCTGCGGCAGCAGCGTACGGCTGCGGTTGGCCAGGGCCTGCCGGGCCACGTCCACCACATCGAAGCGGTACGCATCCGACGTCCGCAGCTCGGGGGCGACCTGGAGCAGCTCCGCCAGTGCCTTCCGCACCGTCGACGCGTCGTACCGCATGGCGGACGGGCTCCAACTGGCCGACGTACCGACGGTCAGCCCGGGGCGTGCGGTGAAGAGGCTGTCCTGGGATTCGCTCCAGGTGCCGGACGAGGTGCTGTACGGGCCGGTGCGCAGGAGCTCCCAGGCCCTGGCCGCATGCGGGTCGGCGCCGCCGTAGCGTCGCTCGGCGTAGGCGGCGAACCAGGCGGAGTGGTCCAACGGTCCCGTGCGCCAGGCCAGTTCGGTGAAGAGCTCGTACGCGGCCGGGTTGCCGCCAGTGCCTTCCGGGAGATAGGCGATGCCCCGGAGCGCGCTGTCCGGCTTCGTGCGCCACTCGTCGAACCGGGCAGTCCAGACGGCGGTGTTGGCGCCGATCGTGGTGTGGCCGCCGAAGTTGGGGATGGTCCCGAAGGCGTAGGGCGCGCCATGCCATGCGGCCTCGCGGTCCAGGCCGTTGTAGCGGTCGGCCAGGCCGTCGACGATGAACAGCCTGCTCTTGTCCACCGCATCGATGAGCTGCGTGGACGGGTTGCTCTGCCAGCCGAGCAGGACCCAGGTCGCGCCCGGATGCGCTGTCTGCAGGGCGTTCATGACGGCCTTGGCGGCGTCCTCGACCGGCACGTCTCCCGGAGTGCCGCCCTCGTGCAGCAGGTCCATCTTGTACATGGCCGAGTCACCGAACAGCTCGTGCTGACGGCGGTAGAACACCTCCGCCACCTTCGGGAACAGTTCGCTGCGCGGATCCAGCCAGTCCGGGCGTTCGAAGCCGACCCAGTCGCCCTGCGGGACCACGGGGCCGGCGGGGTTCCTGTCGGTGAACCCGGGCGGCACCGTGCCGTAGTAGCCGGGCAGGACCGGCGTCATGCCGAGCCGACGCAGCCGATCGGCGATCTTTCGGCCGAGCGCGGCACGTCGGTCCAGCATCTTCTCGCTGACCGGGCCGCCGAATCCGGACATGTTCTGCATCAGCCACCACGGTTGGTGCGCGGGGCCCGGAATCCAGGAAGTGAGCTCGCCCTTCGTGTACCCGAACTCCTGGAAGGTGTCGTAGTACACGGCATCCGCGCCCATCTGCACGAACACCTCGTTGACGCCGTGCAGCGCGAGGACGTCGATCTGCTTCTCGTACGAGGCCCAGTCCCGGTACGCCCCCGAGTAGCCGTCGTCCGTGTCGTTGAGGGCGAACCGGTGCGGCACCGAGGCGTCCCGGCGCACCGTACCGAGGGGCGCCGGGAGCTTCTTCGGAAGCTTCGAGGTGCTGTCACCGGGCCAGCCGATGTCCACCCGGGCCGTGTACTTGAGGTAGTGGTTGACGCCGCTGAGCAGCACGGCGGGGCTGGTGCCCCGGATGCGGACCCGGCCCGTCGTGCCGGAGACGGTGAAGTAGTCGCCGGATGCGGGGCGGTCGGCAGGCACGAGATCGAACTGCTGGGCGTGGTGCGGGAGCAGGCGCCGCAGCGCCGCCTCGGCCGGCCCGGAGTCGAAGGCGGGCCTGTAGCGGGAGACGGCTGCCGCGTCACCGGCAGGGGGGCTCATCGCCGTGACCGGGCTCGGCACAGTGACCAGTACGGCGAGAGCGGACGAGCAGACGACGATCCAGGATCTGAGGCTTCTCAAGGGTGACCTCGTCCGACGAAGGGATACGGGGCTTGCCCGGAACATGGTGCGGCACCACGCCCTCCACGGGAACCGGCGGAGCCGACGCGGATGCGCACCGACTGCCTCGTACCGGTACCGGTACCGGTGTACCGGCATCGGTGTACGGCGCGAGCATCGAAAACCATGAGGCTCAGCCATAGAAGAATGCGCTTTTATGATCCCCGGTGCAGGCCGCAGGATGGCTGCGAGCCGGCTTCCGGGGAGGAACGCATGACGTCAGCCATCGAATCGGGCTTGCTGCCCGGCACGTCCGAGATACGTCAGGAAGGGCTGGCCGTCGGTGGCGTCCTGCTCACCGAACTGGCACGGCGTTTCGGAACACCCCTCTTCGTGTACGACGAGGAGCATCTGCGCCGGCGCTGCCGGGAGGCGGTAGCCGCCTTCGGCCGGGACAACGTCGCCTACGCCTCCAAGGCGTTCCTGTGCACGGCCATGGCCCGGCTGGCCCACGAGGAGGGGCTGTTGCTCGATGTTGCCTCCGGCGGCGAGCTGCGGGTCGCGCTGCACGCCGGGGTGCCCGCCGATCGGATCGTCCTGCACGGCAACAACAAGGACGAGACGGAACTGCGCACGGCCATGTCCGCCCGGGTGCGGCACCTGGTGGTCGACAGCTTCGACGAGATGGACCGCATCGAGCGCCTGCACGCCGAGGAACACCTGCCGCCCGCCCGGATCCAGCTGCGGGTGGCGCCCGGAGTGGCCGCCGGCGCGCACGAGGCGATCCGGACCGGTGGCAACGACTCGAAGTTCGGCTTCGGCCTCGTCGGCGGAACCGCCGCGGCCGCCGTGCGCCGGGCCGCCGGTTCCCCCGCGATGATCCTGGAAGGCGTCCACGCGCATGTGGGCTCGCAGGTGCTGGACACGGCAGAGCTCGCGGCCGGCGCCGCGGCCGTCGCCCGGTTCGCTGCCGACACCCGGATGCACCGGCTCACGGTCGGCGGCGGCCTCGGCGTCGCGTACGAGGCGGGACAGACCGCACCGTCGTTCGCCGAATGGGCGGCCCGGGTACGGACCGCGGTACGCGACGCGGGCTGGGGCTCCTCGGTCACCGTGGAGCCCGGCCGTTCCATCGCCGCCCGTGCCGGGCTGACCCTCTACCGGGTGGGCACGATCAAGCGGATCGAGGGCGTGCGGACGTACGTCGGCGTGGACGGCGGGATGAGCGACAACCTGCGCCCCGCCCTGTACGGCAGCCGCTACGAGGTGTTCCTGCCGCGCAGCCCGCGCGCCCCCAGGCCCATGCGGGCACGGCTGGTCGGCAAGCACTGCGAGAGCGGTGACGTGATCGTCGACGACGCCGCCCTGCCCGCCGACGTCGCGGTGGACGACCTCCTGGCCACGCCGGTCACCGGCGCCTACGGATACGCCATGGCCTCCAACTACAACAAGCTGCCGCGCCCCGCCGTCGTCTTCGTACGCGACGGCCGCGCCCGCACCGTGGTGCGCCGGGAGACCGAGGAGGACCTGCTGCGCCTCGACGTGGACGAGCCCGCCGGGTTCCCGGAGCCGACGGAGAAGGTACGGTCCGGCGCCGGAGCGGCGCAGCGCGTCGGCACGGCCTAACCTGACCCGATGCTGAACAGTGCCCGACTGCTCGTCCTGCTGGAGATAGCCCGTACCGGCACCATCGTGGCCGCGGCCCAGGCGCTGCATCTGAGCCCCTCCGCGATCTCGCATCAGCTCGCCCGGCTGGAGCAGGAGCTCGGAGTGGCGTTGGTGGAACGTCAGCCGCAGAGCCTGCGGCTGACCGCGGCCGGGGTGCGACTGGCCGAGCACGCGCAGGCGGTCGCCGACCTGATGGCCGTCGCCCAGGACGACCTGCGGGCGCACTCCGGGGGCGAGGCCGGTGTCCTGCGGCTGGGCTTCTTCGCGTCCTCGGGCCTGGAGCTGCTGCCCCGGGCCCTGTCGGGGTTCGCGGCGAACCGGCCCCAGGTCGAGCTGGAACTGATCCTCGGGCAGCCGCACGAGCTGGTGCCCGACCTGGAGGCGGGCCGGCTCGACGCCGCGGTCGTCTTCGAGCATCCGCTGGACCCCTGGTGCCGACAGGCGACCGTGGACGTGGAGATGTTCTTCGACGAGCCGCAGCTGGTGGTCCTGCCCCTGCGGCACCGCCTCGGGCGGCACGCCACGGTCCGACTCGCCGCCCTGGAGGGGGAGACCTGGATCGGTACCCACGGCGGCCACACCGGCGAACCGGTTCTGGAACGTGCGTGCGCGGCAGAGGGCTTCCGCCCTCGGGTCCGCTGCCGCAGCGATCATTACCAGGTCACGATCAACCTGGCTCGCGCGGGCATGGGCATCGCACTCGTCCCGGCCCTCGGGCTCGGCGACACCACCGGCGTGCATATCTGCCGACTGGACCACCCCCGACTGCACCGGCGCATCGGGGTCGCCACCCGGTCCACAAACCGCAACCCGCTGCTGCAGATCTTCCTCGCGGAACTGCGTTCGGCCGCCGAGGAGATCAGGTCGCTGCTGGAGGTGCAGTGGGCGTGACCGGCACACCGGTCACGCCCCTTCGGGGCCGGTGCCCGTGTCTCAATCGGCGATCCGGCGCCCGGCACAGGCCGCGAGGGTCCGCCCCACGTCCCGAATGGCGTGCACGGCGGCCCGCTCGGTGCTCGGTCCCAGTGCCGTGTCCCAGTGCGCCACCACCGCGTACGCCAGCCGACGCCTGCCGATGAGGACACCGGCGTCGGCACGGACCCCGGTGTCGGTGCCGGTCTTGTTGGCCACCAGAAGCCCGTCGCACAGCCGCTCGGGAAAGCCCGGCTCGTACGGGTCGTGGTCGACCAGTGCGGGGACCAGGCCGTGGTCGGTGTTGGCACGCATCCAGCGCAGCAGCCGGGCGGAGGCCGCCGGGCCGCTCATGGTGCCGCGCACCGCGTGTGTCACCAGCCGTGCCAGGTCCCGTGCGGTGCCGGTGGCGAAGACGGGCGGCACATCCGGGCCCCGGACGTCGCGGACCTTGTCGTGCAGCGTGAGGTGATCGAGCCCCAGCTTTTGTGCGAGCCGGGCCGTGGACTCGCGCCCCACCAGGCGCAACAACGCGTTGGTCGCGGTGTTGTCGCTCACCGAGGCGGTCAGCCAGGCCAGGTCCTCGACGGTCCAGCCGCGCCCGCTCAGCCGGCGCAACAGACCGGTGCCCTCCGCCATGTCCTCGGCGAGGACCTCCACGACACGGTCGGCGGGCAGCTCCCCGGTGTCCAGCCGGTGCGCGACCTCGGCGAGCAGCAGCAGCTTCGAAGCGGACGCCACCGGCAGCACGGTGCGCTCGTTCACCCCCACCGTGACGCCGCCGTCGATGTCGACGGCGGCGACGGCCAGGGTGAGCGGCAGCGCGGCCGAGCGCCGTGCCGCCGCGGCCACTTGGGCCAGACTCATCGGATTCTCACCACTTCTCCCGCCCGCGCCGAGGTCGGGCGGCCATCTCTTGCCGCGATCCGCCCCGACACCACGACAGTATCGATGCCCTCGGGTGCCAGCAGGGGGCGGTCGAAGTCGGCGGTGTCGCGCACCGACGCCGGGTCGAGTACGACCAGATCGGCGACGGCGCCGTCGCGGACCACGCCGCGGCCGGTGAGGCCGAACCGCCCGGCAGGCAGTCCGGTCATCTTGTGCACCGCACTCTCCAGCGGGAGCAGTTGCTCGTCGCGGCTGTAACGGCCGAGCACCCGGGCGAAACTCCCCGCCCAGCGCGGATGCGGCCGACCGGGTTTGGGGACGCCGTCCGAACCGATCATCGACAACGGGCTGGCGATCACCCGGCGGACGTCATCCTCTCGCATGGAATGGCTGATGATGGTCACTTCGCCCTGCTCGGCCAGCAGGAGATCGCAGGCCTGGTCGACCGGATGGACGCCGCGCTCGGCCGCGAGGTCGGCGATGCTGCGCCCCTCGGCCTCGGGGTGCGTCTGCGCGGCGGCCACCGAGATGAGGTCCCAGCCGCCGTTTCCCACGGTGTTCTCCCACCCCTCGACGCCCCGGGCGATGTCCGTCCTGATCCGGTCGCGCGTCTCGGGGCGGCGCAGCCGTTCCAGCAGGGCACCGACGCCGCCCTCACTCGCCCACGGGGGCAGCATGGCGTGCAGGACGGTGCTTCCCGCCGTGTACGGATAGACGTCGCACAGCACGTCCACGCCTTCGGCGCGGGCCCGTTCCAGCCGGGGCAGGGTGCGCAGTGTGGCGCCCCAGGCGTGCCGGCCCGCGGTCTTGTGGTGGGAGATCTGCAGCGGGGCGCCGGAGCGTACCGCGATCTCCAGCGCCTCCTCCAGGGCGGACTCCACCTGTGACATCTCGTCGCGCAGATGAGTGACGTAGGGCTTGCCGTGCCGGGCGGCGACCCCGGCCAGCGCGACGATCTCCTCGGTGTCGGCATAGGTGCCGGGAGGGTAGATCAACCCGGTGGACAGACCGGCCGCCCCCTGGGCCAGCGCCCGGTCCAGCAACGCGCACATGGCGTCCAGCTCGTCGGGCCGGGGCGGCCGGGCCTCGAAGCCCATCACTCCGGCGCGCAGCGTGCCGTGGCCGACCAGCGAGGCGATGTGGGTGTGGCGCAGAGCGGGGTCCTGTCCGGCGGCGAACGCGTCGAAGTCCACGGCGGGCCGCACCGGTCCGAGCCCGAACGTCACCCTGAGATGCTCGGCGAGCTCCGGCAGCCGCCCGGGGAGCGAGGGGAACAGACTGGTCCCGCAGTTGCCGCAGATCTCCGTGGTGACGCCCTGGAGCAGCGGAGCGAGGCGGAGGACGTCGATCGGCTCCGTGGCACCGCTGGCTCCGGGGGGCGCCGCGAGGGCGTCGGAGTGCGTGTGCACGTCGATGAAGCCGGGTGCGACGACCCGCCCGGTCACGTCCAGGGTCTCGACGGCCGAGACAGGGGCGCCGACGGGGAGCACGGCGATCCGCCCGTCCACCACCGCGATGTCCGCTTCCCGGGCGGGTGCGCCGGTTCCGTCCACGAGCGTGCCGCCGCGCAGCAGCAGATCGAGGGGGCGGCCCATCACAGCACCGTCGACAGGAAGGCCCGCGTGCGGTCGTGCCGCGGGTCGGTGAACAACAGGTCGGGGCTCCCGGCCTCGACGACGGCACCCCGGTCCATGAACAGGACCCGGTCGGCGACCTCGCGGGCGAAGCCCATCTCGTGGGTGACCACGACCATCGTCATGCCGCTGCGGGCCAGGTCGCGCATGACGCCGAGCACTTCGCCGACGAGTTCGGGATCGAGGGCGGAGGTGGGTTCGTCGAAGAGCATGAGGGCGGGTTCCATGGCCAGTGCGCGGGCGATCGCCACGCGCTGCTGCTGTCCGCCGGACAGCTGCCCCGGGTAGTGGTCCGCCCGGTCCGCGAGACCGACATCGGCCAGCAGCTTGCGGGCCTGCTTCTCGGCCTGCGCACGCGGCCGTCCCTTGACGGCGACCGGACCCTCCATCACGTTCTGCACCGCTGTGCGGTGCGGGAACAGGTGGAACCGCTGGAACACCATGCCGATCCGCTCGCGTTGGCGCCGCACGTCCCGGGCGCGCCGCTCGCGCAGCACCCGGCCGGACGGGCCGTGCTGTTCGTAGCCGACCAGCTCACCGTCCATCCACACCCGCCCCGCGTCGATCCGCTCAAGGTGGTTGAAGCAACGCAGCAGCGTGGACTTCCCGGACCCGGAGGGGCCGATGACACAGAGCACCTCACCGCTGCGGACATCGAGGTCGATGCCCTTCAGCACCTCGGTGTCACCGAATCGTTTGCGAACCCCGCGGGCCCTGAGGATCACGTCGTTCATGCCGCTGCTCCCTTCTTGGCGCGTCCGGGCAGGAGATTGGCCAGGATCCTGCTCCGCAGCACGGGAGCGGTACCGGGGCTGTAGCGTCGCTCGACGGCGTGCTGGCCGATGCTGGCGATCGTGGTGAGCACGAGATACCAGATCGAGGCCACCAGGAGCAGTGCGACCACTTCGAAGTTGGCGAGATAGAGGTGCTGGGAGACGGTCATCAGATCGGCGCCGGCGATGACCGAGACCAGCGAGGTCGTCTTGAGCATGGAGATGAACTGGTTTCCGAATGGCGGGATGATGACTCGCATCGCCTGCGGCAGGATGATCCGGGACAGGATCTGGCGGTTCGACATCCCGATGGAGGCTCCCGCCTCGCGCTGGCCGGGATCCACGCTCTGAATGCCGGCCCGCACGATCTCGGCCATGTAGGCGCCCTCGTTGATGGAGAGACCCAGGAGCGCGGCCACGAATCCGGTGATCACCTGGTTGGACTGCCAGCTGATGAGTTTGGGGCCGTCGAACGGGATTCCGATGCTGATCACGGGGAACAGCAGGGCCAGGTTGAACCAGAAGATGAGCTGGACCAGCAGCGGGGTGCCCCGGAAGAACCAGGTGTAGGCACCGGCGGTGAGACGCAGGACGGGGCTGTCGGACAGCTGCATCACCGCGATGACGACCCCGATGGCGATGCCGAGAGCCATCGAGACGAGGGTGAGCTGAATGGTCACCCCGAGGCCCTTGAGGATCACGCCGTCGAACTGGTACTTGGCGACGATGTCCCAGTGAAGGTTGGGATTGACGATGATGGTGTAGGCGAGCCACACCGCGAACAGGGTGGCGGCGAGGACCGCGAGCCAGCGCCCCGGACGCGGGCGTCCGGTCACCTGGAGGGAGAGATCGTCCTCCTGCGGCGTCCCGTCGGCGGGGGTGGCATCCGGCGCCCGGCCGAGGGAGGCGCCGGATATTTTCTGGTGGTTCATGTCTGTTCTCACTGCCCGTCGTTGACGGTGGCCTCGGGCACGGCGCTGTCGCCGACTTGCCAGGTGTCGAGGATCTTCTTGTAGTCGCCGTTGTCGATGAGTTCCTGCAGGGCCTTGTGGACGGCGTCGCGCAGTCCGCCCTGGCTCTTCGCGGACGCGATGCCCCAGGGGGCGGTGCCGTACTGCTCCGGCAGCACCTCGTACGCGCTGCTCTTCTTGGTGAACATCTTGGCGACGGGATAGTCGACGATGGTCGCGACCGCGCGTCCGCTGTCCAGTTGCAGCAGCCCGGTCGGTGCGTCCTCGCTCTGCGAGATCCGCATCTTCTCCTGGCACTTGGCGTTCTGTTCCTCGCCGATGTGGAGGTTGGAGCTGCCCTTGGCGAGGACGACGGTCTTTCCGCAGAGGTCCGCGAGGGACTTGATGCCCTGCGGGTTGCCCTGCTTCGTCATGATGACGCCGCCGGTGCGGAAGTAGTCGACGAAGTCGACTGCCTGGCGCCGCTGCGCACTGTCGGTCATGGACGACATGACCAGGTCGAACCGTCCGGACTCCAGACCGGGGATCAGTCCGTCGAAGGCGGCATTGGTGAGTTCCAGCTTCAGCTTGAGCCGCGCGGCGAGGGCCTTGGCCAGATCGGGGTCGACACCGGTGAGCCGGGTGGTGCCGGGCTCGTACATCTCCATCGGCGGGTAGCCGACCGCGGTGGCCACCCGGAGCACACCCTTCTGCCGGTGCTGAGCGGGCAGCAGCTCGGCCGCGGTCCGGCCGGAGGTGGCCTGTGACGCGGCCCCGGACGGGGCGTCGCCCTGACCGGAGCGCCCACAGGCGGTGGCCGCGAGAGCCACCACGGCCAGGGCTGCCAGACAGCGCAGAGAACGGGGACGATTCATCGGATTCTCCCTCACGGGGTGGCGGTGCGCCGATGCTGGCAGTCGCGCCCCGGTGAATGGAAGATGATGAAGCTATTCATGCCTGACCATCGAAATCTGTACGGGTCCGAGTCCGACGGCTGAGAGAGGCCCGTCGATGGACGAGTTCGGGCCGCTCCCTTCGCCTTCGGAAGGTCGTCAACCGGGCGAATGCGGCCTGAGCTGCCATGTGCCGCGAGCCGGTTGCAGGGCCGACCGGATCAGTAGGAGATGTTGCCGCCGCCCACGTCGGTGCCGAGAACGCCGACGAAATTCTTGTACAGGTTGATCCGGTCGTTGCGCTCGTCCGGGTTCTGGCCGTTGCACTCCAGGGCGCCGTTGATGCTGCGGATCGTCTCGCCGAAGCCCTGGCCGTTGACCATCGCGTCGTGCGGGGTCATCGTCCCGGCGCCGCTCTGGGTGTCCCAGAACCACAGGCCGGTCTTCCACGAGACCGCGGCGTCCTGCTCCACCTGGTACGGGTCGTTCAGCAGGTCGATGTGCAGGGCGTCCCCGGCCGCCTTGTAGTTGAAGTTCCAGCTGAGCTGCAGCGGCCCGCGCCCGTAGTAGGCGCTTTGCCCGGCCGGGCAGCCGTACGGCTGCGAGGCGTCGCAGTAGTGGCTGTAGTTGGCGGTGTTCTGCTCGACGACGTACTTCAGGCCGCCGGTCTCGTGGCTGACGTTGGCAAGGAAGGCCGCCGCCTCCCGCTTGCGCGTCGCATCGTCGCCGGTAGTGGTGAAGCCCGGGTACGCGCTCAGTGCGCTGACCAGGCCATCGTAGGTGTAGAAGGGGTTCCGGTTCGGGAACATCTGGTTGAACTGCGCCTCGCTGACCACGAACGACCCGGCGGCAGAGGCAGGCACTGCCGGAACGGCGACCGCCAGTCCGCTCGCGACTGCTGCGGCGCTCAGCACGGCCAGAACACGGGACCGGGTTCGGGACACGGGACGGGATACGGACATCTGTACTCCTTGGGTGGCGCGGACCGAGCCGCTTGAATCTCCGGGACTGCTGACTCGGGCATTCAGGGGATCGAGCACGAAGCAACGGCCGCAGAGTTGCATGAATTCGGCACAAATGAGCCTTAAGTGACGGGAAATCGTCCGTTGGAAGAACATCTCATGTGCGAGTTGACGGCCCGCCGGTCTTCGTCCCACCGCCCGGACGCCGCGGTGGAGCCGGTCCGTGCTTCGGCGACCGGCGCGCGCAATGCCGTCGCCCCCCATCGGCTACCGCCGCCGGCTTACTACGACCCTGCCCCGTCAACAAACCGCCGCTAGAGCAGGCCGAGCTGCCGTAGGTCGGTGACGTACTTGCGGATGAGGCCGTCCGACAGGTGGGGAACGTCCGTGCCGGGGCCGACCTCGGCGGCCTGCAAGGCGGCGCGGAACCGCTCGGCGGGGAGCGTCGGACCGGGGACGCCCTCCTCGGGTTGCGCCACGGCGTGCAGCAGGGGCAGCAGCGAGTGCCGGCGCTGCTTCTCCGGCAGGGCACGGAGTGCGGCCGAGAAACGGGCGAGCCATTCGCCATGGTCGTCGATCCGCTGGATCGGGTGGCCGGCCTCGGTGAGCCAGTCGACGAAGGTGTCCAGCGAGACCCCGTCGTCATGCGGGTTCAGTACGTTGAAGGTCCGGTAGCCCTCGGTGGCCCGCCCGCCCAGCGCGGTGATGGCCTTGGCGGTGAAGTCGACCGGCAGACCGTCGTAATGGGCGCGTGCGCCACCGGTCCGGTAGAACGAGCCCGGCGCGATGCCGGTGGCGATCAGGCTGAGCAGCAGGCGGGTGAACATGTCGGGCGCGTTCACCTGCCCGAGATACCTGCTGTGCGCAAGGACCATGTTCGGCCGGAAGGTGACGACCGGCAGGCCGCACAGGTCGTGTGCCTCCCGGAGCAGGACCTCGCCGGCCCACTTGCTGGTCGCGTAGCCGTTGGCGTAGCTCTGATCCAGATGCCGCACCGCGCTGGTGCTGCGGATGTCGGCGTCCTCGTCGAGGGCCGCCCGCGCAGCTCCGAGGTGCACGGCGACGGTGGAGACGTAGGTGACGGGTTTCATCCGCGTGGTGAGCGCCAACCGGATCAGTTCGGCCGTGCCGGCGACGTTGGGGCCGAACAACTGGCGGTAGGGCAGCACGTGGTTGACCAGGGCGGCCGGGTGGACAATCAGGTCCACGGAGCCGGCCAGCCCGCGCCAGGTGTCCTCGTCCAGCCCGAGGTGCGGCTCGCCGATGTCCCCCGCGAGCACTTCCAGGACCCCATCGGCCAATTCCCGGTAGCGCTTGAGCAGTTCGCCGTCACCGCTGTCGAAGGTTGCGTCCAAGCGCCGCGTCGCGACGGCCGTGCTGCTGCCGCGGACGACACAGAACAGCTTGCCGCCCGAGGGCGCCAGACGCTCCAGCCATTCCAGACACAGGAACCGGCCGAGGTAGCCGTTGCCTCCGGTCAGCAGGACGGTTCGCACGGCACCTTCGGGGCGGGGCAGCGCCGGGGCGGCGGCAAGCGTGGCCGCGTCGAGGAACTTGTCCAGGGCGAGGTCACCGGCGCGGACCGCGGTGCTGTGCTCGCCGTGCACGGAGGCGAACGTGGGACGCCGCGCCCCGGAACGCCGTTCCGCCGCGATGTACCCCGCCACCCGTGCCAAGTCATTGGCCGGGCTGATGATCACCCCGACCGGAACCTCGACGTGGAAGATCTCCTGCAGGATCCGAGAGAAGGACAGGGCGGACAGGGAATCCCCGCCCAGGTCGGTGAAGTGCGCCTCGGCGCTCAGGCCGGCGTGCGTGCCGCCCAGCAGTGCCTGGGCGGCCCGGCCGACCGTTTCCACCACGGGCCGGTCCGGACCGGCTTGCCGCAGTGCGCGCAGTTGCTGCGCTTGTCTCTCGGCGATTTCGGCGTAGAGCCGTTCCAGGGCCTGGCCGTAGCGTTCCTTGAGCCTGGGGCGCAGCAGTTTGTGACTGTCGGCGAGCAGGCCGTTCTCGGGGCTGAAGGGCTCGGTCTCGATCAGGAAGTCGCGTGGGATCTCGTACGAGTTGAGTCCGGCTTCCTTGGCGACGTGCTGGAGCGACGCACTGAGCAGCGGCTTGAGCGAGTCGACGGCCCCGCCGCACCCGGCCGTTGCGTCCGGGGCGGGCACCACCACCGCGAGCAGGTGGGCGCGTTCGCTGTTGCCGTACACGTAGATCTGCCGGACGAGGGGACTGCCGAGAAGGACGGCCTCCAGGCGTGATACGGCCACGAACTCACCCTGGGACAGCTTCAGGGTGTCCTTGGTGCGGTCGACGTAGACCAGCCGGTCGGGTCCGATCTCGGCCATGACGTCGCCGGTCCGGTAGTAGCCGTCCTCGTCGAAGATCTCGGCCGTGAGCTCGGGGCGCTTGTAGTACCCGGGGACGAGGGTTTCGGACTTCAGTAGCAGTTCGCCGCGCGGATACGGCGAATCGGTGCGGTGGTAGCCCAGTTCCGGGACGTCCGCGAGCTTGTAGTCGATCACCGGCGGACGCTGGACCACTGTGTCCAGCAACACCCCGCCGGCTTCGGTGGAGCCGTAACCGGTGTACAGATGGAGGCCGAGGCAGGACTCGACGAAGACCGTCAGCTCGGCCGACAACGGGGCGGTGCCGACGAACGCCTTGGCGACGCGCCCGCCCAGGAAGTTCTCCCGCAGGTCCGTCTTGACCGCCGTCTCGATGTCACCCGGTTCGCCGGTCCGCCGGTCCAGTTCGCTCCGGTACTGCTGGAACAGCATGTCGCAGACGCGGGGAACCATGGTCAGTTCCGTGGGGCGGACCAGGGCGATGTCCTCGAAGAGGGTGGACAAGTCGCTCTTGGCGGTGAAGTATCCGACACCGCCGCGGACGAGCGAGCCCATCAGCGCGTAGCGGCCGGCGAGGTGGCTCTGCGGCATGTAGAGGACGCTGACGGCGGGCACGTCATCGGTCCCGTAGCTGAACCCGTACCACGCGGTGCCGACCAGCCGCTGCGTGTACATGGCCCCCTTGGGAGCCCCGGTGCTGCCGGAGGTGTAGATGAGCAGGGCCAGCGGATCGTCGCCCGGGGCGGCGGTGAACAGCGGAGGGGGCGGCAGGTCGGACCCGCGGTCGATCAGCTCCGCCAACGAGTCGACGACCACCGGGCTGCCGGCCTCGGCCAGGCGCCGCCGGGCGGACGCCAGCACGTCGTACCGGTGGGCGTCCTCGGGGTGGTGGCCGAACACGATCAGGCGCTGGATCGAGGGTGCCCCGAGAACAGCTGCGACGGCGGTGTCCAGGTGCTCGGCGCTCGCGGCGAGCACGCGCGGCTCGGCCTCCGCGATGATCGGCCCGAGTTGGGCCGGCGGCGCGCTGTACTGCAGCGGCACGGCCACGACGCCCGTGTGCAGGCACGCAAGGTCGAGTGTGGCGTAGTCGATGCCGGCGAAGCCCAGGGTGCACAGTCGCTCGCCCGCGCTCAACGGGTACTCGGGGTCGTGGTACCACCGGCCGGCGAGCGCACGGACGCGCGCCCACAGCTCTCGGTAGCTGAGGGTGTCGAACCGCGGGAGCAGGCGCGCCGTCGACGGGTCCTTGGCGCGTTCGCCGAGAGCCGGCCGGTCCCCGTGGCCCTCCATGACGGTCGCCATGACCTCGGCGAGTTGCTTGCCCGGCTCGACGGCCGCCAGGGCCTGGGCAAGTCCCCTGCCCGGATCGGGCACCGGCGCGGTGCCCGCCTCCCGTGGTTCGGCCATGGTCAGCCCTCCTGATGGCGTCCTGGTGATGTCGGCGAGTGGTGCAGGGGCGGGCTGCCGTTGGTGTCGTAGGGCCACATCACCAGCTGACCGGAAGTGCGGCCACCCCGCGGATGAGGCGCTCGGTCCGCCAGGACAACTGGTCGGCCGGAACGGCGAGTCTGAGACCGGGCAGGCGGTCGATAAGGGTTTCGAGCACGATGCGCAACTCCGTCCTGGCCAGCTGCGCGCCAAGGCAGTGGTGCACGCCGTGCCCGAAGGTGACGTGCGGGACGGTCCCGCGGTGGAAGTCGATCTCGTCGGGGTGGTCGAAGACCTCGGGATCCCGGTTGGCCAGGCCCAACTCGGCCACCACCGCGTCGCCGGTGCGGATGAGCTGCCCACTGAGCTCCAGGTCCTCGGTGGCGATCCGGGTGAAGCCGGCTGTCGCGCTGATCGGGATGAACCGGGAGAGTTCCTCGACCGCATCGGGGATGAGCGACGGATCGGCGGCGAGTTCCCGCCAGAGGCCGGGATGGGTCAGCAGCGTGTAGACGAAGTTGCCGATCTGGTTGGCGGTGGCCTCCTGACCGGCGGAGAGCAGGCTGACCCCGAGGCTGACCAGGTCCTCCTCGCGGAGCCTGTCCTCCTCGTCCCGTACGGCGACCAGTTCACCGAGCAGGTCGTCGGTGGGGTTGGTGCGGCGCAGTGCGATCAGACCGGTGAGGTAGTCACCGAGGTGTCCGCGGGCCTGTGCGGCCTGGTCCGGGTCGGAGAGCATCAGCAAGCCGTCCACCCAGACGGTGAACCGGTCGCGGTCGGCCGTGGGCACGCCGAGCAGTTCGCAGATCACCGTGATCGGCAGCGGCCAGGTCAGGGCCTGCGTCAGGTCGGCCGGCGGCCCGCCGGCGACCATGGTGTCCAGCAGGCCGTGCACGATCTCCTGGATGCGCGGGCGCAGCGTCTCCACGCGGCGCACGGTGAACGCGTTCGCCACCCGGCGCCGCAGCCGGCTGTGCTCCGGCGGGTCCATGCTCAGCATGGAGGTGCGTGGCAGACCGACCGCCACCGTCCGGGGCACGTCGTCGCCCACGGCGGCGGCACGGCTGAACCGGGCATCGGCCAGCACCGTCTTGACGTCCGCGTGCCGCGTGACCAGCCAGGCGTCGCCCCCGAAGGGCAGAGTGACGCGCAGCACCGGCTGTTCGCCGCAGATCTCGACCAGCCTCGGGTCCACGTCGAGCCGGTCGGGCGCCGGACCGAACGGGTAGGCCCGCACCCCGTCCCCTGCTTCGGTCATCGCGTCATTCCTTCCGGTACGGGCAAGCGATTGGTTACTGATCCGGCAGAAATACGTGCATCACAGGACTGCGAGGCCATCTGCCTGCGGGCCTCATCCGGCACCGAGCACCTGATTGCCTCCGTCACCAGCTGACCGGCAGTGCTGCCACCCCGCGGATGAGGCGGTCGGTCCGCCAGGGCACCTGGTCGGCAGGGACTGCCAGACGCAGATCGGGCAGACGGCGGGTCAGGGATTCGACCACGATGCGCAACACCATCCTGGCCAGCTGCGCGCCGAGGCAGAAGTGCACGCCGTACCCGAAGGTGAGGTGCGGGTTGCTCGGCCGGTGGAAGTCGATCTCCTCAGGGTGGGTGAACACCTCGGGATCCCGGTTGGCCACGGCGTACTCGACGACCACGGCGTCGCCGGCGCGAACGGTTCGCCCACTCAGTTCCACGTCCTCAAGGGCGACACGGGTGAAGCCGGCCGAAGCGCTGCTCGGGATGATCCGGGAGAGTTCCTCGACGGCACCGGGTACCAGACCGGGATCGGCGACGAGCTCCCGCCAGTGATCGGGATGGGTCAGCAGCGTGTAGACGAAGTTGCCGAGCTGGCTCGCGGTGGCCTCGTAGCCGGCGGACAGCAGGCTGGACGCAAGGCTCACCAGGTCCTCGTCGCCGGGCCCGTCCTTCTCGTCCGACGCGGCGACGAGAGCGCCGAGCAGGTCGTCGCTGGGGTTGGTGCGGCGGAATGCGATCAGGCCGGTGAGGTAGTCGTCGAGGTGTTCGCGGGCGCGCGTGGCCTGGTCCGGATCGGAGAGGACCAACAAACTGTCCACCCAGACGGTGAACCGGTCGCGGTCGGCCGTGGGCACGCCGAGCAGTTCGCTCATCATCGTGATCGGCAGCGGCCAGGTCAGCGCCTTGGCCAGGTCAGCGGGCGGTCCCGCGGCGATCACGGTGTCGAGCAGGCCGTTCACAATCTGCTGGGCGCGCGGGCGCAGCGCTTGAACACGTCGTGGAGTGAAGGCCTCGGCCACCGGGCGCCGCAGCCGGCTGTGCTCCGGCGGGTCCATGCTCAGCATGGTGGTACTGGGCAACGCGGCAGCGACCGCGCGGGGCACGTCCTCACCCGCGGCGGCACGGCTGAACCGGGGATCGCCCAGTACCGTCTTGACGTCCGCGTGCCGCGTGGCCAGCCAGGCGTCACCGTCGCCGCCGTAAGGCAGGTTCACGCGCAGCACCGGCTGCTCGCGGCACATCTCGGCCAGCCGCGGGTCGACGTCGAGCCGGTCGGCCGGACCGAACGTATAGGCCCGCGCGCTGTCCCCTGCTTCGGTCATCGCGTCAGTCCTTCCAGTACGGGCGAGCGGTTACCTGACGAATAACTTGGTTGCCGACTAATTTGGTTGCCGACCCAACAGAAGTTCGTGATCTTGCTGGTGGGCAGGCGTGAGAAGGACCGGCGTGGCCCACCGTGCGTCACAGGTCACAGGGCTGCGCTCTGCCCGCCATCAATGGAGAGAGTGCTGCCGGTGATCCACGCGGCGCGTGGGGAGACCAGAAAACCAACCGCCTCGGCGATGTCATGTGATTGACCGATCCGCCCGAGCGGAATATCGCCGACCCACGTTTCCGAATCCAGCTCCGTGCTGTCGCCGAGATGTGCACTCATCTTTTCGAGTGCTTCGTCCGCCCCCGGTGTCGCCACCCTCCCCGGAGAGACGGCTACGACACGGATACCTTGCGGCGCCAACTGGACCGCAAGTCCCTTGCCGTACACCGCGAGTGCGGACTTGGCGGCGGCATAGTGCAGGAGCAGCGGATGGGAAGAAAGGGTGGCAATGGACGAGAGATGCACAATGACCCCACCTCCGCTCGCGATCATGGACGGCACAAGTGCGGAATTGAGCCGGACGGCAGCGAGGAAGTTTATATCCATCGTGTACTGCCAGTCTTCCTCAATGTCCAGCGCATTCGGAAAGGCGCGAACCCCTCCCGCATTGTTGACGATGATGTCCACGCCACCGAGAATTCGCAGCGCGGCGTCCGCGAACTCGCGCACACCGCCGGGCGTACTGAGGTCGGCGCTCACGAAATTGGCTTCGGACGGAGCGTCCGCGGTCGGATTACGGGCAGCGGTGACAACTGTGGCGCCGGCATCGAGCAAGCGCTGCGCGATCGCGGCGCCGATACCGCGACTGCCACCGGTGACCACGGCTCGCTTGCCCTGCAACTCGTCGGAAATCCGTTCGGTAAGGCGGCTCTGGTTCACTCTGGACTCCACTTCCTGCCTTGTCCTCGACAACAACGCCCGCGATGCGGATCGGCAACGGAAACCGACTCTCCCGTTGCGGCTCACAACGAGAGTTTCTCTCCAGTCGGCAGTGTTGGCGCGGAACCACTATTGGCGATCCCGTTGACACGGTCAAGCTGATTATTTCGATCCACTGAATCGCATAAATAGATCCAGTGGGCTGACGTCTTTTGGAGATAAAGATATCGGTCACGACGATGGGGTTGATGGATGGTGTCAGGTCGAAGGTGAGAGCGGTTCAAGCCCTTTTCGTCCGCCGGCCGGACGGCTGAAGCGTCGTACCGCGGGACGTTCGACCAGCATGTAGAGGGCCGCCGCGAGGGAGATACTGATCACGACGGTGAGCAGAATATTGATCAGTCTCGTCGACAGGGATGCGGTCACTTCGCCCGTGGCGTGCAGGGCGTCGACCGGGCCGTACTGGACGACGAGGTAGTGCACCATGTAGAGGGCGTACGAGATCTCACCCAGCCAGACCATGGTTCGGCCACTGAAAGGTGTTCGCGCACCGCGTATGTCGGCGCTGGCGCTTGCTGCGATCGCGAAGGCGACGGCAAGCGCGGTCGGTCCGGCGCGTAGGTGGAACACACCGGGCAGGTAGGACTGGACCACCACGCAGGTGATCGTCAGGAGAAATGCCGGCGTCATGCCGAGGCGGATCCATTTCCCGGTGATGACGATGCGTGCCATCAGGATGCCGAGGACGAATTCGAGCATCCTCGGGAGGGGGAAGAGGTAGGCGAACCAGCTCTGCCACTCCGAAGATGTCGGATCCCATGACGTGAATGGCTGCGCCGGCAGCAGTTGGGAAATAAAGGGGACAGCAGTACTGGCCGTGACGACGACTGCCACCCACAGCCACAACCGTGAGGGGTGGATGCTGCCGATGAGACGGATCAGCCAAGGGAACACGAGATAGAACGCCATCTCACAACCGAGGCTCCAGCTCACCGCGTTGCTACCGGTAAACCCGCCATGGGGTTCCAGGTAAGGAATCCAGGGTTCGATCAGAAACAGCGCCGGAAACGTATTGATCGCCACGATCTGCACGCCGGCGGCGACCATCAGGATCCTGGCGGCCACAAACGTCACCAAATGGTTCGGATACAACTTCACCAGACGTCGACGCCAGAACAGCCTCGCGGTATCGTCCGGATCGGCAACCCAGGTGAGAATGAATCCGCTGAGTACAAAGAAGAAAGCCACCCCGACCGGCCCGAGGGTCGTGATCACCCGATACGGCGGGTCAGGATGGAATGTCCCTACGATTTGACTGTCCAGGTGAGAGATCAGCACGGCGAATGCCGCGACGAATCGCATGCCGGTCAATGATGGCAATCGGTTCGGACGAGCGGACGGTTCCAGTGTCTGCATACCCGTCTTCCTTCAGTTTTTTTAGGTCTTGAGCTCGTTTATGGACCCTCAACGGGCAACAGAGTGATCGTTGGCGCCAGCATGGAACCGTTGAGGACTACTGTTGGTGATCCCGCTGGTGTGGTCAAACTGATTATTTCGATCCACTGAATCGCATAATTCGATTCAGAAGGCTGGACATTGCGATCGACAAGGTCGATGATTGTGCGCTGTCGATGTCCGGCCGCAGCGGTTTCCGTACGAACTCGAAGTGCATTGCCGGGTTGGAAGACAGGCGCACATGGAAGATCTGTGTATGAGCGCTGCCGAAACTAGGGAGGAATAATGGCCAGCCTGGGCGAGCCGTTCATCGTGGGCGATCTCATGGTCCCCAACCGGATCGTGATGGCCCCCATGACCAGAACGGCGTCCCCCGGCGGCGTGCCGGGCCCGGATGTCGCGGAGTACTACGCCCGCCGGGCGGCCAACAAGGTCGGGCTGATCATCACCGAGGGCACCTACGTCAACCGCGCCGCGGCCGGCGCGTACGAGAACGTGCCCCACTTCCACGGCGAGCAGGCCTTTGCCGGATGGGCCCACGTGCTGCGGCGGGTGCACGAGGCCGGCGGCAGGATCATTCCGCAGCTGTGGCACACCGGAGTCGTACGCACCGCGACCGATCCGCCCGCCGAGGGCCCGTCCGGGCTCGGGCTGGATGGCGCCCCGGCCGGGAAGGCCATGACCCAGCAGGACATCGACGACACGGTGGCCGCTTTCGCCGAAGCCGCCGCGGCCGCCGAACGACTCGGGTTCGACGGCGTCGAACTGCACGGCGCGCATGGCTACTTGATCGACAGCTTCCTGTGGAAGAGCACCAACCGGCGCACCGACCACTACGGCGGCGACCCGGCCTCCCGGGCTCGTTTCGGCGCCGATGTCGTGCGGGCCGTCCGCGCGGCCGTCAGCCCCGGATTCCCGGTCTTCTTCCGGCTCTCCCAGTGGAAGCTCAACGCGTACGAGGCACGCATCGCGGAGAACCCGGATGAGCTGGCGCAGATGCTTTCGCCGCTGGCCGACGCGGGTGTCGACGTGTTCCACGCCTCCACCCGCCGCTACTGGCTGCCCGAGTTCGACGGCAGCACCCTCAACCTGGCCGGCTGGGTGCGCAAGCTCAGCGGCAAGGCCACCGTGACCGTCGGCTCGGTCGGCCTGGACAATCAGTACGGCGAGGGCGAGTTCACCCAGGGCTTCACCCGGCAGGCCGGCCTGACCGGCATCGACGAACTGGTGGCCCGACTGGAGCGCGACGAGTTCGACCTGGTCGCCTTGGGCAGGACGCTGCTGGCCAACCCGGACTGGGCCGCGCTGGCGCTCCGCGGCGAGCTGGACCGGTCCGTCCCCTACGACCCGGCCGTGCTCACGACCCTGGCCTGACAACAACCTCGGGGGCGTACCGGAACAGCCCGAACCGGATCAGATCACCGTCAGGCAGCGCAGCAGCTTCTCGACGGCGGTGCACGCGAAGGTTCATTTCTCTCTGATACTCGGGCGGCAGGCTGAAATCATGATGCCTTGTCCGTCGGCACGGTGTAGACGGCCTCCTCGATCCGGTCGATGAGGCCGCCATCGAACCGGAAATACACCGCAGCGTGCGCCTCGCGGCGAGAGCCGTCGGCCATGTCCAGGCGGAGTACTTGCTGCTGGAGCACCTCGTTCGAATTCTGGAACTGGCGGATTATGTCGTACCGCAACGAACCGACGGTAGCGGCAAAGGACTTGAAGTGTTCCAGGCTCTCGCCGATCGCCTGCGCTCCCTTGCCGTCGTTCTGCCACACAGCGGCCGTGTCGGTGCACATTGCCTGGGCGCTGGAGAAGTCGTAAATCTCCAGAAACCGCAGAAACTCAATCGCCTTGTCGCCGATGTTCTGCTCCACGTCGAGTCCTCATTTCTCTTATTGGTGCCCAAGGGCTGTCCCGTAATCCCTGGCGGGCGTGCGACGACAGCTACGGCACCTAGCCGCGTTGTCGGAACGCCCGAATACACCCAGTATTCGGGCGTCCCTCCGCCTTGCGATGCACCGCATCGGACGCCGCACGCCGATCCACCAGGGATTGTGGGACAGCCCTCAGGGTCTTTCGTTGTCGGCATCGCCCCGGCTTCCGTGGGCGGGCGTTCCGGGCTGCTGGTGCCACGAATCGTCCGCCCGTCCGCGTCCACGGTGTCGAAGCCGAGTTCGTCGATGAGGACGCGCACGATTCGCTCGGCCGCTGCGTCGTCGATGGCGGCGATCCTGCCGTCGTGCTGCTGCGGGTAGTAGTTGCCGGTGTCGATGACCACGGCGCCCGGCGTCGCGCCGCCCCGAATGATGCCGATCTTCATGGTTTCGCTCTTCATCGGCGGGTGACATCGACAGAAATGGCCCCTTGTTGCATGCCCATCTCATTCTGGACGGTCGTATGCCACTCGTCCATCATGTGTCGCGCCGTGGCTTCGGTGAATACGTTTGCGTCGTATTTGAGAAATGCTTTGTAGCCTTCACCCTCCCGATAGAATTCCAGGGAAAGTACATACTCTCCGGCATATGGCAGGTCGTCGAACGGGCGCAGGTCCAACTCGCCCTCCGCGGCCGGTGAGTCATCGGTGAGCAGTTCGGCGCCCTCGAAGTTCTGGAACAGGAAGTTCGTCAGGACCAGCGGTTCGTCGTCGGTGCCCAGCACTCGGGCGATTTCCCGCAGCGGGTAGGCGCCGTGTTCGATACCGGCCACCATCGTGCGCTGCACGGACGCGAGCAGCTCGGAGAAGCTGCCGGTGGCCGTGCACCGAAGGGGCAGGCAGTTCGCGAACTGGCCGACCACGTCCCGGAACCGCTCCTCGTAGCGGGCGGCCGCAGTCACGCCCAGGACCAGGTCGTCCTGTCCCGTCAGCCGGTGCAGGAACCGTACGAACGTCGTGAACAGCACCGTGGCGACACTGACCCGGTGTTCCCGTGCCGTGCCGGCGAGTGCGGCGGCCAGCGCCGGCGACAGCTTCTCCCGCATCACCTCCACGCGGGGCAGCCGCTCCCGGTCGTACGGACGGTCGTAGGGCAGCGCGAGCGCCGTGCGAGGTCCCGCCAGCTCACGGAGCCAGTAGTCCCGGTGCGGCGCTGCCCGTACGCCGTCGAGCAGCGCTTCTTCCCAGGTGACGAAGTCGCAGTAGGGGATGCGGCCCGGACCTCCGTCGCCCCGGTAGGCCGCTTTGAGCGTGCGGATCAGGACGGCCGTCGACGTGCCGTCCAGCAGGATGTGGTGCGCGGTGAGCAGCAGCAGCCGTCGTCGTCCGGGGAGGGAGACCAGGTGGGCCCGGACCAGCGGACCGGTCGTCAGGTCGAACGGGACGTCGGCCAGGTCCCGCAGCGCGGCCAGTTGAGCCTCGCGCGAGGTGGCCGTGAGAGTGACCCGGTCGAACGACGGGGCCCTGGTCGGGGCGATGTCCATGTACGGCACGCCGTCCCGCTCACCGAAGAGTGCACTCAGCACCGGGTGGATCTCCGTCTGCGCGCGGACCGCCCGTTCCAGGGCCGTCTCGTCCAGGTCGCCGTGGAGCTCGAAGAGCAGCGGGAGGTTGTAGGCGGCCGACTCCGGTTGGCGCCGTTGGTCCTGGTACATGGTCAGCTGACCGCGGGAGAGGTTCCACCGTTCGCTTGCCGGGCCCGCGAAGTGGGAGGTCAGGCCGTCGATGGAGGCGATGTCGAAGAGCAGGGTGGCGGGGATGTCCGCGCCGAGGTCCTCGCGCAGGGCGCTGGTGAGTTGGAGGACGAGGAGGGAGTCCAAGCCGTAATCGGTGAGTGGGGTCGAGGGGTCGATCCGGTCGGCGGGGATGCCCAGGACGGCGGCGGCCTTGTCGAGGAGAAGCGTGGTCAGGCCGGATCGCGTCGTCGGTGCGGGGGAGGGGGCGGGCCCGGTCCGCTCGGTCGGGGGGCTCACGGGCGTGGAGCGGGGCTCGGACACCGGGGCGGCCGCAGGACGTGTGGACGGGGGATGCGGCGAGGGAGTCGCGGCGGGTGTGGGCTGCGGTTGCGGCGCCGGCCGCTCCGCGCCGCCGACTGCGCGCCGCGCGCTTCCCTCCGCCACGGCCCTGCTCCGCTGCCGAGCCACTCCGTCGCTCTCCGCCGCGATGATCTGCTGCCCCAGGGGGAGCGCCTGCGACAGCGGGAACACCACGGTGCGGAAACCCTCTCCGGCCAGCACCTCCCGCCAACTCTCCGGCGAGAGCGCGGGGGAGCCCGGAATGCGCAGCGACCGGTCGTCGAACAGCCACCAGCCTTCGAGCAGTCCGAACGTGACATGGCTGAACAGGTCGAACGCCGACAACTCGTTCAACAGGAGCCACCCGCCGGCCCGCAGGGCGGCCTTGGCGTTGCGCAGGGTGGTGCGGGTGTCCCTGGTCGCGTGCAGCACGTTGGCGGCGATCACGAGATCGAAACACCCCTCGGCGATGTCCTGCCCGGCCAGCGGCTGTTCGATGTCGAGCAGCCGGCAGTCCAGGTACGGCACGCCCGGCCCGTAGGTGGCACGCGCGTGGTTGAGGAACGCCTTGGACAGGTCCGTGTAGAGGTAACTCTCGATGCTGTCCTGGTACGGCTTGAGCGCGGCGAACATTCCCGCGCTGGTCCCGCCGGTACCGGCGCCGATCTCCAGGATCCGCAGCCGTGCGCCGGGTTCCCGGCGCAACCGCTCCGAGACGACGGAGACGGCGGCCCGTGCCATGGCACGGTTGAACACGTCGGCGACGTGATTGTCCCGGTAGCAGCCCTCCACCAGTTCCATGGAACCGCGCGGGAAGATGATGTCGGTGGGCCGGATCCGGCCGGTGAGGATGTCCGGCAGCGTGGTGAGCGTGGCGGAGGCCAACCGCAGCTCGGACCTGCGGTCGGAGTCGGCCGACCACAGCGTGCACTGCCGGTCCCACTGCCCGAGCACCTCGTCCACCGGCCCGGCCGGCACCAGGACGCGCCGGGCGTGCTCCCACCACGCGGCGTACGACGGCAGGACCGTCGTGGGGTCGAGGTGCGCCACCTGTGCCGAAAGGACCTTGGCCAGCCACGGATCGCGCTCGGTCCGACGCCACCGCACGACCTCGTCCATGCGGTCGTCCGCGCCGTCGGACGCGGTCAGCAGCTCGCCGCTGACCCGTGACGACGTCGGCCCGTGCACGGTGACCTCGGTGGCGCGGTCGAAGTGGGCCAACGTGTTGTGCTGGTTCGTCTTGACGAACGCGAGCTGCCGCTGGTCCCCGCCGAGCAGCGCATCCATGGCGGCGAGCCCCTCGTTCGGCTCGATCGACACCAGCCCGGCCCGGCCCATCCGCTCCCGGTAGAACGCGGACGTGACGCTCCCCAAGGTGCCCCACCAGCCCCAGTTCATGACCCTGACCGGTGTGTCCCAGTGCGCGCCGAGCGCCTGTGCATAGGCGTCGCTGAAGGTGCACCCGGCCGCGTAGTTGCCCTGGCCGGCCGCCGTGGTGAAGGACTGCATCGACGACAGCAGTACGGCGAAGTCCAGTCCCGCACCGTCGAAGACCTCGGCCATCGCGGTCGTGACGTCGACCTTGGCCCGCAGCGCAGCGCGGAGCGCGGCCTCGTCCATTCTGGCGAACGTGCTGTCCCGCAGCACGAGTGCGGCCTGCACCACCCCGTGGATCCGCGGATGGCGCCGCCTGATCTCCGCGACGGCACGGCGCAGCGCGTCCGGGTCCCCGGCGTCGGCGCTGAGATAGCCGACCGTGCCGCGCCCGGTCACGGAGCGGAGCTTCTCCGTCACGGACGCGTCGTGCGGGCTCCGGCCGATCCACATGACGTGTGCGCCGTGGCGCTGCACCACGTGCCGGGTCCAGGCCGTGCCCAGGCCGCCGGTACCGCCGATCACGACGTAGACGCCGCCCTCGCGGTACACCGGTTGTGCCGGTGCCGCACACGGTGCCCAGCGCCGGGCGAGCCACTGCCCGGCCCGTCGGACCCACGCGTCGTCGGGTGACCGGGCGGGCAGGGCCGCGAGGTCGGCGGGCCACTCGGGGCCGTCGAGGTCGACGCGGCGCACGGTCCACTGCGGGTACTCCCGTCCCAACGACCCGAACAGGCCGTGCAGTCCGGCGTGCGCCGGCTGGACGGGGTCCTGGGCGTGGGTGGCGAGCGCACGTGTGGTGATCAGGGTGATCCCCAGCGGCCGGGCGTCGTACCCGGCACCGACCAGTGCCTTGATCATGCGGAAGGCCGGGACGACGCCCTCGTCCTGGGCCGCCGCGTACCCGGCGGCGTCGGTGGGGCCGAGGGCGGCCTCGGGCGCGGCCCAGACCAGGTGGTCGACCGGCCCGAGGTCACGGAGCGCGTCGGTCACCTCCTCGACGGTCGCCGATGGCGGCAACGGCCAGGGCAGGGCGGTTTCGAGCGCGCCGGGCCGGCCGACGACCAGCACCCGGTCCGCCGCTTGCGGCACGGGCGCCTCGGACGCGGTGACCGGGTCCCACACGGGCGCGAACAGCGCCGCGGGCTCGGCCCGTCCGGCCCTCGGGGCGGTGCGGCGCGCGGAGTACCCGGTCAGCCGTACGCAGACCTCGCCGTCGGCGTCGACCAGGTCGACGTCCAGCTTGCCGAGCGGCCCGGACGCGACGCCCCGCACCACTGCCCACATCGTCGGCGTGCACGGCGCGAACAGGTCGAGCTGTTCCAGGGCGAACGGCACGGCAGTGTCTTCCAACGCGGTGAGGTGGGCCGCGACCGACGCCTGGATCGCCGAGTCCAGCATCGCGGGCGTCAGCAACCCCGGTTCCGCCGACCCGGGCAGCACCAGTTCGGCCAGGACGGTCCCGGCGCCGACGTGCGCCTGCCGGATCGCTCGCAGGGTCGGCCCGTGCTCGATGCCCTTCGCCGCCAGGGCCTCGCGGATCCGGTCGGCGGACACGGTTTCCGGGCAGTGCGCGCGCAGTGCGGCGAGGTCGACCCGTGCCGGGCGCGGGGCGTCGGACGGGGCGATGCCGCCCTCACAGCAGACGGCGTTGCCCGTGGTGATCTCGAATCGCCGACCGCCCTTGCCGGCCGCGCGCACCTCGACCCGTACGTCGACCGGATCGTCCGCGACCTCCAGCGGCCGCACCCACGTCACGTGGCGCATCCGCACCGTGCGGGCGCCCACTGCCATGCGTGCCAGTTCGAGATGGGCGACCGCGGGCAGGATGTGGCGGCCCTGCACCACGTGGTCGCGCAGCAGGCCGTCCGCACGCGTCAACGTCACCCGTGCGCCGCCGGTCGTGGGCCAGTGCCGGTCGCGGGCGAAGGGGTAGGTCGGCAGCGGGATGCGCCTGCCCTGGGCGGGCATCCGGTCGTCGTCGGGCCTGCGGGCCGGGAGCGTGCCGTCGAGGACCTGGAGCAGTTCGCCGGGATCACGGACCACGCAGGCGAACCGGTGCGCGAGACGCGCCCTCCCGACAGCCAGCGTGTACGCGAGGTCGCCGAGGTCGAGGGACGCCTCGGCGCGGATGTGCGCCGCCAGCCGGCGCCGCTGTTCGGCGAGTTGCTGCTCGGTGCCGGCCGACAGCACCACCACGTGTTCGGCCTGCTGCGTCGTGGCGCGGGCCACGGGCGGGGCCTCTTCGAGCACGAGGTGCGCGTTGGTCCCGCTGGCGCCGAAGGAACTCACCACCCCGCACCGCGGCACGCCGGCGGGCGACTCCCAGCGCCGGGTGCGGGTGTTCACGTAGAACGGGCTTCCGGCGAGGAAGATCGCCTCGTTGGGGGCCTCGAAGTGCAGCGAGGCCGGGATCTGCCCGTGCTTCATCGCCAGCAGCACCTTGAGCACGCCGGCGACGCCGGCCGCGAACTGGGTGTGGCCGATGTTGGTCTTCAGTGAACCGAGCGCGCAGTACTCCGACTTGCCGGTGCGGGCGCGGAAGGCCCGGTCGAGCGCCTGGAACTCGATGGGGTCGCCGAGCTTGGTGCCGGTTCCGTGCGCCTCGACGAGCCCGATGCGCTCCACGTCGACGCCGAACTGCTCGTACACCTCGCCGAGCAGGGTTTCCTGGGACACCGAACTCGGCGCCGTGATGCCGTTGGTGGCGCCGTCCTGGTTGACCCCGCTCGCCTTGATCACGCCGTGGATGTGGTCGCCGTCGGCCAGCGCGTCCGCCAGGCGTTTGAGTACGACGACGCCGACACCCTCGCCGGGCACGAACCCGTCGGCGCGGTGGTCGAAGGTGTGGCAGCGGCCGGTCGGCGAGAGCATCCCGGCGCGGCCGGCGAGCCCGTACAGCCGTGGCGTGGACTGGAGGAACACCCCGCCCGCCAACGCCATCGACGTCTCACCGGACCGGAGGTCCTTGCAGGCCAGGTCGATCGCCACGAGCGAGCTGGAGCACGAGGTGTCGACGGCGATGGCCGGCCCCTTGAGGTCGAGGAAGTAGGAGACCCGGCTGGGGATGACCGACGTCATGTTGCCCCACAGGGCCTGCGCCGGTGCGTCCTGGCCGAGGAGCCCCTGGTAGTCGCCCGCCCACGCGCCGACGTAGACGCCGCAGCGCTGCCCGCCCGTCCGGCCGGCGTAGCCGGCGTCCTCCAAGGCCTTCCAGGACTCTTCGAGCAGCAGCCGCTGCTGGGGGTCCATCACGGCGGCTTCGGTGCCGGAGATGCCGAAGAACATCGCGTCGAACTCGTCGATGCGGTGCAGGAAGCCGCCCCGGGTGCAGGCGCTCAGGCCGTCGAGGTCGAACCGGGTCGCCTCGGTGACCAGGTCGTCGCCGTTGACCAGATGCGTCCAGAGTCCGTCGAGCGAGTCGGCGCCGGCGAACCGGCCGCTCATGCCGATCACCGCGATCGGTCCGCGCTCCCCGTCCGCCGAACGGCTTTCCCGATGCTCGTTCCTCACGGACGCGGGCGCCACGACCGGTTCCGGGACGGTCGGTGGACCTGACGCCGTGTCCGGGACGTCCTCGCTACAGACGATGGTGTCCCCGTACTCGGCGAGCAGATGCGCGGCCAGCCGGTCGGCCGAGCTGAAGTCGAAGACCACGCTCGTCGGCAGGTCCAGCGACAGTGCGTCGTTGAGCTGGTGCACCACACGGATCGCGAGAATCGAGTCCAGGCCGTAGTCGGCGAACGCCTGCCCGCCGTCGATCTCGTCGACCCGCAACGCCAGCGCGCGGGCGATCTTGTCCCGCACCACGGCGGGCACCAGTTCGTCCGGACTCCGGTGCGTGACCACGATTGCGGGGACCGGAGCGGGCACCGGCGCGGGCCCCGGGCCGGTCAGGTCACCGATCCAGAACCGCTCCTTGGCGAACGGGTACGTCGGCAGGGACACCGGTCGGCGCGGCACCCCCTGGTGCAGGCGCGCCCAGTCCACCTCGGCGCCCGACGCCCACAGCGCCGCGACCTCGGAGAGCTTGCCGACGGCGAGCCACCGCTGCACCAGCAGTTCCTGGAGATCGCTGTCGCCGGTGAGCTCCGCGAGCAGACCACCCTCGGCCTCGACGGTGCCCCGGTGCCCCCGGCCGGCCCTCAGACCACTCCTCAGCTCAGCGGTCGAGGACACCGCGAGCGCGTACCGTTCGGGCATCGCCTCCCGGCCGACCTGGAGCGTGAAGGCCAGGTCTGCGAAGTCGGTGTCCGGGTGGCGGTCGAGGAAGGAGGCCAGCCTGTCGACGGACCTGGTGAGGTGCTCGGGCGTCCTCGCCGAGAGGACGACGATCTGCGCTGGGCTGCTGGTCGCACCGTCAGTGGGCCGCACGGGATACTCCTCGACGATCAGGTGCGCGTTCGAGCCGCCGGCACCGAAGGAGGACACCGCCGCGATCCGCGGGCCGTCGGAGTGCCATGGGCTCAGCTCACGCTGGAGCCGGAACGGGGTCGACGCGAAGTCGATGTTCGGGTTGGGCTCGTCGGCGTGCAGGCTCGGCACGAGCTGCCGGTGCCTGAGCTGGAGCAGGACCTTGGTCAGACCGGCCACCCCGGCCGCGGCCTCCAGGTGGCCGATGCCCGACTTCACCGAGCCGATCGCGCAGTACTGCCGGTCCGCGGTGTCCTGTTCGAATGCCCTGGTCAGGCCCGTGATCTCGATCGGGTCGCCCAGTTCGGTGCCGGTGCCGTGTGCCTCGACGTAACCGACCTGCCGGGCGGAGACACCGGCCCGGTCCAACGCCTGCCGGATCAGGGCGGCCTGGGCGACCGGACTCGGCACGGTGTAGCCGGTGGTGCGGCCGCCGTGGTTGACGCTGGAGCCTCGGATCACCGCGAGCACGCGGTCCCCGTCGGCCTCCGCGCGCGACAGCGGCTTGAGCAGCACACATCCGACGCCTTCACCGGGGACGAAGCCGTGACCGCCGGCGCCGAAGCTACGGCAGCTCCGGTCGGGCGAGAGCATGCCGGAGCGGCACAGTTCGACGTAGTCCAGCGGGTGCGTGTAGAGGTTCACGCCGCCGGCGAGCGCCACCTCGCAGGCGCCGCACCGGAGTTGTTCGCACGCCTCGTGGATCGCGGTCAGCGACGCCGAGCACATCGTGTCGATCGTCTGACTCGGTCCGCGCAGGTCGAGCAGGTAGGAGGCGCGGGCGCTCAGCGAGGCGAACGACAGGCCGGGCACCACGAGTTCGCCGGAGGGCAGCCGGCCCACGCCGTGCCGGGCGTGGCCGACCTTGGTGACGCCGGCGAACACCCCGACCCGGTGGCCGTGGCGTTCGGCGAGGCATGCCCTGGTGTAGCCCGCGTCCTCCAGCACCTCCCACGCGGCCTGCACGAAGAGCCGCTCCTGCGGGTCCATGGCGTACGCGTCCCGGGGGGCGATGCCGAAGAACCTGGGGTCGAACGCCGCGAAGTCGTCCAGGAAACCGCCCCACTTGCTGTAGCTGCGACCGGTGGCGACCGCGGTGTTGCGGTCCGGTTCGAAGAAGTCGTCCAGCGGCCAGCGGTCGATCTCACGGATGCCGTCGCGGCCCGCCTTGAGGTTGTCCCAGAACTGTTCCGGGTCGGCGGCGCCCGGGTAGCGCCCGCTCAGCCCGATGACCGCGATCGGCTCCTCGGCGCGGGCCGTCGGCATGTTCGTGCGGACGGCCCGCTGCGCGGTGTCGGCCACCGGCTGTCGGATGTGGACGTGCGGTTCGCCGGTGGCGGCCGGCCGTGGGTGCGCCGACTCCGCGCCGTGGGCGGCGAGTTGGTCGGCCACCGCCCGCAGGGTCGGCTGCTCGTAGAAGAGAGTTGAAGAGACGTGGGGACGGGTCTCGGCCAGGGCGCGGTTGAGCTGGAGGACCATCACCGAGTCCAGGCCGATCTCGGCGAGTGGGCGGTCGGGGTCCACCGCCCCCGGCGCGAGCTTGGTGACCTCGGCGAACACGGTGAGGAGGTGGTTGAGGACGGTCGCGTCGGTGGTGGGCGCCGCGGGCACCTCGGGCGCCGCGGGCACCGGAGCCGGCGCTCCGGTCGGCACGCGGTCCGGATCGCCGTGGTGCACCCACACCTGGTCCGCTCCCGTGTGCCAGGCGTCGCTCAGCGCCCTGAACCCCTCCTCCGTGGGCATCGGCGCGAGCCCCCGGTCCGCCCACAGGTACGCCCGCGTGCGGTCGCTCACCCGCATGCCGCCGTCCTGCCACAGCGGCCAGGCGAGGGAGAGCGTGCGCCCGCGGCGACGTCCGTTCGCGACCCAGGTGTTGCGCACCGCGGCGAACGCGTCGAGGCAGGCGTTGGCGGTGGCGTAGTCGGACTGCCCGGGGTTGCCGGTGATCGCGGCCCCCGAGGAGAACGCGAGCACGAAATCCAGCGGACAGTGCTCGGTGGCCCGGTCGAGGTGGACGAGGCCGTCCGCTTTGGCCGCGAGCACGTCGTCCCACTGTTCGGAGGTCTTCTCCGCGAGCAGCGAATCCCGCACCACGCCGGCGGCGTGCACGATCCCGTTCACCTCGCCGGCCTCGGCGACGAGATGGCGTACCTCCTCCCAGCGGGAGACGTCGGCGCGCACGTACTGCGCCACCGCTCCGGCCTGTCGCAGATCGGCGAGCAGGCGCTCGATCCGGTCGTCGCCCGGTGACCGGCCGGCGAGCACGAGGGTCGGCCGCCGCACGTCGGCGGCAATCCGGCGGGCCGTCAGGGCACCGATGCCACTGGCGCCGCCCGTGATGAGATATACGCGGCCGTCCCGCCAGGGTGCCGAGGAGTCCGTGCCGCGAGGCGCCGGGGCCCAGGTCAGCGTGTGCCGGACACCGCCGCGGTGGACGACGAGGTCATCCGTGGTGGTCGCGTTCTCCGCCACGACAGCGGCCACGTCGACACCGCCGTCGCCCTCGGCACCGTCGACGACGACGACCTGGCCGACGATTCGCGGGTTCTCCTTGGCGACGGTCCGCAGCAGCCCCGCCAGGGCGGGGGTGTCGGTGACGACCTGGACCAGTGTGGTGCCGTGCCGGTCGTCGAGGCCCTGGAGGACCTTGGCCACCTGCCACGACAGGTCACGGAACCGGCTCTCCGGCCGCTGCTTGGCTGTCTCCAGGCGGATGGCTCCGGGCACCGAACCCGCACCCCCGCACAGGATGACGACGCGCCGGTCGTACCGTTCGGTCGGGGCGGCGGGCGTCGGCGTCCACCGCGGAGTCAGCAGGACCGTGCCACTCGCCCTCCCGGTGCTCGCCCCCTCTTCGCTCTCCTTCTCCGCGCTCTCCTTCTTCGCGCCTGCCTTGTTGATACCGGGGAACCAGAACCGGTCGCGGGCGAAGGGGTAGCCGGGCAGGTGCGCGCGACCGGGCGTCGGGCCGTCGGACACCGCACGCCAATCGACGGTGGCGCCGCCGGTCCACCGCCCGATCAGGTCGCCGCCGTCACCGCGGTCGCCGGTGGTGACGAACGCCCGCAGCCTGTCGACGAGTTCGGCGCGCGAGGAGACGACCCAGCCGACCCGCTCCGCCATCTCCTCACGGCCGACCTGCAGGCTCCACGCGACGGACCGGAGCGGTACCTCGTCCGACTCCTCCAGGTAGGCCAGCAGATCCCGGGCGCGCTCGGTCAACTGCCGTGCGGTGCGTGCCGAAAGTGGCACCACCACACTCCCGCCGGCCCCCGCGTGCTCCGTGTCCTGGCCGCCGGGCACGTACTCCTCGACGACGACGTGGGCGTTGGCGCCACCGAAACCGAAGCTGCTCACCCCGGCACGTCGCGGTGCCGCATCGCCGTCGCGGTTGCGGGGCCGTGGCCAGGACGTGTTCTCCCGCACGATGTGGAACGGACCACCGTCCAGTTCGATGTACGGGTTGACCTGCCGGTGGTGCTGAGTCGCCGGCAGCACGCCGTGCCGGAGCGCGAGCAGCACCTTCAGCAGCCCGGCGATGCCCGCGGCTGCCTCCAGGTGACCGATGTTGGTCTTGACCGAACCGAGGCCGCACGCACCGTCGTTGCTCCGTCCCAGTCGGCGGAACGCCGTGCGCAGCGCGCGCACCTCCACCGGATCGCCGAGTGCCGTACCGGTGCCGTGCGTCTCGATGTAGCCGATGGTGTCGGGATCGAGGTCGCCGACGGCGGTCGTCACGAGCTCGGCCTGGGCATCGGCGTTGGGCGCGGTCAGCGAATTCGCCCGGCCCCCGTGGTTGAACGCGCTTCCCCTGAGCACTCCGAGGATCGCGTCACCGTCGCGCTCCGCCGCAGCCAAGGGCTTGAGCACGACCGCCCCGACCCCTTCGCCCCGCACATAGCCGTTCGCGCCGGCGTCGAAGGTCTTGCACAGGCCGTCCGGGCTGAGCATGCCCGCACGGTGCGCGCTGACGAACGTGTCCGTATTGAGCAGCACGTTCACCCCGCCCGCGACGGCCATGTCGCACGCGCCGGAACGGATCGCCTCCATCGCGCGGTGCACCGCCACCAGCGAGCTGGAGCAGGCCGTGTCGATCGGTTCGCTCGGGCCCCGCACGTCGAGCAGGTACGAGATGCGGTTGGCGAGGATCGAGTGCGTCGTCCCGGTCGAGGTGAACGCGTCCGGTGCCACACCGAGCGCGGTGAGCAGGGTCGCGTAGTCGTTGCCCGTGACGCCGATGAACACGCCCGTCCCGGCCGGCAGGTCGGCCGGCCGGTACGCGCTGTCCTCCAGCGCCTGCCACACCGTCTCCAGCGCCAGGCGGTGCTGGGGGTCCATCAGCTCGGCCTCGCGCGGCAGGACACGGAAGAACTCGGCGTCGAAGGCGTCGACGTCTTCCAGGGCACCGAGCCGCTGGGGGAAGTCCTGGGCCTCGACGGCCCTGCGGTGGTCCGCGTCGTACCGGTGCCAGGGGAACGCGGTGACGGAGTCCTTGCCCGCCACCAGGTTCGCCCAGTACGCGTCCAGGTCGCGGGCGCCCGGGAACCGCCCCGCCGCGCCGATGACGGCGATCGGCATGCGCGGATCGGACGCGGCCCGTCCTGGCTGCGGCTGCTGGACCTCGCTCCGGACAGGTGACGTCTCTGCCTCGACCGGGACCGGCCGGGACTCGACCGCCACCGTGACACCGTGTTCGTCGGCCAGGTGGGCGCCCAGCCCTTCCAACGTCCTGACATCGAAGAAGACCGCCGGGCTGACCTTGACGCCGAACCGCTCGTGGATCTCCTGCGCGAAGGTCACCAGCGAGATCGAGTCAAAACCGAACGCGTCCAGACCGGTACGCGGATCGAGCTCCTCCGCCTCGAACTTGAGGAGGCCGGCGGCGATGGAGCGTAGCGCCTCGACCAGCGCGGACCCGCCCGGCGCGGACCCGCCCGGCCGCACGCCCGCCGCTCCCCGGGCCGTCGGCGCCGGGGCGGTCCGCGGCACCGGGCGTACGGCCGGCTCCGCGCCGTCGACGCCGCGCCGCACCCCGCGCAGCTCGCCGACCACCTCACCCTTCTCCCCGACCAGCTCGATCCGGTCGTCCCCGAACACCACATGGGTGACCGCCGCCCCGGCCCGTACGTGGATCTCCGCGATGTGGTTGAGCGCAACCCGGGGCCAGTCCGGCACCCCGGTGCGCTTGGCCTCCCACTGCACACCCTGCGCGATCACGACGAGCACGAACGGCTCGACGGTGACGTTGCGCCGGACGTGGTCCTGCTGGAACGCGGGCCGGGCGACGCTCAGCACCGTCCGGCCGTCCGAGGCGCGGAACACGCCGTCGACCGCGCACGCCGCCGCATTGAAGTCCAGCCCGCCGGTGGTCAGTTCGGCCAGGAACTCCTCCCGTGTGCGGACCGGCCGCAGCCCGGCCAACTCGATCCGGCCCGAGGGCGCCGTGGCGGCCCGCACGGTGAACTCCACAGCCGCCGACCCGTCCTCGGTCCGGACGGTGCCGTGTCCGTCGGCGAATTCCGTGACCAGCCGCTCGGTCGCGGACCAGTCGATCGGCCGCAGCACACGGAGGTCGTGGACGGACGCCGGCTCGGCGAACCCGCTGACCTTCGCGGTGGCCAGCGCGAGGTCCACGGCGAAGGTCGGCGCGATGGCGGGCACCTTGTCCAGGCGGTAGCCGTAGTCGAGCAGGTCGGCGAGGCGGACATCCATCCCGTAGCGCAGGCCGCGGACATCGGACTCGTTGCGCCCCAGGAACGGGTGCAGCCGCTCGCGCAACGCCAGCGGGGCCAGCACGGTCGGCGCGCCGTCGGTCGGCTCGACCCAGCAGCGCACCTTCTCGAACGGGTACGGGGGCAGCGACACCCGGCGTTCTGCCGGCAGCCGCTCCCAGTCGACGCTCCTGCCGGCGACCCAGGCCGTGGCGAGCTCGTGCGCGGGCAGGTCCCGCCGGCCGGCGAGATAGCCGTCCACGGCTGCCAGCGCCGACCGTTTGTCCGCTGCTACGAACGCCCAGCGGTGGGGCAGCTCGTTCTTGCCCACCCGCAGGGTGAACGCGATGTCGGGCAGGTCGGTCTCCCGCGCCCCGCCGAGGTAGGCGCGGAAGGCGGCCAGGTAGCGCCCGAGCGCTGCGTCGTTCATCGCCGAGAACACGAACAGCTGCTCGCCGAACGGCTCCCGGCGCACCGGACGTTCGGGGTATTCCTCCAGGATGATGTGCGAGTTCATCCCGCCGGCCCCGATCGAGGTGACGCCGGCCCGCCGGGGCACCTGCCGGCCGTCGGCCGAGGTGACCGTCGGCCTCCAGTCGGCCACCGACTGCTGTACCCAGAACGGCGTGTCGGTGAAGTCGATGTCCGGGTTGAGTTCCGCGCTGTGCAGGGACGGCAGCAGCTTGCCGTGCCGGAACTGGAGCAGCACCTTGGCCAGACCGATCATGCCGGCCGCCGCGAGCAGGTGCCCCATGTTGGACTTGACGGAGCCGAGCGCGCAGAACTGCCTGGCCGCCGTGTACTTCCGGTACGCCGACGTCAGCGCCCGGACCTCGATCGGGTCGCCCAGCGCGGTGCCCGAGCCGTGCCCCTCCACGTAGCTGATCGTCCGCGGGTCGACACCGGCGTCGTCCAGCGCCTTCTCGATCGCGTGTGCCTGCATCACCGGGCTCGGCACGGTGAAGCCGTTGCGGGTACCGGAGTTGGACAGGGCGGTGCCCCGGATCACTGCGTACACCTGGTCGCCGTCGCGCTCGGCGTCGACCAGCGGCTTGAGCACGACCGCGCCGACGCCCTCACCGAGGATGGTGCCGTCCACACCGTGGCCGTAGCTGCGGATCACGTCGGAGGTGCCGGTGGTGAAATGCTCCTGCGACGAGGTGATGAGGTTGTACGGGTGCAGCATCAGATTGATGCCGCCGGCGACCACCATCCGGCACTCGCCGGACCGCAGCATCTGCACGGCCTGGTGCACGCACGTGGACGAGGCCGAGCACATGGTGTCCACGAAGATCGATGGCCCGGTCAGACCGTAGAAGTAGGACAGCATGTTGGGGATCGTGCCCGTGTAGCTGCCGCTCTGCGGGGCGCCGCGGGTGAGACTGTTCTGGAAGCCGTACAGGTTGTAGTGGTTGCTCATGGTCCCCACGAGCACGCCGACGTCGCCCTGGTAACGGCGGTGGATGGTCTCCCGCGAGTAGCCGGCGTCCTCCAACGCCTGCACGCCGGCCTGGAGGAAGAGCCGCACCTCCGGGGACATCTGCTCGGCCTCGCGCTTGGAGATGCGGAAGTACCGGGGGTCGAACGTGTCGATGTCGCGGAGGAACGTCCCGGTCCTGATCACGGTCTTGCCCGGCACGGCCCGGTCGCGGTCGTAGACGGCCTCGTGGTCCCAGCGGTCGGCGGGGATCTCCTCGAACACGTGCCGGCCGCTCTCCAGAAGCTCCCACAGCTCGTCCAGGGTCTCGGCACCGGGGTAGCGCCCGGACACGCCGACGATCGCGATGTCGTGCCGGTCGTCGCGCTCTGGTTCGCGGACGACGACAGCGGCGGACTCCGCCCTGGCGGGCTCTGCTGTTTCGGGTGCCACGTCGCCGGATTCCGCCCGGCCGGACTCGACCGCGCGGGGCTCCGCCCGGCCCTCGGACCGCGTGGCCGGAGCCGCTGCCGGGACGGCCGGCGCGCCGGCGCCCCCGCTCGCTCCCAGCACGGCCGCCAACTGCTCGGGCCGTGATTCCACGAAGTGCGCCGCCACGTCCGCGATGTTCAGGTACTCGAAGAAGATCGTCTTGGACAGCGGCCCGAACAGCTTCTCCAGCCGCGCGGTCACCCCCAGGATGCCCAGCGAGTCGATGCCGTAGTCGATGAGGTTGGCGGTCGTATCGAGGTCCTCGGGGGCGTGCCGGAGGACCTCGGCGATGATCCCCGTGAGCAGCTCCTCGGTCTGCTCCTGCAGGTTGCCGTCGACGGCGCCACCGGACGACGCCGGGCGGGCCGGCGCGGGGCGGGCCGGCGCGGGGCGGCGCGGCCCGGTCAGGGAGGCTTCGGTGCCGTAGGCGACGACGACGTGGGCGGGGGCGTCGGCGCGCAGGGACCGGCCGAAGGCGCGCAGCCCGTCCTCCGTGGGCAGCGGCTCCCACCCGCGCTCGCGGCGCTGCGCCTCTCGGGTTACCTCGTCCGCCGTCATGCCGCCGTCGGCCCACAGCGGCCAGCTGACGGCCACGGTCCTGCCACTGCGCTCGCCCGCGTCGACCAGCGCCTGGCGGTGCTCGGCGAACGCGTCCAGGAAGGCGTTGGCCGCCGCGTAGTCGGACTGCCCCGGGTTTCCGTAGACACCGGCGACCGAGGAGAACAGCACGAAGAAGTCCAGGTCGAGATGGCGGGTGGCGGCGTCGAGGCAGAGCGCGCCCCGGACCTTCGGCGCGGTCACGCGGCGGACGTCGGTGAGGTCCTTGCGCAGCAGGTACTGGTCGTGCAGCACTCCGGCCGCGTGCACAACGCCATGGAGCGCACCGTGCTCCCGCAGGATCGTCTCGACCGCGGCGCGCACGGCTCGGGCGTCGGTGACGTCGACCGGCAGGTGGTGTGCGTCGACCCCCTCGGCGCGCAGGGACTCCACGGAGCCGTCCGCGGACCGTCCGCCGAGGACGACCGTCGCCTCCGTACGGCTCAAGTAGCGGGCGAGGTGCGGGCCGATGCCGCCCAGGCCACCGGTCACCCAGTACACGCCGCCGGTCCGCAGCTCCGGCACCTGCGGACCGGTGCCGAGCGGCGTCTCGACGGGCTCGCGTACCTGCCGGGCGCCGTCGGCGGTGTAGCGGACGTCGGTGTCGGCGGAGCCGTCGGCGCACTCCTCGCGCACGATCCGCGCCACCTCTGCCGGGGACATCGCCAGAAGGCCGGGGATCCGTACCACGCGGCCCGAGACGAGCGGGTTCTCCAGCGCGACCGTGCGGAACAGGCCCACCAGAGGTGCGTGGAAGTGTGCCGGTACCCGGGCGTCGACCAGTACCACGAACCGGTGCTCGTCCTTGGGACCGGCCGCGAGCAGCCGCTGGACGTCGGCGAACGCCTGGTCGGTCACGGCGTCGATGCCGTCGGCCGGGCGGGCCGGCGTGATCCCCGGCAGGGCCATGGTGTGCGCGGTGCGGGAACCGCCGTCGGCGTTCAGCGGCCTGTCGATCCACCGGGGGATCGCCGTGACGACGCGCGGACCCGCGTCGGTGGTGCGCTGGGCGAGCCCCCGCAGGCCGGCGCTCAGCACGCCGTCGCGGTCGCACAGGTCGATGTCGAACGTGGCGAGCGCCCCGGAGCCCCCGCTCCGCCGGACCCACGCCCATGTCTCGGACGGGCAGGGCCGGTGGACCTGGAGCTCGTCGAGGGCGAAGGCCAGCGTCGGGCCGGACGCCTCGCCCATCAGGACCACGGATGTCTGGAAGGCGGCATCCAGGACACTCGGCGGCAGCACGTACCCGCCCCCCTCCGTCGGGCGGATGCGGACGAGTGCCTCGTCGCGCCCCACCCGGACCTCGCGCAGCGCGCGCAGGGCCGGCCCGTACTCCAGATGCTGGGCACGCAGGCGCGCGTAGATCTCGCCGGTGTCGCGCGAGGTGTGGCAGGACACGCGCAGGGCGTCCAGGTCCAGCGGCGACGGTTCCGGCACCGGGACGACCTCGGCGGAGCCCGTGCTGTGGGTCGTCTCACCCTGGAGAAACGCGAAGTCAATGGCGTCACCGCGCGGCGTCAGCCCGATGTGTACCTCGACCGGTTCGTCGACGACGAGCGGCCGCCGCCACGCGATGTCGCGCAGCCGGACCGTCCCGTCCCGCGGCGCCGCGCACTCCACGGCGGCCCGCGCCATCTCCAGGTAGGCGGCCGCGGGCAGCACCCGACGGCCGTGGACCCGGTGCGCGGCGAGGAAGGGCTCGGAGCCGGTGAACACGGAGGTGTAGCGCTGCTGCGCCAGATCGGAGGTGTTCCGGTGGACGAGCGGGTGCAGCGTCGCGGTGTCCGGCATCCCGGACCGCGGCGCCACGTACCAGTGCCGGTCCCGGGCGAACGGGTAGGCCGGCAGCCGCACGCGGTGCGCCCCGGGGTGCCGGGGCCAGTCGGCGGTCCCGCCGCGCACCCACGACTCCGCCGCGGCCACCACCTCGTGCCCGGCCCCGGCGGGGTTGCGCACCTCACCGTCCGCGACGGACTCCAGCGCGGCGACGAGCTGTTCCCGGTCCGCGACGACGAACGCGGCCCTGGCCCGCATGGGTTCGCGGCCGAACTGGAGCGTGTGGGCGATGTCGGCCGGCGACTGGCGCGGCCGTAGCGAGTGCTCCGGTGCCCGCAGGTGGTCCCGCAACCGCTCGGCCAGCGCGCGCAGCCGCTCCGGAGTCTTCGCCGAGAGCGGGACGACATGCGGTCCCGGCCTCTCGACGGCCGGCCGCGCGCCGACGTGTTCCTCCAGCAGCACATGGGCGTTGGTCCCGCCGAACCCGAACGAACTGACGCCCGCCCGACGCGGCACGCCCTCGCCGACCGGCCACGGCCGCGAGTCACCGACGATGTAGAACGGACTGCCGTCCAGGTCGATCAACGGGTTCAGGGCCTCGAAGTTGACCGTCGCCGGCAGCACTCCGGCGGCCATCGCGCCGATCACCTTCACCACGCCCGCCACACCGGCGGCCGATTCCAGGTGACCGATGTTGGTCTTGATCGACCCGATGCCCGTGCTGCCCGGCCGCGGCCGGGTTCCGTTGGCGTCGTGCAGGCTCTGGAAGGCGCGCTTGAGGCCGACGACCTCGATCGGATCGCCGACCGGTGTGCCCGGCCCGTGGGCCTCGATGTAGCCCACGGTGTCGGGCGCGATGTTGGCGCGGGTGTGGACCTCCTCGATCAGTGCGGCCTGCGCGGCCGGGTTGGTCACGGTCAGCGAGTTGGTCTTGCCGCCGTGGTTGGTGCCGACGCCCTTGACCACCGCGTGCACCAGGTCGCCGTCCGCCACCGCCTTGGCCAGCGGTTTGAGCAGCAGGACCGCGCCGCCCTCGCCGCGGACGAACCCGTCGGCGCCCTGGTCGAAGGCGTGCGAGGTGCCGGTGGGGGAGAGCATGCCGGCCTTGCTGAACGCCACGAACAGCTTCGGCGACCAGCACAGGTTCACCCCGCCGGCCAGCGCCAGCTCACAGTCGCCGTTGCGCAGTGCGGTGACGGCCTCGTAGAGCGAGACCAGGGAGCTGGAGCAGGCGGTGTCGTTGGCGATGCTGGGGCCGTGGAAGTCGAAGAAGTAGGACAGCCGGTTGGCGACGACGGAGAACGCCGTGCCGGTCGGGAAGTAGCCGTCGGTCGGCACGTCGTCGCGTTCGATCAGCTCGGCGTAGTCGGCGTGGGAGACGCCCATGAACACGCCCGTGCGGCTGCCCGCGAGCTCGCCCGCCCGGTATCCCGCGTCCTCGATGGCCTGCCATGCCAGCTCCAGCGCGAACCGCTGCTGGGGGTCCATCGTCTCCGCCTCGCGCGGGGAGATGTTGAAGAAGGCGGCGTCGAAGCGGTCGGCGTCCTCGATGAACCCGGCCCAGACACTGTTCGTCTTCTCCTCGTCCTCGCGCGGATCGCCCAAGTAGCGTTCCTTCGACCACCGTTCCGCGGGAACCTCGGTGATCAGCGAGCGTCCCGCCGAGAGGTGGTCGAACAGCTCGGCCAGCGTGTCGGCACCGGGGAACCGCAGGGCGAGACCGGTGATCGCGATGTCGTCGGCGCTCATCGGGTCTCCTCCGCTTGCTGCACGGCACGACGGTTGTCCACGGTCACACGCAGGTTCAGCGCGGCGGTCGACGGGCGGCCGGGCCG
Organism: Streptomyces sp. NBC_01363; assembly: GCF_026340595.1. Lineage (GTDB taxonomy): Bacteria > Actinomycetota > Actinomycetes > Streptomycetales > Streptomycetaceae > Streptomyces. The sequence goes on from NZ_JAPEPF010000002.1 coordinate 2,306,807, forward strand.
ACTGCCGTCGCCCCGCACGAATTGTCGGTGGAGCACGGCGGTCGTCAGTAGGTAGAGGAAGGCGTGGTCCTCCTTGGTGCTGATCTCCTCCACCGGCGACGCCATGACCTTGTTGACCAGGCGGCGGGCGAACCGCTGGTCCACGAAGCCGAGCTCGGCCAACTCGTGGTCGGACAGCAGCAGTTCCAGGTAGTCCGGGCGATTCTCCTTGAAAGTGGTGCTGCCCGGTGCGCGGTAGGGCTGCTTGGGGCGCCGCGTGGTCCACTCCGGGAGCTCGGCGCGGAATGCCTTCTTCAGCAGGGCCTTCTCGACCTGACCGTCGTCGTAGCGCAGATTCACCGACGCGGCGGCGCGCACCACGGCCGGGTCGAGGAACGGGCAACGGTTCTCGACGCCGTGCGCCAGCGCGGCGCGCTCTCCCTGCGTGGACAACAGGAATCCGGCCAGCAGCGTCTTGTACTCCAGCCACTGGGCCTTGTGCACCGCGGGCATCTGCGCGTAGCCGGGAGTCCCGGCGACGAGGGCAAGCAGGTCGCCGAACGGTTCGCGGCCGTCGGTGAGCAGGCGCGCGGCGAACAGGCCGTTCTGGTAGCGCATCTCGTGGGAGAACAGGCCCGGCAGGCGTTCCACCGAGAACTGCTGGTAAAGCCCGAGCAGGTGGGCCTGGTGGGCGGGGCCGAAGTGCGTCAACTCCGGGTGCAGGCCGGCCAGTCGGGTACGGCGCTCGTCATCGGGGAGTTCGTTCCACCGCCGGCGCAGCAGGGTCTCGCGGAAGAGCGAGTAGCCGAGGAACGCCTCGTCGGAGCCCTCGCCGCTGAGGATCGTCTTGATGCCGGCGTCGCGGACGTGCCGGGACAACAGGAACATCGGTACGAACGAGGTACGAAAGGTGGGTACCTCGGCGTGGTACACGGCGGACTGGAAGTTGTCGGTGATGTCCGTGCCGGTGATCGCGACGCTGGAGTGCAGGGTGCCCAGATGCTCGGCGACCAGGCGCTGGCTGTCGGACTCGTCGAAGGTCTTGTCCTGGAACGCCACGGAGAACGTGCGGACCTGGTGCGGGGAGAGCTGGGTGGCCAGTCGCGTCACCACCGAGGAGTCCAGGCCGCCGCTGAGGTAGACGCCGACCTCGACGTCGGAGCGCAGGCGCATCTCCACGCTGGTGTGCAGGGTCTCCCTGATGAGCTCGATCGCCTCGGCCTCGGACCCGTCGAAGCCGGGCACGTCGAAGGAGAGGTCCTCGTAAGGGCGCAGCGAGCGGCGACCCGCGCCGAGCGTCAGCACGGAGCCCATCGGGAGCTGGCGGATTCCCTGGTACGGCGTGCGGTCGGGCAGCGGCGTCCACGTGGCGTAGATCGTGGCCAGTTCCCTCGGATCGAAGGCGAAACGGAACCCGGGGAAGGCACGGAACGCCTTCATCTCGGACGCGAACAGGAAGCCGCCGCCGTGGTCGGCGTAGAACAGCGGGCGTTTGCCGTAACGGTCGCGGGCCAGTACGAGGTCGCCGCTGACCGCGTCCCTGATGGCGACCGCGAAGGCTCCGTTGAACCGGCTGAAGCAGTCCGTTCCCCACTGGATCCACGCCTGGAGCACCACTTCGGTGTCGGAGTGGTCAGTCCGGAACGGGCGGCCGAGGGCTTCCAGTTCCGTGCGGAGCTCGATGTGGTTGTAGAGCTCACCGTTGAAACAGATCCAGTAGCGCTGTGACGGGTCGGACATGGGCTGCGAGCCGTCCGCGAGGTCCACGATCGCCAGCCGCACCGCCCCCATGGCGATGCCGTCATCCAGGTAGTAGCCGGCCTCGTCCGGCCCGCGGTGACAGATGTTCGACAGCATCGAGGTGATGACCTCGGTGGTGGCACCGGAGTGCAGCGAAGTCGAAAGGAAGCCGGCCAGCCCGCACATTTCCCGTCCTTCTACTTCGAGGAGATCTTCTTCTGTATGAATGCGTCGATCGTGGTGAGCGTTACGAAGACGTTTTCGAGTATGTCCTCCGCGCTGATCTTGACCGAGAACTCGGATTCCAGAAAACTCATCATCCTGACGTATCCGAACGAATCGATGACACCTGCCTTGAACAGGTCGGTGTCCGGTGTGATCACGTCGTCGAACTCGAAGAGGAAGCGTTCCTCTAGGTACTGCCGGATCTTTTCCGTCGTCGGCATGTCTCATACTCCAGCCTTGATTTTGTGCACCATCTGCGTAAGGGTGAAGCCCCCGATTTCGGTGAATTCGAGCCCCTCATCGCCGTCGAGGAGCGCGCGGACACTGTCGGTCCAGCGCACCGGGGCCACCAACTGCTCGGTGAGCATGTGTGCCACCTGTCCCGGCTCGTAGGGCCGGGCCGTGACATTGGAGATGACCGGTGTGGTGGGTTCGTCAAATCTGAACTGTTCGAGGAATGCGGCGAATTGCACGCGGGCCGGCTCCATGTACCGGGAGTGGAAGGGCGCGCTCACCCTGAGCGGCACGAAGCGGATGCCCCGTTGCTGCAAGGAGGCGTGCGCCGCGGTCAGTACGGGCGCAGTGGCCGCGATGGTCAACTGCGATCCGGTGTTGAAGCCGGCGATGTCGACGCCGTCGACGCCGTCCTCGGAGAAGATTTTCCGCAACTGTTCCGCCGACGTATCCATCACCGCGGTCATGCCGCCGTCGGAAGCCGCCGCCATCAGTTTCCCGCGCCTGGCGACCAGTCGCAGTCCCGTTTCGAAGTCGAAGACACCGGCCGCGAGCAGGGCGTTGTACTCGCCCAGACTGTGCCCCAGATAGAAATCCGCCGGCCGGTCCTCCTGGTGTACCCGCTCGAACATGTGCAGCGCGTTGACGACGTACAGGGCCGGCTGCGTGTACTCCGTGCGGGCCAGCAAGGAATCCGGGGCTTCCGTGCACAGAGAAACGATGTCGTATCCCAGCGCATCCGAAGTGAACTGCACAAGCCCCGGATAATGCCCGAAGACCTCGACCCCCATTCCTTTCTTCTGACTTCCCTGCCCCGTGAACATGACCGCTAGCACGACACTCCTTCAAACTGCGATAACTTGTGCCGGGAAAATCATGGGTGGAAACGTGCAAAATGCCGGTACTGGTCAGGCGGTCGAGTGCACGGCATGCCTTATCGAGATCGCCGATCGAAGCATGTCAAAGAAGGCTCTACCGCGGCTGCTCATGACCAGATCGGGCATCATGGCGACGCCGAGGGACGAAGGGGGCAGGACGTCGGCGATCTCGACTGCTCGAACGCTCCCTCCGTCGAAAGTTGCCCCGCTGGCAGCGCGTTGGTACATCAACGCGAACCCGGAACCAGCAGCCACGAGGCCGCGCATGGTCTCCAGGCTCGTCGTCGTGATCACCTGCGGCATGCGGACGCCGGCGTTGGCGAGCAATTTGTCGAAATGGCGGAGAGTGGCCGGGGTGTTCAAGGCGATGAGCGGTCGAGCGGCCAGTTCGTCCAGACCTACCGAGTTGGCCCTGCTCAGCGGGTCATCGTCTGCCAGGAGGGCGTAGACGGGCAAGTCGACCAGCGGGTGAAACCTGGAATCGCCCGACAGGAAATCGTATGTCACGGCTAATTCGCAGCGGCCGTCCTGCAGTAGGCCCAAAAGGTGATCAGCAGATTCCTCGTGGACGTTCAGTTGTAGCGCCGGATGTCGTTCTCTGGCCATCCGGTAGGTTAAAGGCAGGAGAAACGGGGCGATCGTAAAGAAGAATCCGACGTCGAGCTGTCCGACGGTTTCGCCCGCCAGGGCGTCGCCCCGTGCCTTGAATCCCCTGGCGTGCCCCAGCAATGCACGAGCCTCTCGGAGCAAGTGCCGGCCGCTGGGTGTGAGGGAGACGCCACGTGCATGATGACGGAGAAGCAACTGCACGCCAAGATGGCGCTCCAGCCGTATAACGGCCGCCGAAACTGTTGACTGCGAGGCGCACAGCTTCTCTGCCGCCTCTGAAATGTTGCCCAGTTCGGCGGACACCACAAAATATCGCAACTGCGTAAGACTGAAGCCCAAGTGATCGGTCACAGTTCACATCCGGAGATCTTTTCCTGGATTCTGACCATTCTGATTTCGTGTTCAGCGGTGAGCAGGTGGTCTCTTTGCCGGCAAGGGTCGGCCATCCTTGCCAGGGCGAACGGTGGTGCTCCTGCGATCTTCGGAACGTCAAGCTCTCGGGAGCGTTCCCCGTCGGTGTCCGGCTCTGTGTGCATCTGGATGACGAACAGGGCGTTGCCGCAGTCGGATTGGCCGCGGCCTGTGAATAGTCATGGTGACGCTTCGGGAGGAACGTGGTATTCGCGAGGGTGCGCGAATCCGGGGTGGGTCCCATCTCTCCGTGACGGCATAACAGAAGTGCCACGGGAGCCGAACCCGGCAGTCGACCCGGTCGAGAGTTTCGTTCCGCCACCCGGATAGGGCTTTCGTATCCTAGAGCGCCCAACCTTCTGGACGCGCTCCACGATTTGGACAATCACCAGGTGGCCAAAGGTCATCATCAATGGCGGTGGTCGAGGGTCGGCTGTACACCCCTCACCGGAGTGCTGAGGTGATTATCCCTGCACGTCCGGACCGTTTGAAGGGCGGGCTGACCATTGGAGGATGCCCTCCCCTCGCGAACGCCCCCCAACTTTCACCGGGAATCCACGTCCCGGCTGTGCGGGCTGTACCGTCGGCCGGCCCGTCGCCGAGGATATTCCGGCCAGCCGCGCCACGCGCCGTCGTCGGGGCGGCTGGCCGGTAACCACCCGTGTCCCAACCCTCGTTTGGACAACTGGACGGGAAATGTGAAGTCCCGGCCCGGCCGGCCCCGCCCGTCGCGCGCCCCTCGACGGCGTTGGCACGTCGGCAAGCTGCTCTCCGCCTCCGCCGGTGCGGCCATGCCGCTCAGCGAAACGCCGGTGAGCTGTCGGTCCGGACGGCCCGAACGACGCTGACGGCAACTGCTGCATCGAGCAGCCCGAGGTGACCACGAACACGATCGCAGCCAGTACCTCCCCGTCACCATGCCGACTCCGGCCACCGCCCTGAGGCCGCGACGGTGCCTCCGGCACCACCCGCTGGAACAACTCCTGCAACTCGTCCGGCGCCAGCCGCTCGGATCCCCACCACGACCGACAACGCACCGAGTCCGCCAATCGAGAGGACTTCTCAACGGTGTAGCTGATGTGGTGGGTGAGTCCGCTGAGGGCTGCTGAGAGGCGCCCGTCGAAGGCGAGGTCGAACGCCTGGAGGGCTCGCTTCCAGCGGCTGGTCCATCGTTTGCGGCCCTTCCCGGTTCGGTCGAGGCTCGTGATCGCGAGGTGCCCGCACTTCAGCGCGGCAGCCTCCGACGGGAAGTGGCCGCGGGCCCGGACGGCCCGGCGGATGCGTGCGTTCACGCACTCGATGGCGTTCGTGGTGCAGACGAAGCGGCGGATCCCGGCGTCGAACTGCCGGAGCGGCACGACCTCGGCCCAGGCATTCTCCCGGAGCCGCACGATCGCCGGGTACTTCTCGCCCCAGGTCTCGGCGAATTCGAGGAAACCGGGTGGTGGCCGCGTCCTCGGTCGGGGCGGTGCGGACAGGCGTGAGGGCCTTGGCGATCTCGTCCCAGTCCTGGCGGGCGGCATAACGGAACGACGCCCGCCGCGGTTCTTCAGCCAGGTCAGCCCCCGGAGCCAGTGCTTGGCGCCTTCCCCACCCTCGCCGACCCACAGGCCGAGGGGCCGGATCTGCCACTCGGACATGCCATCCATCACCGCGTCGATGATCGTGGAGAGGGTCGTCTCGGACACCTCCGCCCCATGGACCTCGGCGAGGTGAGTCGAGATGTCACTGTGCGTGAGGCCCTTCGCGGACAGCAACAGGACCCTCTCGTCGACGCCGGTCAGCCGGCGCTGCCGCTTCTTGACGATCTGCGGCTCAATGCCGCCCTCGCGGTCGCGGGGCACGGTGATCTCGACCGGGACGACGTCGGTCAGCGCGGTCTCGGACCGCGTGACGTTGCGGGAGTTGCCGCCGTTCTTGCCCGCGGGGCCGGGCCTGTCACAGCCGAGGTGATCGGTCATCTCACCGTCAAGCGCGGACGTCGGCAGCCGCGCGGTGCGCTGCCGGAGCAGCCCGCCCTCACCGGTCAACTGCAGCCCGTCGGTCTGGGGCCGGGCGACGAGTTCCTTGAGGAACTTCTCGTCCACAGCAGCTGGCGGACCCGTCTCCACGACCACGGTCGCGGACGCCTCCTTGGCTGTGTCCTCGCCGGTCACGGATGCAGTCCTCCATGATCGGAGTCACACCGTTCTCTTCACACTTCCTTCTCGTGACGTGGCTGTCCGATAGAGCACGGTGTCGACGATGAGGTCGATCTCCCGCGGACTCGGTGGCTCGCCGGTGAGCAGAAAGGTCTGCAGTATCAGAGCGGGACCAGTGCGAGCGGCCAGCGGGTGCTCGATCTCAGGGCCCAACTCGCCGCTGCGCATGCCCTCATGCAGGATGGCTTCGATGCGCTCAAGACGTGGCGCGATGACCCTGTCGGCGAACATGGCACGCAGGTCCGGCTCGCGCAGCAGGTCGACGATGAACTCGATGCCTGGTACGAGAGTTCTGCCGGCCAGCACACCACTGAAGGCGGCGAGGGCGTCGGCGAGGTTCTCCCGGGTCGAGCGCTCCGGGTCCGGCTCGGGCAACGGGGGCAGGGCGTAGCGCAGGGCGTCCAGAACCAGGGGTTGCTTGCCGGGCCAACGACGGTAGAGCGCGGCCTTGCCCGTGCCGGCACGGGCGGCGATGCCCTCCATGGTGAGTCGGCCATAACCGTTAGCGGCAAGCTCGTCGAGCGTCGCGACATAGATCGCCTGCTCCAGTTCCGCACCTCGGCGACGGCCGGGCGTTGTGCTCTCTGTCATGGACCCAATAGTAGACGCTGGCGTTCCTTCCTGCCTATGCTGACTTTAGTGAACAACCCCGTCTACTAGAAGAGGTGAGGGTTGGATGGCCGATCTGAATCCTGCACGTGACCACCAAGGCAGCCGGGAGCCGGCGCTGGATTTCGAGGCGGTGTACCAGGGGCGCGAGATCTCCTACGGAGCGGACGACCGCCGGTCGGACCTGATTCCGTGGGAACTGGACGCTCCCCAGCCGCTGGTCGTCGAGCTGGAAGCGGCGGGCGAGATCGCCGGCCCGGTTCTGGAATGCGGCTGTGGGCTCGGGGACAACGCCTTGTTCCTGGCCGGCCGCGGCTACGAGGTGACCGCCTTCGACGCCTCGCCATCTGCGATCGAGCGCAGCCGGGCCAAGGCCACCGCCGCCGGCAGCCCGGTGACGTTCACGGTCGCCGACGCGACGGAACTGCACGGCATCGGTGTCCCCGGTGGCTTCCGCACCGTCGTCGACAGTGCCATGCTGCACTGCCTGGACGCCGATCAGCGGCGGGCGTACCTCGCTGGGCTGCGTCGGGTGTGCGCGTCCGGTGCGAGGCTTCATGCCCTGTGCTTCCGCGACGAGTTGGCCGCTCGCCTGAAGATGCCGGCCAACATGGACGAACGCAGCCTGCGCGAGGCTTTCCGTGACGACTGGACGATCCGGCGCATGGAGCCCCGCCACTACAGCACCGGTTTGACCCTGCAGGCATGGCAGAACTTGGCGCCCGCCGTATCGGGCGCCTCGGAGCGAGACGACGCCATGGCCATCGATCAACACGGCAGAGTTCTGCTGCCGTTCTGGCAGATCACTGCTGAACTGACCTGATCGGCCACAGCCGAGCGACGGGGTCTTTCCCGGCGTGCCTGAGGAAGCACCCCGGCGCCGGTACACGATCCTGTCGTGTGCTGCTCGTCGATCACCGGATCGGATGTGGGGGCATCCAGATTGGTGACGACGAGAACCAGAACCGCAGCCGGTAGCCGCTATGGTCGGCTTGTCCTGAGCGGATCCGGACCGGAGAGATCCGGAGGTGGGATTGACGGACAACGCACCGCCGTCGGGTCGTCGGCAGTTCGCCGCGCGTATGGTCGAGTTGATCAACGCTGTGGGGCTGACACGAGCCGAGTTCGCGCGCCAGGCGGCCCTGGTCGAGCGGAGACTCGCGGAGCCTCCGAGGAACGCTCCGAGTTTCTCGGAGCAGCGCTTGAGTGACTGGTGTTCAGGCAAGAACGTGCCCAACGAGCGCGTCGTCATCGCCCTGGTCCGTATCTCTCGGTCGACCGGTGGCTTGCATGGCGACGCCTGGCACGGGCCGAGCAACCGGCCAATGCCCGCCTCTCGACCACAGCGCCCGTCGCCGTACTTACGTTGTGGCAGACGGCCGAGTTCCTGCGGTATCAGGAACGTATCCCCGAGGCCGATGCCTGGACCGAGGCTGCCGCCCAGGCCGGGGACGCGGCTGCGCTGGGATGGATCGCTTCCCGGTGGTGGGAGACAGATGCCGCGGGCGACCCGTGGTTCGCCAAGGCAGTGGACGCCGCGGCGGACGCACAGCCGCTCGTCGATGCCGCCGTCCACCTCTACGAGTGCGGAGACATGGAGCGGGCGCAGGCGTGGTGTGACTTGATTGTCGACCGGTTCCCGGACGGCCGAGCCGCCCTGGAATCCGCCTGGCGACTGGCCGATGTGGACCTGTGGGACGAGGCTCTGCGCTACTTCGAGAGGGCCGTCCAGGACGGGAACCTCGATGCCTACCGATCGGCCTGCGTCAACGCTGTCCACTCCCGCCGCTCGCGCGAGGCCGAGGTGTGGTTGAAGCCTGCCGTCACCACCGGCCGTACCAACCACCTCTTCGAGTCCTACGCTGCCGTGCCGGATGAGGACTGGTCGGACGCCGACGCATTCTTCCGAGAAGCCGTCGCGTCAGGCCTGGCTGAGGCCCGAGCCGCCTGGGCGTGGACGCTGGATGTGTCGGGCCGTACGGAGGAGGCTCTGGCCGTACTGGAACTGGTGCCGGAAGATACAGCGAATGCAGTCCTATTGCACGCACGAACGCGAATTGCCGGCCCTGGTCGTCGTGAACCGGCTGATCCACGCGGACCGGGCGAGCGAGGCGGGGCTGGTCTGCGTCGCGGCTTCGGTGTGAAGGAACGGCCGCGTCTGTTGCGTTTCTGTGCGGTGCGGGCCGCGGCGATCACGCCTGCGGTGACACGAGGCGGTTCGATTCGTCTATCGATGCGCTTCGGCCAATACGCAGTCAGGCCCAGAACGGTCAGGCACTGGGTATCTCGCAGATGCAGGCACCCCGCCTCCGCACCGCCATGGTCACCACCGCCTGAGAACCCGCCCAATAACGGTCCAGCCTCCCCTGCGGCCCCCGTTGGCCGGTGCCGGCGGCGGTTGTGCGTTCGGCGACGTGTCGCGCCTTGATCACAGAGCGATCAACCGAACGCGAGTGCCGTGACGAGGATCTCGACGTCGGTGATGGGGGTGACAGGACGACGAAGGCGAGGAACAGGATGAGTACTGCGCTGAAGTGTCTACGGTCCTTGTCCGGTGTCGACGGCACTCTCCGCAGTCCACCGCGATGACAAAATGCTTGTGGTGCGCGAGACGGCTCCGCCCAGGTAGGGCGGAGCCGTCTCGCGGTGGTGGGCGTACGGGTCAGGCGTGGCGGCGGTTGCCCGTGATGACGCGGTACAGCACGAGGAGAATGAGCGAGCCGACGATGGCGGCGACCCAGGTGGAGAGGTCGAAGAAGCCGTCGATGGAGTCGACGCCCAAGATGACCTTGCCGAGCCAGCCGCCGAGCAGACCGCCCGCGATACCGATGAGCATCGTGATGACGATGCCGCCCGGGTCCTTGCCCGGCATGAGCGCCTTGGCGATGAGGCCCGCGAGCAACCCGATGATGATCCAAGCAATGATGCCCATAGCGCCTCTCCTACCTGGTGGTAAAAAAACGGTGTCAAGGACCGTCTTTACCATGCCGGTGCTTTCAAACGTTGGTCGCGCAGTCTCTTGTGCGGTGGATGGGCGGGGGTGCCGATCAGTGCTGGACGGCTCCGCATCAGGGCCGAGCTAGTCGCTGCCCGCGGAGACAGCTGCCGGGGAGTCGTCGCCGACCTCGCAGCGCAGGATGTCGGTCCGCAGAGGCCGACGTTGCGCTGAGGCGTGCAGATCGCGCCTGTACCTCGTTCGCGTTGAAACTCCGATGCCTGGAAGACCAATGGGCTGCGCCGGGAACAGCCGGTCGGGCCGGTACGGTTGCATCGACCGAGGAACCGGCGCCGCACGGGCGGAGAACACGGAGACCACAGGGCCGGCCGCCCCACCAGGGTCCGGGCTCCAAGATCGCGGCGCGCCCGCCGAGCACTCGGACCAAGACGTATTTCTGCAGGAGGACTGTTTCATGACTGACCGGCCGTTGACGCTCATGGCAGTGCACGCCCACCCCGACGACGAGGCCACCGGAACCGGAGGGGTCCTCGCGCGGTACGCGGCGGAAGGCATCCGCACCGTTCTCGTGACATGTACCGACGGCGGTTGCGGTGACGGAACGGGGGGCGTCAAGCCGGGCGATCCCGGGCACGATCCGGCGGTCGTCGCCTCGATACGCCGCCAAGAACTCAAGGCGAGCTGTGACGTCCTGAAGATCAGCGATCTGGAGATGCTGGACTATGCCGACTCCGGGATGACGGGCTGGCCGAGCAACGACGCCCCCGGATCCTTCTGGCAGACCCCCGTGGAGGAAGGCGCTGTCCGACTTGCGGAACTCATGCGGCACTACCGACCCGATGTGGTCGTCACTTATGACGAGAACGGCTTCTACGGCCACCCCGACCACATCCAGGCCAACCGCATCACGATGGCCGCGCTGGAGATGACCGCGCTGACACCGAAGGTGTACTGGACCACGATGCCCCGCTCGATGATGCAGCGGTTCGGGGAGACCATGCGCGAGTTTCATGAGGACATGCCGGAGCCGGATCCTGCCGAGGCCACCGCGATGGCCGAGATCGGCCTCCCCGACGATGAGATCACCACGTGGGTGGACACCACCGCATTCAGCGGTCAGAAGTTCGATGCGCTGGCTGCGCACGCCAGTCAGGGCGAGAACATCTTCTTCCTCAAGATGGGCAAGGAGAGGTTCGGCGAGTTGATGGGCATGGAGACCTTCGTACGTGTCAAGGACGCCACAGGCGCGGCCGTACCCGAGAACGATCTCTTCGCCGGACTGCGCTGATCCCTTCGTCCGACCGGGGCACGGGAAAGCTGATCGGCCGCACGACGCGATCGAGCGGGTCACGCACTCGGAGGCTGGTAGCGGCTTTGTCGGGTGGTGTCGTAGGGCTGCCATGGGGTGGGTTGTCGGCATGTGGGGCAGGTGCCGGTCGAGGTTGGTGTCAGGTGTTGGGGGAGGTCCAGGGCCTGGTAGACGGTCAGGCCCTGGCAGGGACTTTTGGGCAGGTCCGCTGTTCGGTCAGAAAGAGGTGGGCGGCGGTGACGAGGGTGACGTGGCGGTGCCATCCGGTGAATGAGCGGCCCTCGAAGTGGTCGAGTCCGAGCGTCGTATTCAGCTCGCTGTAGTCGTGCTGAGACCGGCGCCTACCTTCGCGATCTCTTCGTCGATATGGCGGCGGCCGAACGGATCTACCAGCTTGGGGCGCAGGTCTTCCCGCACGAATGCGAGCAGGAACTCCAGCAGGTTGGCGGCGAGCTTTGGCTGCACGTGTTGCGCGCGACGCACCACGTTGAGTGTGTCGCGATCCTTGAACCGGCGACAAAGGGCGCCTGGCCTGTGGGTTCGGGTGGCGTGCGATATGCGCACCGTGGGCGTTGCGGGCGATATCTCGACGCATGGGCGACGCACGTGACGCACCTCCTGACGGGGCGCCACTCGGCTGATCCTGCAAGTCATGTGGGGCGGATGGCGCAGTTCCCTGGGGCCCGTCTTTGCGGAATCCTGGCGGAGATCAGTCTGGCTCCGCCATCGCTGATCGCGGCGCGCGCTGCCGCCGTGGTCCCGCGGGCCGGGCCGGTCTCACCGCGATCGGCACGGCCTCCCGGTCCGAGACGACCGAGTTCGCGCTCCGGCGTTCACCAGGTGATCGACCTCGGTCGACCGCCGGCGGAGCGGTCGACCGAGGTGGCACCCGAATCCCTTCGCCCAGGTTGCCCATGATGCTGGTGAGCGGCAGCGGCAGCGGTTACGTCGCCGGAGGCATGGATCCGCCGTCGCTGCGGTCCGAGGGAGCGCCGGGTGAGAACAGCCCGCGGACGAAGGGCAGGGTGTCCGGGAGCGAGGCCTTCATGGCCGGCTGTCCGTCGTGCTGCCGGTCTCCTGCTCAGGAAGCCGTGTCTTCGGGATCCTCGGGAAGGTGGGTGCGGTACACCAACTTGTCGGGGTGCCGGATGACCCTGGTCAGCCGCCAGGCGGCGTCGTACGGCATGAGTCCGTGGCGCAGGCGCATCGATCCGGTCCGTCCGCGGGGTCTACGGCCTGGTAGGCGCGCCGGCCAGGACTTCCACCTTGCCTGTGTCGAGCGAGTAGTAGGCGCCGGCCACGGCAAGGGTGCCCTTCGCCACGAGCGGGGCCAGGTCCTGGTTGGAGCGCAGGTCGGCCGCGGTCAACTCGACCTGCGCGCGGGCCATGGTCTCGACCGGGTCGGAGCCGCCCTCCCGGACTGCCTGCTCGTAGGCCGGCCGCAGAGCCCTGGCGATCGCATCCAGGTTGCCGGGGAGTGGCTTGCCGTCACGGATGGATTTGTAGGCTGCCGCGACGGCGCCGCAACGCTGATGCCCGAGGACCACGATGAGCGGAGTGCCGCTCGTCATGGGCCCGTACTCCACCGACCCCGTGACCACCGGGCCGACCGCCTCCCCTCCCGTGCGCATTACGTAGAGGTCACCCAGTCCGGTGTCGAAGAGGAGTTCCGGCGGCACCCGGGAGTCGATGCACGAGAGGATCGCCCCGAAAGGGTCCTGCTTCTGGGCCACGAACTCGCGCCGGTTCGGATCCCGGTCGGGATGCCGAAGATCTCCGTTCACCCAGCGTTCATTGCCGTCCATCAGTCTCGCGAATGCTTCGGTGGGCGTGCTCGGCCGCGCGTTTGGCGAAGTGCTGGCCGCCAGCGGTGTGGCGCTCGTCGATGAGCACCCCGTGAGCGCGACCGAGGCGACCACGAGTCCGCCGGCGAGCAGCGTTCTGCGATCCGGATGTTCTGATCCGTCCATCGGCGCTGTTCCTTTCAGTCCGCTGAGATGGGCATCTCGACCAGGGCGATTGTTCAGCGTTGTGTGGGAGCACGACGACAGGCGCAAGCGGGTGCGGCCCGCTGTGCCACCGACGGCCCACAGAACCGGCTCGGGCGGCTGAGTGCCTGATGCGCGTGCCGGGCCTGTGGAACGTGAGCCCACGCGGCGGATCCGAGTCCCCACGACGTACCGACCAATTCGCTCATCCACGCTCGTCACCCATTCATGGCTGTTGCCGTCCGGACCTCGTTGTGGCGTCCGACCGCAGGTCAGCGCGCGTCTGCCTGGGGATCCAGCTGAGCAACTCCGGGGAGATTCACATGCTCCCGTCAGGGGTGGTCGTACCGCCGGGTTCTCGTTCTGCGGGATCGAGAGGCCGCGGGGGCCGCTGAAGATCTTGCTCTCGCTGTCAGGTTCGCGCCAGATCACCGGAAAACCAACCGGTATGAACCGATGCAGGGCGGGCGTGATTTCAAGATCCTCAGAGCACTTCTATTCGGGCAGGTGGTAGATGGCGAGGGCCGCGGTGTCGTCGTGGAGGTGGTTGCTGCTGTAGATGAGGAGATCGTGGTGGAGGCGGTCGAGGAGTTCCCGGGGCTGGAGAGGGCCCCAGGAGAGGACACGCCGGCGGAGGGGGTAGAAGGCCCCGGTGCGGTCGCGTGCTTCGGTGACGCCGTCGGTGTAGAGCAGCAACTGGTCGCCGGGGCCGAAGGGGTACTCATCGACCCGGTAGTCCTCTGTGAGGTGCATGCCCAGGTTGAGGGGCGGTGCGGGGTCGGCCGTCTCCAGCTCAGTGACCCCGTCGGAGCGGATGAGGAGGGGTGGGGGGTGGCCGCAGTTGACGATGCGGACCACGCGACGGCGGGTGATCTCCGCGAAAACAGCGGTGACGAAGCGCTCGCCCACGTCGTTTCCGGCCAGGCGGGCAGCTCTGCGATTCATGCTCGTCTCCGCCCGGCGGGCAACGGCGGCCAGGTCGGGTTCGTCGTGGGCAGCCTCGCGGAAGGCGCCGAGGAGGGTGGCGGCCGTCTCGACGGCGGGGAGTCCCTTGCCGCGGACGTCGCCGATGACAATGCGGAGTCCGTACGTGGTGGGGACGGCCTCATACAGGTCACCGCCGATGCGTGCTTCCGCAGCGGCGGACAGGTAAAGGGCTTCAACCAGAAGTGGGCCGATGCGGTGCGGGACCGGGCTCAGCAGGACATGCTGCGCGATCTCGGCCACGAAGCGCACGTTGGCGAGGGTGCGTTCCCGGCGCACGCGGTGGGCAGCCAGGAATGTTCCGAGGACGCCGACCACAGCGGTGCTCAGGTAGGTGGCCACGTAGTGGCGCTCCCACACGTAGCTCACCGGGCGGCCCGCGCAGCACGGGGTGCCGGCCAGGACTCCTTCGAAGGCGATCGCGAACACGGTGACGCCGGCGACGACAGCGGGGCCGTGGGCGAAGGCTGCGATGACGGGGAGGGCGATGAGCAGGAAGCTCACCGGCCACTGCACCGGTGTCAGGGGTTCGAGCACCAGGATGCCCGCGACATAGAAGGCGGGCAGCCACCGCATCCACGCGGGCGCGGGCGGCACCTGCGGGCCCCCACCGCCGGGCGGCGCTGCCCAGCCACTCGCCGCCCCGGGGCGGCCCGGCCACCTCACTGCTCACTCCGTCGCAGAGCGTGCGGCGCAAGCGCGGACGCTGCCCGGTCGGAGGATGAATCCGCCGTGTGGGCCTGCATGCGGACGTTGCTCCTGGCGGCTCCACTCAAACAGCCTGTACACGCGGGACTCCTGGCACATGATGTGGGCAAGACGTCCATCCTGCTGCCCCGCAACGCTTCGGGCCGACCATTGCTCCAGCCAATGGCATGTCAGGACCTTCGCGCGGGGGTGTCCATGCCCTTCGTCAAGTCCGAGGTGATCACGCGGCGGCTGCCTCGGGCAGGCGTGATTCGTAGAAGCTGCCGTTGCGGGGCATGGTGAACAGGACGCTGACGCGGTGGCGGGCGAGGTGGAGGAGGGCCTGGGTGTTGGTGTCCTGAACGTGAAAGAGAACTGTTTGCGGTGAGCTGGGCAGTGAGAGCGTCCGTGCGGCGTGCGTGGCGCCGGGTCAGGTTCGGTATCTGCTCGACGAACGTCCGCCGGTCGCATTGATCGTTCCCGCACACGAGCCGGCGGGCCCGTAGTTCCAGTCGTACACGCTTGCCTGCGACCGGACGATCCGGTTTTCTCCGAGCAGACCAGTACCCGGATCAAGGTACGGCCCGAACTTGAGAAGGCGCTCGCGCTGGCCCGCCCGTTCAAGGGTTCACGCCGACCGAGTCTCGCGCGCCCCGCATGAACGCCGTCAGCTCTCCGGTTTGTCGCCGGTCCGCCGGAGGGCGGCCTGTGCCGAGGTGAGGCGTTCGGATTCGTTGCGGCCCGTGGTCCTGTCGCCCGCGACGTCGTCGGCCCAGCCCAGCAGCCGGTGCAGCTGTGGGTCGGTCGAGGACGCGACGATGCGGGGCTCGCCGACGACGACCTCTCCGCCCGTTCCGTCAACGGCGATGAGGGTGCCTTCGGACAGGGTGCGTCCGCTTGCCCGGACGCAGCCGTCGGCGGCGTCGACGGTGAGGTTCGCGGCCCCCACGACGGCGGGTTTCCCCATAGACCGCGCCACCACGGCCGCATGACTCGTCGGGCCGCCGCGAGCGGTGACCACCCCGGCGGCGGCGGCCAGGCCGTGCATGTCGAGCGGGGAGGTTTCGGGGCGCAGCAGGACGACCGGCCCTCCCGCGGCGAGCCGGGCCGCGCTGTCGGCGGTGGTCGCCACTTGGCCGACAGCGACTCCCGGGGAGGCGCCCAGCCCTCGGGTGAACAGGTCGCGGGGGTCGATCGCCGCGATCCGAGGCGTACGTACGTGGGTGAGGTGCTGCGGTGAAACGCGGAGCAGCGCCTCGTCGCGCCCGATCGTTCCCGCGTCGGCCAGGTCGACCGCGACCCGGACTGCGGCGCGCCCGACGAACCGACCGCGGCGCACCTGCAGGATCCACAGTTCACCCGCCTCGAAGGTGAACTCGACGTAGCACGCGTCGCGGTAGTTCTCCTCGAGCCGGGTCAGGGCGGACAGCAGGCGGGTCCACACCTCGGGTTCCCGGTCGGCCAGTTCGCTCAGGGGCTCGGTCAGTGACGAGCCCGAGACGACGTCTTCGCCTTGGCGGCCGAACAGGGCCTCACCGAAGGGGACATGCTCGCCGGTGTTGGGATCACGGCTGAACGCGACGCCCGTCCCGCTGCGTTGGTCACGATTGCCGAACACCATCGCCTGTACGGTCACGGCGGTGCCGAGGTCGTGCGGGATGCCGTGCAGTTCGCGGTAGGTCTTCGCGCGTGGTGTGTTCCACGACGAGAACACGGCTTCGACGGCGAGCTCCAACTGGCGGGTGGCGTTCTCGGGCACGCTGTCGCCGCTGCGTTCTGCGATGAGCTGCTCGACGCCCTGGATCGCCTCGGCGAGGCGGCTCGTGTCGGTGTTCTGTCCGGCGAGCGCACGGTCGATGCCCGCCAGGCTCTCCGGGCCCACGCCGACGACCTGGGAGGCGAAGCTGGTCAGAAACCTCAGCCGCGAGTCGAGTGCGAACCGCAGGTCGCCCGTCTCGTCGGCCAGGGTGGTGGTCGCCCCGGTGGTGAGCCCGAGGTTGAGGACGGTGCTCATCATTCCGGGCATCGACACGCTGCCGCCGGAGCGAACGGACACCGCAAGCGGCCGCCGTGGACCGCCGAGCCTGCGGTGCGTGGCGGCTTCGAGGCCGGCGACGGCGGCTGTCAGTTCGGTGTCAAGGCCGCTCGGCAGCCGTCCGGTACGGAGGAAGGCGCGGCACGCCTCCGTGCTGATGACGAAGCCCGGCGGCACGGGCAGTCCCAGACGGCGGAGCACGACGAGACCGAGTGCCTTGCCGCCGAGGACTTCCGCCGTCTCCTCGACCTCAGCCGAAATAGGGTGAATCCAGGTCATCGCGTGGTCATCTCTGCGTCGCCTTTGCTGATTCGGCCGCGGGTCCTGCGCCGTGCGCGGGGTGGCGGGCGGCGGATTCAATGGCGCGGGATACCGAGGGTGGCCAGCAGGTCCTCGTGCAGCTGGAACCACACGGTGTGATACGAGGACGTGCTGTCCGTCACGTACTCCAGAGCGCCGGCCCTTGCCCGGGCGAGCGCGTCGGCGAGCCGGACGGGGTAGCGCTGGAAGCGGAGCAGCGCCGCGGACAGCTCTGCGCAGAGGGGCTCGGCACGCTGGTGGAACTCCGTGAACCGGTCGAGCACCCGGGCGTCGTAGGAGGGGTCGCTGTGGTCGTTCATCGTCATGGAGCCGTCTACGGTGCGGGTCTGCCACGCCGTGCAGAGATCTAGCAGCTCGGGGTTGAGCACCAGGAACCGGTCGAACGCCGCGGTCAGTCGGGCCCGGGCTCCGGCTTCCTCCAACTCGTCGGCGATCCGCCCGGCGTCCGCGGCTCGGCCCTCCTCCGTAAGGCCCCATCCGCCGAAGTCGCCCGCGGCATGGGTGACGAGTCCGGCCACGGCGAGGTCGATCAGTTCCGATTCGACGTCGGACTCGAGGAGTCCCGAGGTCCTGGCCACCCCGGAGAGGCCGGAGAAGCCGATGCAGCGGAGGGTGTGAAGCACCAGGAGGTCGGTGCTGGTCGCGTGGGACGAAACAGGCTGGGTCATGGCGCGGCCCCATCGGGTGTGGTGTGGGAGACATCTGCGGTCATGAGATCGAAGGTGGCCGCTCCATGGGCGGCACCAGGTCCTTGGGCTCGGGTGACGATCGTGCCGTGCTGCACGCGTACCGCGTACTCGGTGGCGTCGTCGGCATCCGGTACGCCGACGGCCGACGCCAGCAGACCGCGCTCGTCCAGGACGAGGCGGAGGCGTGGCCAGGCGCCGGGTTCGAACACGCGCCGCAGGCACCGGGCGAAGTCGCCGGCCCTCAGCTGTACGAGGCGGCCGGTCTCGGCCGGGTCCGCCGTCGTGACGACCACGGTGATCCGGTCGCCGGTCCGTGCGGCGCGGACAGCCTCCTCGGCGGCTTTCAGCCGGTTGGTGCCGAGGAGCGTGATCACCCCGTCCTCGGCGAAGCCGACAGGGCGGTGCGTGATGAGATCCTGCAGCTCCTGCGGCGGAGACCAGCGGTCCCGGCAGGCTCGGGCCGACGGGACGTAGGGCAGGTGCGGAGGGTTCCAGGTGTCGGCGAGGGTGAGCCCGCCCAGATGCGCGCAGGCCTGAACGATGTCGAAGGGGTCGCCGAAGCCGAGCGCCGGATCCGCCGAGGCACCCGGGCCCTCCAGCAGCCTCAGGACCAGTTGGGCCCGCCGGACTTGACGCACGGACGGGGCATCGGCGGGCGCGTGCGACTCGAGCGCGAGTGCCAGCAGCAGAGCCTCGAGGTGGGTCACCTGTCCGAACGCGTCGCGGATCGGTCCGTCGTCGAGAACCCCGGCCGGCGAGCTGAGATGCACCCGGCCGAAGGAGGGGGTGCCGTCGGCCAGGGGCATTCGTTCGAGCCAGGTCCGGGCGAATGCGCCCAACGCGTCGGCGATGGATCCCGCAGACGGTGTCGGAGGCTGCGGGACCGCGCTGGCGGTGTCAGACTCCGCGATGGCGTTCTGCTCCGTCGTGCCGCTCCGCTCCGCGGTGCCGCTGTGCTCAGCCGTGGCGGCACGCTCGACCATGTCGACCAGCACCGCCAGATAGAGAGCGCGTTTGCTCGGGAAGTTCGAGTACACCGCGCCACGCGTCAGCTCGGCCCGCTCGGCGATCTCGTCCACCTTTGCCGCCGCGTAGCCGCGCTCGGTGAACTCCGCCTTCGCCGCGGCGAGTACGGCCGCGCGCGTGCGCTCCTGCTGCTGAGCCCGGGTCAGACGCGCCATCCGCGACACCTCCCTGTCCGTTCGCCGCCGTTCACAGCAAAAGATACACAGAACATCCTGATGATTGGACCATCCGAGTTCGGGACGACGCGAAGCGGGACGGATGCCGGTGTGGATCCGAGCCCGCTCAGGTCCCGGAGAACCCCTCTGCCCCTGTTACCAGCGCATGTCGTGGGCATCCAGATCCGCACGGCGATGTTCGGTGAGCTTGTCGGCGGGTTTGCGGATGTTGGCTGTGGCGGCTCGGCGACGACCTGGTTGTCCGGTTGCCCTGGGCGACGCGGTGCGCGCGAGAGCAGTCGCCGGTACAGCACATCGAACTCCGCCGCGGTCAGCTGTGGGCCGCCTGCCGGACGCGCATGCGTGACCGTGGGTCAGCTCAGCGCCTTCTCCGCGTCGAGCGCCTCGTCGAGGGTGATGGCGGCCATGATCAGGGACAGATGGGTGAACGCCTGCGGGAAGTTGCCCAGTTGCTCCCCGCTCGGGCCGATCTCCTCGGCGAACAGCCCTACGTGGTTGGCGTAGGTCTGCATCTTCTCGAAGGTGTAGCGGGCCTGGTCCAGCCGCCCCGCCCGGGCGAGCGCGTCGACGTAGAGGAAGGTGCACAGACTGAATGTGCCCTCCGAGCCGCGCAGCCCGTCCGGCGATGCCGCCGGGTCGTAGCGGTAGACAAGGCTGTCGGAGACAAGCTTGCGGTCCATCGCGTCGAGCGTGGAGAGCCACGCCGGGTCCCGGGGAGCGATGAACCCGACCCTGGGCATGAGTAGCAGCGAGGCGTCCAGGACCTTGCCGTCGTAGTGCTGGACGAAGGCGCGCTCCTTCTCGCTCCAGCCGCGTTCCATGATCTGCTCGAATACGGCGTCCCTCGCCTCGCGCCACCGCTCCAGGGCGGCCGGCCTGCGGAAGGACTCGGCCAGACGCAGCCCGTGGTCGAAGGCAACCCACGACATCACCCGGCTGTAGGTGAAGTCCTGGCGACCGCCGCGGGTCTCCCAGATGCCCTCGTCCGGCCGGTCCCAGGTGTCTGCGAACCAGTCCAGCGTCCTGGTGAGCGCCTGCCATCCCTCGAAACTGGCCTGCTGCGCGATCTCGGCACCCTGGGACACCGCGTAGAGGGCTTCGCCGTAGATGTCCAGCTGGAGCTGGTCGGCGGCGCCGTTGCCGATGCGGACGGGGTAAGAGCCGCGGTAGCCCTCGAAGTGATCGAGTGTCTCTTCCGGCAGGTCGGGGCTGCCGTCGATCCGGTACATGGTCTGGAGCGGCTCCTCCTCCTTGCCCTTGCGCTCCCGCAGCCTGTTGACCAGCCAGTGGACGAAGGCGGTGGCCTCCTCGACGAAGCCGAGGTCCAGCATGGCCCGCACGGACAGCGAGCCGTCGCGTACCCAGGTGAACCGGTAGTCCCAGTTCCGCTCTCCGCCGACCTGCTCGGGCAGGCCCGTGGTGGCCGCCGCGATCAGCGCGCCGGTGGGGGCGTAGGTGAGGAGTTTGAGGGTGATGGCCGAGCGGTGCACCAGCTCGGGCCACCGTCCCCGGTAGCGGGACCGGCTCAGCCAGTGCCGCCAGAACTGGGCGACTTCGTCGAATTGCCCGTTGAGCCCTTCGACCGTGGGGGGTGCGGGCGCCTCGCCGTCGGACGCGCAGACGGTGAAGACGGCACCGCCGGACTCGCCGGCGCTCAGTGTCACCCTTCCGCGCACGTCCCGGCCGTCCCGCTCCAGCGGAAAGGTGGACTGCAGGTGCCCGTCGATCCCGGGGGCCCGGAACAGAGCGCCGTTCCCGCCGAGTTCGAGCTCGTGCTCGGCCCGGCCGTAGTCGAAGCGCGGCCGGCACTCAAGGGTGAAGTCGACGGTCCCCCGCACGGTACGGACGCCGCGGACCAGGGTGTGCCGGTCGGTGGCGGCGCGGGTCCGGTCCGGGGACATGAAGTCGACCACCTCGCCCACTCCGTCCGGCGACAGGAACCGGGTGACGAGGATGGCGGTGTCAGGGTAGTAGAGCTGCTTGCAGGTCCCGTCGGAATGCTCGGGGGCCAGCCGCATGTACCCGCCGCGGTCGTGGTCGAGCAGGGCCGCGAAGATGCTGGGCGAATCGAACCTGGGAGCGGCGAACCAGTCGACGACGCCCTGCGACGAGACGAGCGCGGCGGTCTGCAGGTCACCCACCAGGCCGTGTTCGGCGATGGGAGGGTAACGGTCCATTGCGGCTCCGAGGTCTCGGAAGGGTTCTTCTCCAGGTAGAGGTCACCACTGAGGTGAGCGGGGCGCCGGCGCGCATTGCTGCTGCCCTCGGCTGCCGCGTTCATCACTGGCTCTGCTCGATGTGCAGATGGATGGGACCTCGCAGGATGGGGCTGGGCCGGTACGGTGGCGGGTCGGCGACCAGCCTCGGCCGGTCCAGGCGGCGTACCAGTTCGGTCAGTGCGATCTGGGTTTCCAGTCGGGCCAGCGGGCCGCCGAAGCACAGATGGATGCCACTGCCGAAGCCCAGGTGCTGGTTGTCCTGGCGATCGGGGTCGAAGCGGTCGGGATCGTGGAAGCGGTCCGGGTCGCGGCTGCCCGAGGCCAGCATGAGCATGATCTGCGAGCCCTTGGGGATGACGGTGTCGGCGACGGTGATGTCGCTGTACGCCGCCCGCCAGGGAATGATGTGCACGGGGGGTTCGTAGCGCAGCAGTTCCTCGACCAGCGGCACGATCAGGTCCGGTTCGTCGCGCAGCCGCTGCAGCACCCGCGGGTGGCGCAGGAGCGTCAGCATGCCGTTGGCGATGAGGTTGACGGTGGTCTCGTGGCCGGCGATGAGCAGTAGGTTCGCGGTGCTGACGATTTCGTCGTCGGTCATCCGCCCGTCGGGCCCGTCATCGTTGGCCAGCCGTGTCAGCAGGTCGTCGCCGGGCCGGCCGTGGCGTTGCTCCAGCAGCCCGCCGAGGTACTCGCGCAGGTCAGTGGTGGCCTGCACGCCGTTGTCCAGTTTCTCCTTCGGGTCGGTCCTGGGGTCGTAGTCGAGCGAGTCGATGATGGCGTTCACCCACACGTGGAACTGCGGTTCGTCCTCGCGCGGCACGCCGAGCAGGTGGCAGATCACGGTGACGGGAAACGGGTAGGCGAAGTCGTCGACGATGTCGATCTGCTGTTTGCCCGCGAAGTCGTCGATCAGGCCGCTGACGGTGGCGGTCAGGTCGGGTTCCATGCCGGTCACCAGACCCGGGGTGTGCGGGGGGCCGAAGTGACGCATCGCCAGGCGCCGCAGGCGGTCGTGCTCGGGCGGGTCGAGGTTGATGAACGACGGCGTGGTACGTGCCTCGGCCGCGGCCATCGGCCGCGACAGGTGGCGGACATCGGAGCTCAGGTGCGGGTCGTGCAGTATGCCGGTGAGCTCGCGGTAGGCACTGATGACGTAGCTGCCATCCTCCTGCAGGGCCACCGGCGTCTCGCGCAGCTCGGCGTACAGCGGATATGGGTCAGCCCGGGCGGAGTAATCGAGGATCCGGCGCAGGATGTCGGGCGTCTCGGTCGTGGTCATGTCGCTTTCCCTCCTACCGGTGCTGCCACGCGGCCGTGACGCGCCGCTCGCCCGGGTCGTGCCCGGTGACGACCACCGTGGCGCCCTGGGCGAGCAGCCTGGGGCCGGGGAAGTCGACAGGCACCGGCTTCGCGTCGACGGGTTCGTCGGGCGTGGGGCAGGGCGGCGGGAAGGGCGCGGCCGTCTCGATCAACTGCCGGTAGTGGTCCAGCCACTTCGCGTTGTTGAAACTGACCGCCGCGGTGACGCGGCCCTGGTAGCCGTACGCGGCGACGAAGCGGCGGTCGGGCACCGACCCCTGGGTGACGACGACCTCGTCGGCGAAAGTCGGTACACCAACGGACTTGATGTTGACGCCGAACTGGATCGACCAGAACGTCGGGATGGACAGGTGCGGCCAGCGGTCCGCCTGAGCGCTGACCATGTTGTGCGCCGCGACCTGGGCCTGCTCCACAGCGTTGACCCAGTGCTCCAGCGAGATGAGCCGGTACTCGTAGATCGGGTTCGGGCAACGTGCCACGTCTCCGGCGACGAAGATGTCATCGGTGATCAGGCCGTTCAGATCGAGGGCGCGGCAGCCCGTGTCGCAGGCGATACCCCATGGGCCTGCCGCCAGTCCCGAGTCGCGCAGCCACTCGGTGTTGCGGATGCCGCCGAGCGCCACCACCGCCACGTCGGCGTCGATGGTGCTGCCGTCGTCGAAGTGGGCGCGGTGAAAGCGCCCCTGCGCGTCGCCCTCCAGCTGGGTGACTTTGACACCGCAGCGCAGGTCGACGCCATGGGCGCGCTGCATGTCCGCCGCGACATCACCGATCACGGCGCCGAGCGCCCCGACCAGCGGGGCCGGCGCGAGCTCGGCGACGGTCACCGGGATATCCCGCTCGCGGCAGATAGAGGCGATCTCGGAGCCCGTGAAGCCCGCGCCGATGACCAGCACGCGGGAGGGCCCGGAGGCGAGGGCTCGCTGCAGGCCGTCGGCGTGCTCGCGCGTGCGCACGACGAACACTCCGTCCAGGGCCGCTTCGGTCTCGACGAACCAAGGCCGGGCCCGTACCCCGGTGGAGATCAGAACTCGGTCGAAAGGAACCTCGCGGCCGTCGGCGAGATGCACATGGTTGGTCGCCAGGTCCAGCCCGTCGGCGGGCACGCCCAGCAGCCACTCCGCATTGATGTCACGACGTCGCGGCAGCGTGGTGCCCCCGGCCGGCACCCACCCCGTCAGCACCTGCTTGGACAGCGGGGGCCGGTCATAGGGCTCACCCAACTCGTCACCGATCATGGTCAAGGAGCCGGTGAACCCCTCGTCGCGCAGAGCCTCCGCGGCTCGCAGTCCCGCCAGTGACGCCCCGACGATCACGACGCGGCCGTCGCGCTTGAACCCCTTCAGGGTATCGGCGCTGGTCATGACTGCGACGTCCCCACCGGCGCGTCCCGCCCCTCCAACTGCTCGACCAGAATCGCCTGGAGCGGGCAGGCTGCCGCGGCACGCAGCACCTGCTCGCGCTGACCATCGTCGGGGTTCGGGTTGTACATCAGCGCTTCTTCACCGTGCATCCGGAACGTGTCAGGAGCCAGGAACGCGCACTGCGCATACCCCTGACACCGGGAAAGATCAACGACAACTCTCATCCCGAACTCCATTTCAGGGACACAAAGCTGCGGACCCCGAGGCAGCACCACCACGGCGCCCAAAGCGCGAGGCACGCCTTCGAAGAAGGGAAACGGCAGCTACTCACTCCTGCGAATACGAAGGAGTGCACCACGCACATCAAAGGTCTCCGCAGGCACAATTGATCACCGCGAATGCGGACCGGGCGTCTGTAAAACCACCCGGAGAACCTGACCTTGCCCTCAATAGCCTATCCCGCGCGCACGGCGTCCGCACCCCGGAACAAGGGACGTGCGGACGTCCGTCCCCCCGGCGTCCGAGGGCTGACCGAATAGGAGAAGTATGCCTCTGAGCTGGTCGGATGGGGCCTGCTGAAGGGGCTGCCCAGTGCGGTCCAGGAAGCACTCCCCGGGGCCTCTGGAATTGCGGGTCACCGCCGAGCATGCCCCCTATGCGGGCCCGCAAGGAGGTCTACCGAACGACGTGCGACTACCGAATGACGGCTGCAGCTGCGGCGATCAGGCCTACCCGGGTTGTACGAGTGCGGCGTCCCTCCGAGGGCCACGTCGAAGGGTGAGGTGGTCCTCGGCCCAATGAGTCGAGGGCCATGACTGCGCCGTCATTCCCCCCACGGCGTAATCCCCCACCGGACGGTGTGCCGCTCACCCGGGCCGAGGCGGACGAGCGCCGTGCCGCTGCGGAACGCGTCCGGCGGGCAGGTCATCGGTTCGACGGCGACCGCGCGGCGCCGCTCCCCCGGTGGGAGGGCGTCGCCGGTGTAGAGCTGCACGTAGTCGGTTCCCTCACCGAGCCACACGTCCGTACCGAACGAACCCGACGGATGAGCCAGGCGAACCACGGCCCGCCCGTCCGTGTTCCGGTCGAGGTCGGCGAACGGGGTGTCCAGTCGGCGCGCTCCGACAGCCTGCGGCGTACGCAGGTCGTACGGCGTCCCGGCAACCGGCTCGGCGCTCACCGGCAGGCCGCGCTCATCGGTGCGCAGCCACGTCCGGGCGGGGACGGTCAGCACCGACTGGTCGACGACCGCGGTGCCCGCCGTGACGTAGGGATGCTGGCCGAAGCCGTAGGGTGCGGCGCTCTCGTCGAGGTTGCGCGCGGTGACAGTGACCTCGAGCCCGCCCTCACCCAGGGCGTACTGGACCCGGACGTGGAGATGGAAAGGGTAGCCCGGCTGTGGCCACAGCGAAGTGTCGAGGACCGCCCGGCTGTTGCTCGCCTCCACGACCTGCCACGAGGTCCACCGGAGCAGTCCGTGGATGGCGTTGCCGCCGGCCGGCTCGGTGAGCGGCAACTGCAGCTCCTGCCCGCCCCACCGGTACCGACCGTCCCGGACCCGGTTGGGCCACGGCACCAGGATCTGGCCGCGCCCGGCGGTGATCCGGTCCTCTGCGGTGAATCCGTAGATCACGGCGCGTTCACCGACCAAGTACGACCGCAGCGCCGCGCCCAGCTCGACGACGACCACACTGTGCGCGCCGCGGCGCAGGGTCAGCTGCCGTCCGGTGCGGCTCTCCTGCACGCGGGGCCTCCTTGGTTCGCCCGGCCGACGTCCTCGAACGTGGGCGTGATGGTGACCTGCGGTCTTGGCCTACTCGTTGGAGCGTGCGGCTCCGCACCGGCCCGGTCAAGCGCGACACGTTCCTGCCGACCCGATCGCCCGGCACGTTCGCCCACCGGGGCCACAGGCGGCGGAGCAACCGCCTTGGGCTGAAGGCGGACGCCGCGGATCGCCCACCGCGACCGGTGACCGCCGCGGCGCGCGAGCGGCGAACAACCCGGCGAAACCCGCCGAGGATCACCACCCGGCGGGCGTCACATGGTCTTGCACAGGGGATCAGCCTCCGGTGGCGAAGCCGGGGAAGAGCGTCATCCCACCGTCGACGTAGAGCGTGCTGCCGACGACGTAGTCGAGCAGGTCCGAGGACACGGCGACGACGGCGTTGGCGATGTCGTCCGGGTCGCCCACGCGGCGGTACGGAATCAGCCGCAGGAGGTCGGCCTCGGCCTCGGGGGTTGACCAGGCGTTGCGATTGATCGGTGTGCGGATCGCGCCGGGTGCAACCGCGTTGACCCTGATCCGATGGGGGGCCAGCTCCTGGGCGAGGGTCTGCATCAACATCCCCACTCCACCCTTGGAGGAGGCGTAGTTCACGTGCCCCGACCATGGGATGATCTGGTGGACCGAGCTCATGCAGATGATCTTCCCTGCCGACCGGGACACCTCTTCCACCACGCCGCGCCGCATGAACTCCTTGGCGGCCTCCCGAGCGCAGAGGAACTGCCCGGTCAGGTTGACGTCGATGACCTTCTGCCACTGCGCGAGCGTCATCTCCGTCACGGCCGAGTCCCGCTGGAGGCCGGCGTTGGCCACCAGGACGTCGATGGTTCCGAACTCCTCGACCATCCGGGCGACCATGGCGACCACCTGATCCTCGTTGGACACGTCGGCCTCGTGGGCGTAGGCGCGAACCCCGAAGCCCTCGATCTGCGCACAGACCTTCTCGGCCTCGTCCGCACCGACGACGTAATTCACCACCACGTCCGCTCCGGCCCGGCCCAGAGCAATGGCAGTCGCCTCGCCGATACCCGAGTTGGCACCGGTCACCAGCGCCTTCTGGCCCCTGAGCAGCTGCGCTGACATTGCCCCACTGTTCTCGTCGGCTTTTCCTGCCACCACGACCTCTCCTCTCGGCGTTTCGGACGGCACGCACTCAGGGAACGGGCGAGCGCCTGGGGATGGCCAGACGTCGGCTGGCCGCCAGGACAGACCCAGGGGCCGTCGCACATCCGGCCCCAGACGAAAGCACCCTCCGCCGCAGGCGGGACAGACCGGCGCGCAACGCAGCTGTATTTCGGCCGGGCACCTCACACGGTCGGGCTAAGAACTGCCCCCGAACCTTTCCCGGCAGGCCCCGTGCGGCCCGCCGGGGCCACCTGCGAGAGTGTCAGCTTGTATGACACCGGTCCGAATACTGGCGAGCCCGGATCCATGCTCAACCCCAGCTGTCGCCCCCTGTCCACATCACCCCAGGCCCCCGCGGATGCCTCCCAGATCTGCGCAGTCGCCGTCGTCGGCACCGTGAGCGCGCTGGATCAGCCATGAGAGCTCCGGGGCCCGGCTCCTGGAGTCGCACAGGCCGACGACGAACCGGTCGCGGTGCTGTCTGTGCCCATCCTCCATAGCGTCGAACGACACCGGCGCACCAGCAACGGAGGCGGCTACGCCCGCTTCCTTGCCCACACCACTCAGGCCCCGGACGACAGCATCGGCGACCACGACGACACGGCGAGGCGAAGGTGAGCGGCACCCACACCGCGCTCCTCGACCCCCAAGGCCTGATCGAAGCCGAACTCCCCCTGGACCGCGCCCGGTACGAAGCGCTCGTCACCGCCGTGCTCGCGTGGAAGGACCCGCACCTGGCACCCCGGGACTACGAGCAGATCGCTCTTCAGCCGACCGGACACGCCCGCGCGGTTGCCGACGACGTCCGGCGCCACGTCGCCTCCCTGCCGAGGAACGACGGCCGCGGCGCCCTCGCCGACATCGTCCTTCGCCAAACCGCCGGGCGCCCGTCCGCACCGCTGGAAGGAACCGCCTGCTGCGCCCAGAACTGTGCCCGGCTCGTGCGGACCCTCCACACGCGGCTGGACCGCCTCACAGAAGCCCTTTCCGCCCCGTTGTTGCGGGCCGGACACGTTACGGCCGCCGCCGCTACGGAAGGTGCGGCGAGCGCGTGATCTCGTTGAACTTCTCTCGCTCCTGCGCGGAGAGGCTTTCTGCTTGGTGAAAGGTAAACGCCCCATCGGCTTCCGGGCGGAGAAGGCGGTTGGCGTCGCTGAGATCAGGGGGCGACCTGGTTCTTGGCTGGGAGGCAGTCCATGCCTTTGAGGCAGAACACGGGATCGTGCTGCCCGAGCCGTTTCGGACCTTCGTCGCTGAGACCGCTGTGCCGATGTTCCCCAAGGCCGGTTTCGGTGTGTGCGCCCCGGCGACGCCGGCACCGCCCGCGTCGCCGGGTATCGCTGCCAGGGCTACGCCTCGCAGGTCAGGTCGTGTGCGGGGAGTCGTCCCGTGCGCAGGTAGGCGTTGACGCGCTCGTCGACGCAGGCGTTGCCGTACTCGCCGTACAGGCCGTGCTGGCGGGCACCCTCCACGGTGAGCAGCCGGGAGCTCGGCCACTGCTCGCGCATGGCCTCGGCGCCAGCGCAGAGGGTGCGGGGGTCGCCGGTGGCGTTGACGAGCAGGGCCGAAGCACCCGAAACCGGGTGGGGTTGGCCCCCAAAAAACTCAGCCCACAACCCCGAGAGTGAGAGGCGTACGCGGGACGCCGGCACCGCGCACGCGCTTGCTCAGCCGGTCGGCGGGGCGGCTACCACAGGGCGAAGCCGGTGCCGAGGTCGTCCGCGGGATTGAGCTCGAAGCGGTGCTCGCCGGTAAGTCTTGACGATTCCTCGTGCGAGTCGTCGTGCCGCCCCCGGCGTCTGGGGCGTCGGTACCTCGGCGTCCTCTCGTGTTCGGTACTCAGCCGCATCCGGTGGACGAGCTCGCACAGGGCGCCGGACTCGCCGGCGGAGGCCTGCTTCTCACCCCAGACACTTGCCCGCTCGTCGGTGTTCCAGATCGTCCAGGTGTACGAGGCCACAGCCCATGAACTGCGACCTCGTCACCTCAAGCACTGCTGCAGTGCTCAATTCATGACACTTTCTCGTTACGAGACTTGCACAGTGACCTTCTGTCCGGGTGCGACGGACACCTTTGCGTAGGTGCAGGTCTTTCCGTTGACGGTCTTCGTCTTGACTGCTTGGGGGACGCCGTTGACCTTGATCGTTGAGTGGCTGCCGGGGAAGCGGGCCTCCCACTTGTAGCGGGCCGAACCCGTGGCGTTGGTCAGGGTCGACTTGGTGGCACCGTCATGACGCAGGGTGAAGGTGTTACCGCCGATCTTGATGTCCTTGATCTGCAGCCAGCCCATTCCGGCAGGCATGCGGGACTGGGTGCTCAGGGCGTGCCCCGGGGCGTTGGGCTGCAAGCCCATGAGGCCCTCGACGGTCTGGCTCAGCAGGGTGTAGGAGACCTCGGGGTAGTCGCCGTTGGGGCCTTGCTTGGACACCGGGTGCTGGTCGTTCCGCTTGTCGTAGACGTACTGCATCCACTTCCAGGCCGTGTCGTTGTGCTCGTAGGCGAAGAAGGTGTCCGGCAGGTAGCTGATCGCCTCTATGTTGGACGGCTTGCCGCTGCCGCCGGCCTGCTCGTCGACATAGTCGAGGTAGGCGTCGGCGCGCGCCCCCGGATTGATGATCTGCTTCATGGGCATGAACCAGCTGTTCTCCTTGCCCCAGCCGGTGAGCGCCTTGCCGTCGGTGGTGTAGCCGCGGACCATGGCGGCCCCTGAGCCGGAGCCGCTCCAGGTGTCGTTGAAGTACGCCTTGAGGCTGTCGGCCCGCTGCTGGAACTCCTTGGACAGGGTTTTGTCGCCCTTGGCGGCGGCCAGGTCGGACATCGCCCGGTATGCCTGGTACTGGGATCCGATGGAGTCCCCGGACTCGGCCAGGTGCTCCTCTCCGACCTCGTTGTAGCTGGCGGCGCCGGCGAAGATGCCGTTGCCGGTGCCTTCGGCGACACCGTTGGGCTTGTTGGCGTCGTGGAGTCCGACGAAGTCCTTGGTCGCGTGCTTGTAGAAGTCCCAGAGCGTGCTGTCGTTGACGTAGGCGCTGTCGCCACTCCAGCGGTAGGCGTGATGGGCTTTCTCCACCAGCTCGAACGTGGCCGGGACCTCTCGGACGAAGGAGGTTGGGCTCCGGTAGTCGATCGAGAGGTATGTCTTGTTGTCGAAGTTGATGGCCCATACGGGGTAGTACTTGTGCTCGGACGTCGCGGAGCCGGCAAAGGCACGCAGCATGGCCTTGTTCGCGTCGTTCAGTCCGAGGACGGAGGCGCCGGCGAGCTGGTGAGCCATGTCGCGTGAGTAGTAGCCGCTGCGATGCGCATACCCGGCCCAGTAGGACGGGCCGTACGTGCCGGTGCCGGTTCCGGACCGGTTGCCCTCGTCGACGTTCAGCGGACCGGTCGTGCCGGGCATCTGGACCCAGCTGTTGGCCTTGCGCTTCGACCAGTCGAACATCTCGACGATCTTGGGGTCGGAGGACGAGATCACCGGGTCGACCGGGGCCGCGGGGGAGACCATGATGTCGTCGGCGTTGACCCAGCTGCTGCCGGACTCGAAGGCGAGCTCCAGCTGGTCGCCGCTTTTCAGGGACACCCGGCTGATCGTGTAGCGGGCGTAGCCGGACCGGCTGGGCAGATCCACCGCACCGGCCTGCGCGCCGTTCACCCGGGCGACGAACCTTCCCCCCGGGCCGCCGGTGGCGATCCAGGCGGAGAAGTCGTACGTACCGTCACCGGAGGCCGTGATGGTCTGCGCCACCTTTTTGCCGCTTCCGGCATCCAGGTACGCGAGCCTTGCGCCACCGTGCGGTGCGTTGGTGGCGACTCCGGTGCCGGAAGTGAACGTCCAGCCCGTGGTGCCGTCCTCGAAGCCGGGATTGCTGAGGGTCAGCGCTGAGGTCGCCGCGATGGCCGGACTGCCCAGGGTCAGTGGTGTGAGCGGGGCGAGTGTGGCGAGTGTGGCTACGACTGCCAGGCGGGCAGGACGGCGATGCCTCATGGCGTACTCCAGTGCGGGGCTCGAGTGAGTGGCCGAAAGCTAGCAGCGGCGCTCGGCGGGTTGCAATAGTCTTGCAAGCCCGCGATGCGGAATCGATCAGAAAGTTTTCAATCAACCATTGCAAGTGAGTGTTGCTGGTTGCTAACTTCCCTGCAATCGCCCGACGTTCGGTCGATGCCCGAGCCGCATGCAGAGGTGGTCATCTCATGGACATGAGTCGTCGCAGAGTTCTTGGAGTGGGCGGCGCACTTGCCGCAGGAGCGGGCCTCGGCGGCCTGACCGCCTGCTCCGGCACCGGCAGCACGGGTGCTCAGGGCGGCGATGTCGGTGACGCCACCAAGGGCTCCATCACGGTGTGGAGCTGGCAGGGCCCGGCGGCGGAGTTGCGGGCGCTGGTTCCGGCGTTCAACAAGAAGTACCCGGACATCAAGGTGACCGTGCAGGACATCGGGAACCCGGCGATCTGGGACAAGATCACCACGAGCATGGCAGCCGGAGGGGCGGGCCTCGCGGACGTACTGCACATAGGCGTCGACTACCTGCCCGGATACGTGGACCGCTTCCCGGGCCAGCTTGCCGATCTCGGCAAGCTGGGAGCCCACAAGTACCGGGACTCCTTCGCGAAGGGCCTGTGGGAGACGGTCTCGCCCAAGGGCGAACAGGTGAACGCGCTTCCGTGGGAGGCGAACTCGGCCGGGTTCTACTACCGTGCCGATGTCTTCGAGGAGGCCGGTGTCGATGTCGGAGCGCTCGACACCTGGGACGACGCGATCGAGGCCGGCAAGAAGATCAAGAAGAAGACGGGCAAGTACCTTCTGGGGATCGACAAGCCCGCCTCGCAGCAGGACTCGGCGAACTTCTTCCAGCTGCTGCTCCAGCTGCAGGGCGGCTTCTATTTCAACACCGACGGCGACATCACCCTCGATTCCGCCGAGGCCGTGCGTGCCATGTCGCTCATCAAGAAGATGAACGACGCCGGACTTGTCAGCGACATCTCCGGCGGCTGGAACGCGCTGATCAGCTCGATCAAGAAGGGAACGGCGGCGGTCCTGCCGTGGCCGACCTGGTTCGGCGGCATCATCGAGGAGACGGTCCCCGACCAGGCGGGCAAGTGGGGTGTGCGTCTGCCCCCGTCCGTACGCCGCGGCGGGGCCACCGCCGCCACCGTGAATTCCACACACCTGGCCGTCGCCGGTACCAGCAAGCACCAGGCCGCGGCCTGGAACTTCGTGGAGTTCGCGCTGACGCGGCCCGAGTCGCAGGTCGAGATCTACCGGGGCAAGGGGATCGCCCCGGCCCTGTTGAAGGCGTACGACGATCCGGTCTTCCACGAGCCGTCGAAGTTCTTCGGCGATCAGAAGAAGGGTGAGATTTTCTTCGGCGCCCTCAAGGCGCCCTCGCCGGCGTTCAACTACACCTCCGACTATGCCCGAGCGCTCAAGGTGGTCACCGACGCTCAGACGAAGGTGCTGCTCAAGGGCGCCGACCCGGCCAAGGTGCTGCATGCGGCGGCGGACCAGCTCGCTTCCCAGACCGGACGCCAGGTCGCCCGATGAGCGTTGTCACTTCCCCGACCCGTACGGTGCGATCGGCGGGTGTGCGCGACTCCCGACCGCCGCGCTTGAGCGCCCGCCGTCTCGCGCCGTACGCCTTCGTCCTGCCCGCCGTGCTGCTGTTCGCCGCCTTCAAGCTCTACCCGATCGGCTGGTCGTTCGTTCTCAGCCTCCACAAGACGGTCGACGGCGTCGACACGTTCGTCGGAGCGGACAACTACAAGCGGCTGCTGGACGACCCGCTGTTCTGGACGGCACTGAAGAACACGGCAGTCATCCTGGTGGTCCAGGTGCCGATCATGCTGGCGCTTGCCACTGGCCTGGCCGTCGCGTTCAACTCGGTCCTCCTGCGGGCGCGCTCGGTGTTCCGGCTCGGATTCTTCATGCCGATGGTCACCGGCCTCGTGGCGTACGGTGTCATCTTCTCCGTCCTGCTCAACGAGAAGTACGGACTGGTCAACTGGCTGCTCTCGCTCGTCGGAATCGGCGAAGTGCCGTGGCTGACTGATCCGCTGTGGGCAAAGATCTCCCTCGGTCTGGCACTGACCTGGCACTACACCGGCTACAACGCGGTGATTCTGCTGGCCCGCCTGCAGACCATTCCCAAGGAGCTGTACGACGCCGCCTCGGTCGACGGGGCCGGAGCCTGGCAGTCCTTCCGTCACGTGACGCTTCCGGGACTGCGTCCGGCGATCCTTCTCGCCACGGTGCTCTCCACCATCGGCACCCTGCAGATCTTCGACGAGCCGTACATCCTCACCCGCGGCGGCCCCGACAACGCGACGCTGACCATCGGCGTGTACCTGTACCAGAACGCCTTCACATACTTCGACTTCGGCTACGCGTCGGCCATCGCCTACGTCCTTGCGGTGCTGATCGGAGTCCTCGGCCTGATCCAGTTCCGGGTCCTGGGAGACAAATCATGACGACCCCCACACGTGGCGCCGCCCGCGCACCACGCACCGGCCCGCACCGCCCAGGCCGCGGCATCCTGCTGACCTCGGGGCTGGCCATCGTACTCGCCGGCGTGCTCCTTCCCTTCTACTGGCTCGTCATTGCCAGTACCCACAGCACTGACGAGATCTTCGACTCCACGCCGCCACTTCTTCCCGGCGGGGACCTAGGCAAGAACATCTCCAGCCTGCAGGAGACCGCATCCTTCGGGCAGGTCGTGCTCAACTCTCTGCTCATCGCGGTCATCTACACAGTCTGCGCAGGAGCCGTCTGCACCCTGGCCGGCTACGCGTTCACCAAGTACCGTTTCAAGGGCCGTGATGCGCTCTTCGGCGTGCTGATGCTGGGACTGGTCATCCCGACCCAGGTCACACTGGTGCCGCTGTTCAAGATGATGGCAGAGCTGCACTGGCTCAACACGTATCAGGCCGTGATCATGCCCAATCTGGCGCTGCCGTTCGGCATCTTCCTCATGCGCCAGTCGATGGCTGCGCTGCCCGACGAGCTGCTCGACTCCGGCCGCATGGACGGCTGCGGCGAACTGCGTCTGTTCCTGCGGGTCGTCCTGCCGCCGATGAGGCCCGCCCTGGCAGCACTGGGCATCTTCCTGTTCCTCTACCAGTGGAACGACTTCATCTGGCCCCTGATCGTCCTGCGCGACAATGCCTCCCTCACCATTCCCGTCGCACTCGCCTCGCTGCAGGGCGTCGACGACACCGACTACGGGGCCATCCTCACCGGAACGGCCGTCGCCGCCATTCCCATGATCATCGTCTTCCTGGCCCTTCAACGCCACTTCGTCTCCGGCCTGCTCGCCGGTGCTGTCAAGGAGTGATCGTGAGCACCCAGTCCACCGAGGCCGTCACCACTGCGGAACTGGCGCCCGCCACCTTCGAGCCACTGCTCGACACCGTGGAGATCGCCGTCCTGGCCCCGGGCGCCGACCCTGCCTGGACACTGTCCGAAGTGCCCGGCGGCCTGAGAATGCTGCATGTCGAAGCCCCCGGCTCACCGGTGGAGATCCGGCTCTCCGCCCCGCTTGGCGATACGGCCGGCTACTGGCACCCGAAGGCAGGCTGGAGCCGGACCCTGGTCGCCGACTGGGAAGGCAGGTCCAGGGTCAGCCTCATCGACGGCCTTGCCGCCGGCTGCCTCTACGACTACTCGGGCGCCACTTTGCTCGCATTCGCCGCAGCCGACCCCGTCCCCGAGGTCGCCCTGCGCTTCGGAGTCTCCGAGGAGAACGACACCCACGTCGTCCACCTCGAACTGCCGCCTTCCACCACACCGCACCGCATCCTCTTCGTACCACGCAGCCCCTCAGTTGCCTCGGCCATGCGCCTGCTGCGCGGCTGGTACGAAAAGCAGACTCCGGCTGCCATGCCAGTTCCCGAAGCGGCCCGACTGCCTCTGTACTGCACCTGGTACGCCTTCAACCAGCAGGTCGATGCGACAGCCGTCGAGCAGCAGGCCGCACTCGCCGCGGACATGGGCTTCGGCACACTCATCCTGGACGACGGCTGGCAGCGTTTCGGTAGCGGCCGCGGATACGCGGGGGTGGGGGACTGGCTCCCCGACCCCGACAAATTCCCCGACTTCGCCACTCACGTCACCCGCGTACGCCGACTCGGACTGCGCTACATGGCCTGGGTCGCGCCTCTGCTCCTGGGCCCCCGGACCGACTGCTACGAGCAATGGGCTTCCTACGCCCCGGCCCTCGCCAAGGTTCCCGGTGCTCACGTCCTCGACCCCCGCAGCCCCGAAGTCCGCTCCCACGTCGTCCGCCTGTGCGTCCGCCTGGTGCGCGCCTACGGTCTCGACGGACTCAAGGTCGACTTCCTCGACGAAGCCATGGCCTACGCAGGCGACGGCAGGGGCGATGTCGGGCAGGCACTCACACTCCTGCTCACCGAACTGCGCACCGCGTTGCTCGCCGAGCGATCCGATCTGCTGCTGGAACTGCGTCAACCCTACGTCGGTCCGGGCATGGCCGCGTTCGGCAACATGCTCAGGTCCTTCGACTGCCCGGCCGACTCCACGGCTAACCGCGTCCGCACGATCGACACCGCACTGCTCGCCGTTGGCGGTGTCGTCCACTCCGACCCCTTGCTGTGGGACACCACGGCCCCCGCGACGACCGCCGCACGGCAGCTCATCGGGGCACTTCACTCTGTTCCGCAGGTCTCCGTGCGCCTCGACGCACTCCCTGAGGACCACGCCGAAGCGGTCCGCTTCTGGCTGGCCCAGTGGCGCCGCCTGCGCCCCCAACTGCTCGACGGAATGGTCGAGCCCGGCCGCCCTGACGATCTCTACACTCTGGTGCGGGCCGGAGCGGACGGGGTGAACGTGGTGTCCGTGTTCAGCGACAGGACCGTACCGGTGCAGCCTGCGGTCCATCGTGAGACGGTCCTGATCAACGCGGCTGCCGAGAACCGGCTGGTGCTGGAGGTCCAGGATGAGGGAGCGCAGGTGGAGGCCGAGATCCGTGATCCCTCCGGCCGTATCATCGAGCGGACCCGGATCACGCTCACCCCCGGCCTGCACAACCTGCCGGTGCCGAACATGGGGCTGGCCTTGATCCGGAAAACCGCATGACCCTGCCAGTGAAAAGGGGACGAATGAAGGTCGGCATCGTTGAGATCGCTGCCCGGGCGGGTGTGAGCGAGGCCACCGTCAGTCGGGTCATCAACCGGCGTCAAGGAGTGGCGACGAAGACCAGGGACGCCGTCGAAAAGGCCATGACGGAACTCGGCTACGAGAGGCCCGTGGAGGGCCAACTGGTCGCGGTGATCACCGAGCACGTCTCCAACCCCTTCTTCGCCGACGTCGCCGAACGCATCGAGGCGGCACTGGCACCACACGGACTCAAGGCCGTGTTGTGCCCGGCGTTTCCCGGAGGGGTCCAGGAACGGGAGTTCATCGCCTCGATCATCGACAAGGGCATCGCGGCCGTCGTGTTCCTGTCCTCGTCCAACACCGTGGAGGGTGCCGACACCGAAACGTACGAGATGCTCCGCTCCCGACGTATCCCGTACATCGGTGTCAATGGGGGGTTCGCCGACAACGTTCCCGCGCCCGTCTTCTCCACCGACGACGCGCTGGCAGCCGAACTGGCCGTGGACCATCTACACCGTCTCGGTCACCGCGCCATCGGCATGGCATCCGGGCCAGCCGGCAACCACCCGGCCGACCGGCGTGTGCAGGGCTTCCTCGACGCCATGGCCAAACGGGGCAGCCAGGACGCCGAACGCTGGGTGATCAGGCAGTCCTACACCGTCGAAGGCGGTCAGGCAGCCGCGCATACCCTGCTGCAGCTCGGTGCCACCGCCATCGTCGCAGCCAGCGACTACATGGCCCTCGGCGCGATCCGCGGCATCCGCCGGCAGGGATTCTCGGTCCCTGGGGATGTCTCCGTCGTGGGCTACGACGGCTCCATGATCACAGAGTTTGTCGATCCGCCCCTGACCACCGTGAGACAGCCGGCCGACCGGCTCGCCCTCGAAGTCGGCCGCAGCGTCCTGTCGCTCGTCAGCAACCGCGAAGTACCGACGGGAGAACTCTTCTTCGATCCCGAACTGGTGATCCGCTCCACAACGGGGCCCGCGCCGCACAAGTAACTTGGGTGCGGCTCGGTTCAAGGGACGATGATTGCGAGGGGTTCGCGTTCCGGAAGACCAGTAACGACCTCGGGGGCGATTGAGTCCGGGACGTGCTGGCCCGGTGGGTAGGCTGATGGGTGATCAGCAGGTGGCCTGGCAGGCGAGTACCAGTTCGGTGCCCGGTTTGCGGTGGGTGGCTCGCTGGGCGGATCGGGACGGCCCCCGCTGATCTGGACGCGGGCCGACGGTTACAACGATGCTGGTGGGACGGTGAGGATCATCAGCGCACCGCAGCCGACGAGGACGGCGGGGGCACTGGTCCGGTCGAGGAGGAAGCCTCCGAGCGCGGCTCCGAAGGGGGAGGCTGTCAGGGCCAGCATGATCCGTCCGTCGGCCGCGCGCGGCAACGGCAGGCCGGACAGCGTTCTGCGCAGCCGTACCACATCCAGCCGCCCATGGTTCAAGGCGCCGTACAGGGCACCGTGCCCGCGTCGGCGCTCGGGCGCCAGGGACGGGTCGACCAGCGTCTTGACCGGCCCGTCCGTGCATGGCAGGGCGTAGGTCAGCTCAAACAGCGCATCCGCGCGTGCCGGCAGGCAGGCGTAGAAGTCGGTCCGGAACCGGGACAACACGGTCAGGGACTCGACGCGGGCTGCATCATCCAGCAGACTCACCCTCACGGCCTTTGTTGTGATCCATGTCGACTTCAGCGAGAAGACATGATCACGCAAGGGCCGCTCTGCTGTCTGCGGAACGGCGAAGCCCGGGGTCAGCTCAACGAGCTGCCCCCGGGTGGACGTTAAACGCCAAGCGTACGTCCAGCAGTCCGGGCGTCATCGCAGCTCAGAAGGGATGTGGGGATGTAACCGGACGTCAAGCTCAGGACAGCCAGCCGGTGTGAGTCCGGTTCGGGGAGACGCCAGGGTCCCCGGTAGCTGACTCCCGGCGTCGCTCGAAATGGTGGCGTCGAAGTGGAGTGACAAGCGCCCTCCGGGGGCGTGCAACCGACCAGTCCGCAACATGAAGTGAAGCCTGCAGCGTCGTCATTTAACCCCCGCTCCGCTTGGGGCGGGCCAAGGAGGAGCCGAGCCTGTGCTTGTTTGGCGAAGGCCACGGAAGACGATCTCGGACCTGGAGCGGTCGTTGAAGAACCTCCCGGCGTAAGGGGCGTGGAATGGTTGGAAGGTTGTTCTGGGAACTGGAGAGAGCCTCCTCGGCCCCGGGTTTGCGGCCCGGGAAGCGTGGCCTTCCTATAACCGGCAGAACCGGGAAATGGCAGGTTGCCGAGAGGCGGTCGGAGGGGGTCGTAGTAGTGGTGATCGGCGGGACAACACAACCCGCTGGGAGCGAAGGGCCCCTGCTTCATCGATGTGATTCGCGAACAGGGAGGGACCCGGATGAGTGCCGTTTCGGCTAGTTCCATCCGCCGGGAGGAAAGCGCCGCGGGACCGGGCCGCCGTCCTCTGGACAAGGTCCGAGCCCTGCAACGGGCGCTGTACCACTGTGCCAAGCAAGAGCCCGAACGCCGGTTTCACGCCCTGTATGGCCATGTCCACCGCATGGACGTTCTTCGGCGGGCATGGGCCGGTGTGTGCGCAAACCGAGGCGCCCCTGGCGTGGACGGTATGACCGTCGACGCGGTGGAAACCTCGGGGGTGGATGCATTCCTCCAGGACCTTTCGCGGAAACTGCGGATGTATACGTATCGTCCGTCAGTGTTGCGGCGGGTCCAGATTCCCAAACCGGGGCGGCCTGGGGAGTTCCGGCCGCTTTCGATCCCCACCGTGGCGGACCGTGTGGTGATGACGGCTGCGAAACTGGTCCTTGAACCAGTATTCGAGGCTCAGTTCACCGAGGCGAGCTACGGATTCCGGCCGAAGCGGTCCGCGATCGACGCCTGCGAGGCAGTGCGTGTCGCGGCGAACCAGCGGCGGGAGTGGGTGTTCGAGGCCGACATCCGGGACTGCTTCGGCACGATCGGTCATGAGGCGCTGATGGCCCAGGTGGCCCGGCGTGTGGTGGACCGGCCGATGCTGAAGCTGATCCGGGCCTGGCTGAGGATGGGAGTTCTGGAGGGCGGGGTGACGTCCCCGACCGGGGCGGGAACCCCGCAGGGATCACCGATTTCCCCGTTGCTGGCGAATGTCGCGCTGCACGTTCTCGATGAGGCGTGGCAGCGCGAGGGCCGCCGGCTGGGGACGCTGGTGAGGTACTGCGATGATTTCGTGGTCCTGTCGCCGACCGAACAACGGGCGGAACAGGCCCGTGAGTTAGCGGCACGAGTGCTGGAAAGACTCGGTATGCGGTTGCACCCCGAGAAGACCGGCATCGTCTGCCTCACCCGAGGCGGGCAAGGATTCGATTTCCTCGGCTTCCACCACCGGAAGAGGGAATCGTGGAAATGGCGGGGCAGGTACTACTTGCAACGCTGGCCTTCAGCCAGAGCGATGTGGGTACTGCGTGACAAGGTCCGCGCGGCGACCGCTCGCTCGAAAACTGAGCGGCCGGTATCCGCCGTAGTAACCGATCTCAACCCCGTACTGCGGGGATGGGCTGCGTACTTCCGCAACGGAAACTCCGGAAGGAAGTTCAACGTGGTCGACGGTTACGTCCACGAGCGGCTGGCGATCTTCGCCAGCACGAAACACAGACTCGCGGGCAGGAATTGGGCCACCCGATTTACTTATGGGTGGATCACCCGGCTCGGCGTCTACCGTCTTACCGGAAACGTACGCAGGGCGACAGCGCATGCCAGTCGGTGAACGATGTCGGAAAGCCGTGTGCGGGAGAACTGCATGCACGGTTTGAAGCGGCGGGGACTGGAAACGGAGCGTCAGCAACCGCGCCAGTCCCCGACCCTACTAAGGTGGTCCGCATGGACCGCACGCAGGATGGAAAGCCCCGTAGAACCGCGGCTCGTGGCAGCTACGCCGTGGGTGACGAGCGCCGTGCCCGGATTCTGGACGCCGCTGTCGAGCACTTCGCGCAGTGGGGGTTCCATGCCTCGTCGCTCGCGCGGATCGCGAAGGACGTGGGGATCACGCAGGGTGGGCTGCTGCACCACTTCCGCAGCAAGGAGGATCTGCTGATCTCGGTGCTGCAGCGGACCGACGAGCAGGGCGGGGAGCGACTCTTCGCGCGCGAGCCGCAGTCCGCCGTCGAGACCTTTCAGACGCTGCTCGGCCTCGCGGCGTACAACGCCGACCGGCCGGGCCGCACCAAGATGTTCAACGCGCTGGTAGGGGAGGCGGGCGAGCGGGGCCACCCCGCACACGACTTCTTCGTCGGCCGCTACCGCATGGTCATCGAGGAGATCGGCAGGGAGCTCCGGGACGCCGTCGAGCGTGGTGAGGTCAAGCCCGACACCGACCCGGAGGCGCTGGCCGCGGAGATCGCGGCGGTGATGGACGGGCTGCAGCTGCAGTGGGCGCTCGCCCCGGAGACGTACGACATGGTGGGGCGGCTGCGGGCCTACTTCGACCGGTTGCTGCGGTCGGTGACGGTGGACGGGGCGGGGCTGCCGGAACGGTCCGGTGGCGAGGAGGACCGGCCGGAGAGCTGACCGGCCCGCCTCGCCGTCCGGGTCAGCCCAGCCAGATCCCGCGGACCGGGCCCAGGGGGTCGGACTCGGTGTGCGGCTCGGCGTCCCAGATCATCGTGGAGCGCTGTGAGGTGGTGTAGCGGGGCCAGCCGGCACCCGGGTCGAGATCGGTCACGAAGGCGACCCAGGCGGAGTGCATGGCGTCGGTCAAGCGCTGCGGCGGGTTCTCGCCCAGAGCGGCGGTGACACCTTCGGCGTCGGCGGGCAAGCCGAACGCGAAGGGCAGGTCGAGGCAGTGGCTCGCCAGGCCCGCGTAGGTCGCGGCGGTGGACGTGTACTCGAACTGGTAGAGCCAGGTGGGGAGTTGCCGGGCGGCGCGGGCCTCGGTGATGGCGAGCGAGGGGGCGCGGAAGGTGGTGTCGGTGGCCGCCTGGCCGAGGAGGGCGCCCGGGGTGTCCTTGTTGAGGTCGAGGAAACGCTGGGTGCGGTCCGGGTCCAGGCCCATGGCGGCCAGCGCGGCGCGCAGCATCTCCTCGCCGCCGTCCGGAGCGGGCATGAGGTTGAACTCGTGGGAGGTGAAGCCGAGCATCAGCGAGGTACCGGTGCCCGCGTCGCCGGTGGTGAGAGCGTCCATCACCGGTGCGGGGACCAGCTCGCCGTCGGCGAAGGGGGCGAGGACGACCAGCGGCAGTGACTGGCGCTCGGGGCCGGGCGCGTTCAACGCGTCCATGAGGGCGAGGTGCTCGTCGTCGGACTTGTCGCGGAGCGCGGCGGCGGTCGCCGGGACTCCGGTCCGCTCGGTGAACAGGCGGGAGATGGTCAGCGCCATGTCCCGCCCCTGCGGCTGCATCACCGCTCCGGACACCGAGATCGCGCCGCGGAACAGGCCCTGCGCGGCAGGCGTCGCGAGCAGTGTCTGGACCGCGCCGCCGCCCGCCGACTGACCCGCGACGGTCACCTTGGACGGATCGCCGCCGAAGGCCGCGATGTTGTCACGCACCCACTGAAGGGCCGCGATCCAGTCGAGCACCCCACGGTTGTCGGGCGCGTCCGCCAGGTGCAGGAAGCCTTCGATGCCCAGCCGGTAACCGAACGAGACCACGATCACGCCGTCCCGGTTGAAGGCCGCCCCGTCGTACCAGGGGCTGGCCGCCGAACCGGCCACGTAACCGCCGCCGTGGATCCACACCAGGACCGGGAGACCGCTCCCGGCAGGGGAGGCGACGTCCGGGGTGAACACATTCAGGTTGAGGATCGACTCGCCCGGAACGGTCGGCTCGGGAATGGTCGTGACCTCGCCGAACGGACGGCGCTGAGCGGTCGGCCCGTACGCCGTCGCGTCCATCACCTCGGTCCACGGCTCGGGCGGAACCGGAGCCGCGAACCGCAACTCACCGACCGGCGGCGCGGCGTACGGGATGCCGAGGAACCGCATCCCGCTCTCGCGGCGCTCGCCGCGCACGGGGCCGCTGCTGGTCAGGACGGTGGGGCTGGTGGTCATCAGGGGTGACTCCTGCTCTGTGGGGTGGGGGGCGGGGATCCGGGTGTCCGAAGCGTCTCAGAGGTCCAGTCCGGCCCCGAAGGGGAAGACCGGATCGGCCGTGTCGTGGGGCACATCGGACCGGGACGCCTCGACAGCGGCCATCGAGCGCGGCAGCTCGTACGGCAGCCGGCCCTCCGCCCTGGCCCGCCCGAAAGCCACGTCGAGCAGCGCCTC
The DNA here is from genome assembly GCF_026340595.1 of Streptomyces sp. NBC_01363. Classification (GTDB taxonomy): domain Bacteria; phylum Actinomycetota; class Actinomycetes; order Streptomycetales; family Streptomycetaceae; genus Streptomyces. The sequence goes on from NZ_JAPEPF010000002.1 coordinate 2,349,021, forward strand.
GTCGCTCGCGCCGAAGTCGACGATCAGTGCCGCCGCCCGCTCGGCGATCTCCGGGATGACGGCGGGCCGCTCCAGGTTCAGACAGACGACGGTCGGTACGGCGTCGAGGAGGTCCAGGACCGGCTTCAGCTCCTCCTCGGTGAAGTCCAGGCGCCCCGAATGGAAGAGCTGTTCGAACTTGTTCTCCCGGAACTCGTACGGGGTGAACAGGCGCAGCACCGCGAGGTCCGCGTCCGCGGGGTCGTCCACCAGCTTGCCGAACCGGGCCGCGACCCGCACGTCGAGCCCTTCGACGTACAGCTTCGGACGCTTGTCGGCAACCGGCAGTGTCCGCTCGTGGTTGACCAGGACGGTGAGTGAGCGGCGCTGGGCCGACTGGCCGGCCGCGCGGAACTCGCCGTTGCCGACGATCTCCTCGGCCGCGTCGGGGTCGACGTACGGGCTGTCGAAGAGACCGAGGACGAACTTCTCGCGCAGCAGACGTCGTACGGAGCGGTCGATGCGGTCCTCGGAGAGGCGGCCGGAGCGGACCAGGTCGACGATCACCTCGGGGCAGGACTCGCCGCCGAACTGGTCGGCGCCCGCGTCGATCGCCTTCGCGGCGCGTTCGGCGACGGTCAGGTGCTCGACGCCCCAGGCGCGGGCCTGGTGCATCTCGCCGAAGATCGCCTCGTCGTTGAGCAGGCCCCAGTCGGTGCAGACGATGCCGCCGAAGCCGAGCTGATCGCGCAACAGCCCCGTGATCACGCCCTTGTTGAAGCCGAAGCCGACCTCTTCCCAGTCGGTGCCGACCGGCTGGCCGTAGTACGGCATCATCTGCGAGGCGCCGGCCGCGATGGCCGCCTTGAACGGGGCCAGGTGGTGCTCGCGCATTCCGCCCGGGTAGATCTGCTCCTTGCCGTGCGGGAAGTGCGGGTCCTCGCCGTCCTTCTGCGGGCCGCCGCCGGGGAAGTGCTTGACCATGGTGGCCACGCTGTCCGGGCCGAGACGCTCGCCCTGGAAGCCGAGGACGTACGCCTGGACCAGCTCGGCGGTGAGTGCGGCGTCCGCGCCGAAGGTGCCCATCTGGCGGGACCAGCGGGGCTCGGTGGCCAGGTCGATCTGCGGGTGCAGGGCGACGCGGAGGCCGACCGCGAGATATTCGCGGCGGGCGACATCGGCGAAGCGGCGGACCAGTTCCGGGTCGCGGGTGGCGGCCAGACCGGTTGGCTCGGGCCACGCCGAGAAGGCACCGGCCTCGATGGAGGCGCCGATGTTCGCGGTGAAGGAGTGGCGGGGGTCGGTGGAGACGGTGACCGGGATGCCGAGACGGGTGCTCGCGGCCATCTCCTGGAGGGTGTTGTGCCACTCGGCCATCTGGCGTGGGCCCGCGGTGCCGAAGAGGTTGAAGTGGCTCATGAGCTTGGAGCGCACCATGCCGGTGGTGTCCGTGGAGACCATGGAATCCTCGCCGGCCTCGACCGGGCGGCCGTCGGGGTGCATGGTCAGCATGGTCTGGAAGAGCAGACCGGCCTTCTCCTCCAGGGTCATCCGGGAGATGAGGTCGGCGACGCGCTCGGAGCTGGGGAGGGACGGGTCCTGGTAGGGGTGGCCGTCGTTACGGAGGGTGGGGGTGGTGCTCATGTGGTTCTCCAAGAGGGGGACCGGCCCGGCTGGGACGGTCAGCGCACGCTGCGGATCGGGACGACGGACAGGGCGCCGAGGGCGGTGACCACGGCGGCGACCACGAACAGGGCGTCGTAGCCGCCGAACGCGCCGACCACCAGGGAGGCGACGAACGGGGCGATGATCTGTGGGCCGGCGTTGGCGATGTTCAGCACGCCCATGTCGCGGGCGGCGTCCTCCGCGCTCGGCAGCACCAGGGTGACCAGCGCGGTGTCCACCGCCATGAAACAGCCGAAGCCGAGCCCGTTGATGACGGAGAAGACCAGCATGCCGGTCCAGTCCGGGCTGACCAGCGGCACCACCATGCCGGCCGCGGTGAGTACGCAGGAGGCCGCGATGAACGGCTTGCGGCGGCCGATCCGGTCGGAGAGGACACCGCCGGCGACCGTCGCGACCAGCATCGCGATCGAGTTCACGGGCGTCATGATCGTGATCGCGTCGGTCGGGCTCAGGCCCTTCGGCAGCTCGATGTGGTCCTGGAGGATGTACAGCTGGTACACCACGATCACGAAGTAGCCGAGCGTCAGCAGGAACCGGCCGACGAACGCCCACCGGAAGTCCGCCACCCGCAGCGCCGCCGCGAACGCGGCCAGTTGCTTGCCCAGCGGCACGGTGTCCTGCTCGGGCAGCTTCCGTTCCCGCGCCAGCGAGGTGAACAGCACCGCCGCGCCCGCGATGACCGCGCCGAGCACCAGATACCCGGTGGGCACGTCGTGCGGCACGAACATGGTGGCCAGCGCGACACCGACCATCGAGCCGACCGGGATGCCGATGCCCACCGTCGCCGAGGCGAGCCCGCGGCGCTCGACCGGCACCCGGTCGGGCACGACCGCGGTGATGGCCGCCTGGTAGACGTTCATCGTCGCCTGCACCAGACACCAGCCGATGGTGACCAGGAGGATCGACTTCATCGCACCGAGCAGCGCGAGCGCGCCCAGGGCCGCGATGCCGCCGCCGAGGATCCAGGGATTTCGCCGCCGGGATCGGTCCGAGAGGACACCGGCGAGTGGGTTGAAGAGCGTCGCGAAGATCGCGGAGATGCCGGAGACCAGACCGAAGTTGGCGACCTTGTCCGCCGGGTCGATGGCCTCCACCTGGAGCGGCAGCAGAACCTGCCCGACCCCCATGTAGACCATGTACATCGCGATGTTGCCGACGGCGAGCAGCGAGAGCAGCCCGCCCAGGTTGGCGCCGCGTCCGGCCGGCGGCGCGTCCTGCGCTGTGTCCGTGACGACGTTCCGCGGGGAGGCAGACGTGTGCCGTGTCTCGGATGTGCTCATGACCAACTTCCTTGGTGGCCGTGCCCCTGCGGGGCGAGAAGGGGCGGGGAGCGCCTGAGCCGCGGGCCGGGCGAGGCCTTCGACCTGCGGGCCAAGCACAGGAAAGCACGAAAACCGAGTAGGCGCTAGGTTTGCTCGATGTGGTGAGGGTTACGCCCGTGGTGTGCGCCATGTCGGGTGTTCGGGGTGATCCAGGTCGGTACCCGGCGGGCTGGGCCTTCGCCTTCGGGCCGCCGCCCTCGCGTTGGCACTGTCACGTTGACTGACCGGCCTGGGATGATCTTCTGGTTGGTCGTGCTGGGAGGGGTCGTCCGTGGACAGCGCGCCGCCGTCGTACAAGGGGCACCGGTACCCGGTGGAGATCATCGCGCACTGCGTGTGGCTGTACTTCCGCTTCCCGCTGTCGTTCCGCGAGGTCGAGGAGCTGATGCTCGAACGCGGCGTGATCGTCTCCCACGAGACGGTCCGCCGCCGGTGTACGAAGTTCGGGCAGGCCTACGCCAACGGCCTGCGCCGCCGGCGTGTGCAGCCGGGCGACAAGTGGCACCTGGACGAGGTCTTCCTCAGGATCAACGGTGAGCTGAAGTACCTGTGGCGGGCCGTCGACGCCGATGGCAACGTGCTCGACATTTTGGTCCAGAACCGGCGGGACACCGCTGCAGCCAGGCGGTTCTTCCGCAAACTGCTCAAGAAGACCTGCTCGGTGCCGAGGGCGATCGTCACCGACAAGCTCCGCTCCTACGGCGCGGCCCACCGCGAGGTCATGCCCCCCGTAGAGCACCGCGCCCACAAGGGCCTGAACAACCGGGCCGAGAACAGCCATCAGCCGACGAGGCAGCGCGAACGCGCGATGAAGGGCTTCCGCCGTACCGGCGGGGCCCAGCGGTTCCTGGCCGCGTTCAGCGGCATCCCACCGCACTTCCGACCACGCCGCCACCTGATGACCGCCACCGAATACCGCACCGAGATGACCACCCGCTTCGCCATCTGGGACGAGATCACCGGCGCCACCGACCAGCCCATCGCAGCGTAAGCCAGGCCCCAACCCGACCCCTACACACCCTGACGCGCCCTCAATCGATCAACACCGCACCAACGTGGCAACGCCGTCGGCAGGCACCGACCAGTCCAGCAGATCCCAACGCGGCGGAGTTTCGCCGGTATCAGCTGCTCAGGGACGCGATGTTCTCCCGTACCGCCTCAGTCACGGCCGCCGCATGGGAGTTGAGGTAGAAGTGCCCGCCGGAGAAGGTCCGCAGTTCGAACGGCGCGGTCGTGCGCTCGGCCCAGCCACGGGTCTCGTCGAGCGTCGCCATGGGGTCGTTGTCCCCGAGCAGCGCGAGAACCGGGCACGGCAGGGACGGCCCCGGCTGGTAGCGGTACGTCTCCACGGCCTCGTAGTCCGCACGGATCACCGGCAGGAACAGGGCCCGCAGCTCGGGGTCCTGGAACATCCGCACGTCGCTGCCGCCCAGCCGCTCCATCTCGGCCACGATCCCCTGGTCGTCCCGCTTGTGCA